>JAGAUA010000004.1 GCA_017847885.1 Oscillospiraceae bacterium
AGAAGCGCTCTGCAAGGTTGAATTTTGCAGCGGCAAGCTGCAAAAGAAGGACGCTCTGTAAGAGAGAGCGTCCTTAAAAGCAGCGCAGCTGCTTAGAACTTCGGTTTAACGTAAATTTTTAGTGAAAAGAGAAAAGTGAATAAGGAATAGTGAAAATCAAAAATTGTTCCACGTGGAACATTTTTGTAGGGGATGGGTCACCCGTCCCGAAAATAAATAGAGAATAGTGAAAAGTGAATAGAGAAAAATGAATAGTTAAAATAAAGGAAGGGACTCAAAATGAGCCATTATATAGATACCTACGATGTCGCCGTTATCGGCGCAGGCCACGCAGGCGTTGAAGCCGCCCTTGCCGCGGCACGTCTCGGCGCAAAAACCGTGCTGTTCACAATTTCGCTGGATAACATCGCAAATATGCCCTGCAACCCGTCCATCGGCGGAACTGCAAAGGGTCACCTCGTCCGCGAGATAGACGCTCTGGGCGGCGAAATGGGCAAGGCTGCCGACGCTTGCTTTATCCAGAGCCGTATGCTGAACCGGGGCAAAGGTCCTGCGGTGCATAGCCTTCGCGTTCAGGCGGACAGGGTGAAATACCACAACCATATGAAAAAAATCTGCGAAATGCAGGAAAATCTTGACGTAAAACAGGCTGAGGTCACCGAGATACGCACCGAAAACGGCGCAGTTTCCGCAGTTGTTACACATCTTGGCGGCGAGTACAAGTGCAAGACCGCCATTATCGCCACGGGTACTTACCTCCGCGGACTTATCCATGTGGGGGATGTTTCCTACGAAAGCGGTCCCGATTCAACCTTGCCTGCACGGGGGCTCTCCGACAGCTTAAAGGCTCTCGGTATTGAGCTGCGCCGCTTCAAGACGGGTACTCCCAGCCGCGTACATCGCCGCTCGATTGACTTTGACAAGCTTGAAATTCAGTGCGGCGACGAGGATATCCAGCCATTTTCCTTTGAGACCCCCCGTGAGGGACTGAAAAACATCGTGCCCTGCTACATCGCCTACACCAACGCCGAGACCCACAAGGTAATTCACGAAAATATCCACCGTTCGCCCATGTATTCGGGCAAAATCGAGGGCGTTGGACCACGTTACTGCCCCTCGATTGAGGACAAAATCGTCCGTTTCAGCGAGCGTCCCCGCCACCAGCTTTTCATCGAGCCAATGGGTCTCGGCACGGAGGAATACTACCTGCAAGGTATGTCCTCATCGCTGCCCGAGGACGTGCAAATCGCCTTTTTGCGTACGATAAAAGGCTTGGAGCACGTGGAGATAATGCGCAACGCCTATGCTATCGAGTACGATTGCTGCAACCCTCAGGACTTGCGCCACACCCTTGAATTTAAGGCAATCGGCGGACTTTTCGGTGCAGGTCAGTTCAACGGCACTTCGGGGTACGAGGAAGCCGCGGCGCAGGGTCTTATCGCAGGAATAAACGCCGCGCGGCTCTGTCAGGGCAAGGAGGGCATCACGCTGCCCCGTTCCTCCTCTTATATCGGCACGCTTATTGATGATTTGGTAATAAAAGGCTGCTCTGACCCCTACCGCATGATGACCTCACGCAGCGAGTACCGCCTGCTGCTCCGTCAGGACAACGCCGATGAGCGCCTTACGCCGCTGGGACACGAAATAGGGCTTATTTCGGACGAGCGCTACGAATTGTTCCACGTGAAACAATTGCAGATAAAGGCGGAAATCAAGCGCGTTAAGGAAAAATCGCTGTCGCCGTCGGAAGAACTGAACGCCTTGCTTACCGAAAAGGGCACGGCGCCCATCTCTACGGGGCTGAAAATGTGCGACTTGATACGCCGTCCCCAGATTTCCTATGAAGATTTGGCGCAATTCGACCCCGACCGCCCCGATCTTCCCTATGAGGTGAGGGAACAGGTGAATTTGCAAATTGAGTATGAGGGGTACATCGCGCGGCAGCTGATGGAGGTGGAGCACGTACAAAAGCTTGAAGAAAAGAAGCTGCCCCAGCAATTTGACTATAAGTTCATCAAGGGCTTGAGCCTTGAGGCGCAGGAGAAGCTGAACCGCGTCCAGCCGGAAAATATCGGACAAGCAAGCCGCATTTCGGGCGTGTCGCCTGCGGATGTCAGCGTGCTTATCATCTGGCTCGCAGGGCAAAAATAATGCGGAATGCGGAATCAAAACAACCGCAAGCGGTTGTTTCCGAGTTTTACTTTTCTCACTGACGTGAGAAATTTTGCGCAAGCGCAAAACCGTAAAACATCGGTGTTTGCTGGGCTTAACACCATAAAAGCAACGCAAGCGCAAAACCGTAAAACGTCGGTGTTTGCTGGGCTTAACACCATAAAAGCAACGCAAGCGCAAAACCATATAACATCGGGGTTTGCTGGGTCTAACCCCTTAAAATGAGTGTTGTCGCATTTGTCTTGTAGGGGACGGGTTTCCCGTCCCGAAAATAATTAATAAGTAGGGGCGGATTCCATATCCGCCCAATACGCACATAAACAACGGGCGGAAATAGATTCCGCCCCTACAAAATTGTTCCACGTGGAACAATTTACAGGTTAAGTAGAATCCCGATGTTTTCCAAAGGAAAATTCGGATACAAATGCGTTAGCATTTGTTTTAATTACGAATTCCGCATTACGAATTCCGAATTAATATAAAGGAGGAGAAATCATGGCATTTTTACCCGAATACGGCAGATTTGCGGAGATTTTTGCCGAAAACGGTTTTGAAATAAGCGAAAAGCAGTACGAAACATATTCGGAGTATGCCCGTCTGCTGGTGGAGTGGAATGAAAAAATGAATTTGACGGGCATTACCGACCCCGATGGTATAGCCGTGAAGCACTTTTTGGACAGCATTCTGCCCATGAAGCTCACGGATATTCCCCAAAATGCCGCGCTTATCGACGTGGGAACGGGCGCAGGCTTTCCCGGTCTGCCCATGAAAATTTACCGCGAGGACATTGCTCTGACCCTGCTTGACAGCCTTAATAAGCGGATAAACTTTCTCTCCGCGGTGTGCGACGAGGCGAAAATCAAGGCGAAGTGCGTTCATGCCCGTGCAGAGGAGGGGGGTCGCGACCCCTTGTACCGCGAAAAATACGACGTTGCTGTGGCAAGGGCGGTTGCGGCAATGCCCGTGCTGACGGAGTACTGCCTGCCCTACGTCAAGGTTGGGGGCACCTTTGCGGCGCTGAAGGGTCCAAACGAGAATTACAGGGAGTGCGAGGCAGCGTTGAAGGCGCTGGGCGGCGAGCTTGCCCAGGTTTCGGAGTACGAGCTTCCCGGCGGCGACAAGCGTATGCTGATTTGCGTGCGGAAAATAAAGCCTACGGAGGGGAAGTACCCCAGAAACGGCGGACAAATCTCAAAAAAACCCTTGGTTTGAACAGGGTTTCGACATAATATATTGGAATAAAATGGTATAATATACCCATTAAAAAAGAAGGATGGGTGTGTTATGCCGTTTTTTGTTAAAGAAAAGGTCGTAAATAAGGTCATTCAGGTTGAAACATCGAAAATCGAGCCAAATCCGCACCAACCGCGGCGCGATTTTGAGGATATAGACGGACTTGCCCAAAGCATAAAGCAGAACGGAATTTTGCAGCCGCTGACGGTTCGCAGGACGGAAAACGGGTTTCAGCTTGTGGCAGGGGAGAGACGGCTGCGCGCCGCAAAGCTGCTGGGGCTTGAAGCGGTGCCCTGCATCTGCATCACCATAACCGAGCGGAATTCCGCGGTCATGGCGCTTATCGAGAATATCCAGCGCAGGGATCTTTCCTATTTTGACGAGGCGCAGGCAATAGCGGAGCTGCTGGATTTCTACGGCATGACCCAGGAGGACGCCGCTGTGAAGCTGGGAAAATCGCAGTCCACCATTGCAAATAAGCTGCGGCTTTTAAAGCTTGACGAAAATCTGCGGCAGAGAATTTCGGAGTACGGTCTTACCGAGCGCCATGCCCGTGCGCTTTTGAAGCTAAGCAGCATCGAAAAGCAGTTTGAAGCCGCCGAGATTATCCATTCAAAGCGGCTGAACGTGGACAGCAGCGAGCGGCTGATAGAGAACATGATACAGGGCGAGCGCGACGCGGCGAGCTTTAAAAAGCGCAGCGTGGTGTTCAAAGAGGTGCGGCTGTTTGTGAACACCATAAATAAGGCGATAGAAATGATGAAAGCCGCAGGCATCAACGCCGATTCCCAGAAAATCCAGGACGAGAACTATATCGAGTACATAGTGCGTATCCCGACTAAATAAAAATGTTCCACGTGGAACATTTTTATAATGCGGAATTCGAAATTCGTAATGCGTAATTGAAACGAAAGTTAAAGCTTTTGTTTTGCGAAAAACATCGGGGTTTGTTCGGTTTTATAGCAAAAGCTAAGGCAAAACCGTAAAACGTCGGGTTTTGCCTGGCTTAACGCATTAATATGAACGCAAGCGGTTGTTTTTGTTCCACGTGGAACAATTTTGTAGGGGCGGAATCAATTTCCGCCCCTTTTTCTGTTGCAAATCGGGCGGATATGAAATAAACTCCTACAAAAACAACGCAAGCGTAAAACCAAATATCGTGGAATATTTGGGTCTGCATATTAAAACAAACGCATGATTTTATTATAATTACGCATTCCGCATTACGAATTCCGAATTAAAAATGTTCCACGTGGAACAAAAACGTGCGCAAAAACGCGCGAAATTGTCATTATTCCCAAAAAATAAATCATGGCGTTTTTTGTATTGCAAAGCGCGCGGTTGTGTGCTATAATATAATCAATGCGAAAAAAGAAAGGACCATTGCCATGATAATTGCGGTTGCAAACCAAAAGGGCGGCGTGGGAAAATCCACTACCGTTGTGAACCTTGCCGCCTGCCTCGGTATGAAAAAGAAAAAGGTGCTGTGCGTGGATATGGACGCTCAGGGCAACACCACAAGCGGATTTGGTGTGCGGAAAAAGAGTCTGAGCGTGACTACATACGAGGTTTTGCTGGGTCTGCGCCGTATTCAGGAGGCAATAATCAAAACGGAGTTCGAAAACGTGTCCCTTGTGCCTGCAAGTTCGGCGCTGGCGGCGGCGGATATCGAGCTTATCGAGGTGGACAATATGCAGAAGCGCATGAAAATGCAGCTGCTTACCATTCAGCAGGAGTACGACTACATTCTGCTTGACTGTCCGCCGTCACTCTCGCTCATTCCGATAAACGCGCTTTGCGCCTGCGACACGGTGCTGGTGCCCATGACCTGCGAGTACTTCGCAATGGAGGGACTTTCCCAGCTTATCGACTCGATACGTCTGGTGAAGCAGCGGTACAACCCCACCATCGACATCGAGGGCATACTTTTTACAATGTTTGACAGCCGCCTTAACCTTACGGGGCAGGTGGTCTCGGAGGTAAAAAAGCACTTCCCGAAAAAGCTGTTCAGGACGGTCATACCGCGTAACGTGCGTATTTCCGAGGCACCCAGCTTCGGCAAGCCAGTGGTGTACTACGACAAATCCTCCCGTGGAGCGGAGGCGTACATGGCGTTTACGGAGGAATTGCTCAAACGCCACAGCGCGGCAAAGAAATAAGATAAAAATGTTCCATATAGGAAAATGAACCAAGTGTTTGTTTTCAAGATGATTTTAGGAAACAGCGAAGCGGCATTAAAAAGTTCGCCAGCCTTTCAAGGCTGCGGTTTCCAAAGGCAGAGCCTTTGGTCGCGCTCCGCAGAGCGCGAAACTCCTGCTTGCGCCCGCAGGCGCCCGAAAAAACGGAGCAAGGGGTGAGAAATGCGACAGCATTTCGAGGGGAGGCGAACACGACCGCCTCCCCTTTGTAGGAGCTACAAGTAAACCTTTTCTTCAAAACAGTCCGGTGGACTGTTTTGAACGAACTATTTATTACATTTTAAAGCAAATTTTAGTGAATAGTGAATATAGAATAGTGAAAAAATAATAGTACAAAAATTGTTCCATGTGGAACAATTTTTGCAATAAGGAGGAAAACAAATGGCAAAAAAGAACAGCCTTGGCATGGGTCTTGACGCGCTTTTCGGTGATAACGGCAGCGAAACAAGCGGCTCACAGACCATGCGCCTTTCAGATATAGAGCCAAACCGTAGTCAGCCCAGGCAGGATTTTGACGACGGTGCAATTGCCGAGCTTGCGGACAGTATCCGTCAGCACGGGCTTATCCAGCCGATAGTGGTTCGTCCCTATTCGGCAGGGTACCAGATAGTTGCCGGCGAGCGCCGCTGGAGAGCCTGCCGTATGCTGGGAATGAGCGAGGTGCCCGTTATAATCAAGGAATTTGACGACGCCCAAACCGCACAAATTGCGCTGATAGAGAATATCCAGCGTGAGGACCTGAACCCCGTAGAGGAGGCAATGGCGTACAAATCGCTGATGGACGACTACAACATGACCCAGGAGGAGCTTTCAAAGGCGGTTGGCAAGTCCCGTTCGGCGGTCGCAAATGCGGTGCGTTTGTTAAATCTTCCCGAAGAAATTGTGGATATGCTTAGAACAAAGGAGCTTTCAACGGGTCAGGCAAAGGCTATCGCTTCCGCCGAAACGGAGGAGGATATGCTTGAGCTTGCAAAAATGGCGGCAGGCGGCAAAATGACCGTGCGCGAGATAGAGCAGATTATTGCAAAAAAAGCGGAGGAAAACGAGGAAACCGACGCCACTGAGGATAAAGAACAGCGCAGAGCGGCGAATTTTATGACGGAAATGCAGATAAGTCTCCATGAGCGGCTCGGCAGAAAGGTGAAAATTAAGTCCAAGGACGGCGAAAAGGGTACAATTACCATAGATTTCTACGATAAAGACGAGCTTTCCGACCTTGCGGAAAGGCTTACGAGAGAATAAAAAAAGCTGCTGCACAATTTTAGTGCAGCAGCATTTTTGTTTTTACCTTATTTCTTAGGCACGATCTTCTCCAGACCGCCCATGTAAGGACGAAGTACCTCAGGAATTTTCACCGAGCCGTCCTCGCAAAGATTGTTCTCAACAAACGCGATAAGCATTCTCGGGGGAGCAACAACCGTGTTGTTGAGGGTGTGAGCAAAGTATTTCTTGCCATCCTCGCCGTTAACGCGGATCTTCAGACGGCGCGCCTGAGCGTCACCAAGGTTGGAGCAGCTGCCCACCTCGAAGTACTTCTTCTGACGGGGCGACCACGCCTCAACGTCGTAGGACTTCACCTTCAGGTCGGCAAGGTCACCGGAGCAGCACTCAATGGTGCGCACGGGAATATCCATCGAGCGGAACAGATCCACGGTGTTCCTCCAAAGCTTGTGGAACCAGTCCATGCTCTCCTCGGGCTTGCAGATAACGATCATTTCCTGCTTTTCAAACTGGTGAATACGGTATACGCCACGCTCCTCAATGCCGTGAGCGCCCTTTTCCTTGCGGAAGCAGGGTGAATAGCTGGTCAGCGTGTGGGGTAGGGTCTTTTCGGGAACAATGGTGTCGATGTACTTGCCGATCATGGAATGTTCGGAGGTGCCGATGAGGTACAGATCCTCACCCTCAATCTTGTACATCATAGCGTCCATTTCAGCAAAGCTCATAACACCCGTAACAACGTTGCTTCGAATCATAAATGGGGGAACGCAGTAGGTGAAGCCGCGGTTTATCATGAAATCACGTGCATATGAGATAACCGCGCTGTGAAGTCTGGCAATATCTCCCATAAGGTAATAAAAACCATTTCCTGCAACCTTTCTTGCACTGTCAAGGTCAATACCTTGCAGCCTCTCCAAGATCTCGGTGTGGTAGGGTATCTCAAAATCGGGAACAACAGGGTCACCGAAGCGCTCCAGCTCCACATTTTCGCTGTCGTCCTTGCCGATAGGCACGCTGGGGTCAATGATGTTGGGAATGACCATCATGTCCTTGTTCAGCTTTTCGCTCAGCTCGTTTTCCTTGACCTCAAGAGCAGCAAGACGGTCTGCAAACTCGGTAACGCGCTTTTTTGCAGCCTCAGCCTCGTCCTTTTTGCCCTGCGCCATCAGCGCGCCGATTTCCTTTGAAGCTTTGTTTCTGTTTGCGCGAAGCTCGTCAGCCTCGGTTTTTGCAGCACGAAGCTCCGCGTCGATAGCAATTACCTCGTCAACGAGAGGAATCTTGGCGTCCTGAAATTTCTTCTTAATGTTTTCTTTTACAGCGTCCGGATTTTCACGGACAAATTTGATATCAAGCATATTCAACATCCTTTATCATAGTATATTAAGCAATACATACTTTCATTATACCACAAAAATGAAAAAAATCAACCTTTCGAGGCTATTTTGTCTGTTTTATACGTTTTGTATAATCCTTGGTGTAATCCGCCGCCTCACGGTTTAATACAATAAGGGCAAAAAGGTTTATCATCAGCATGAACCAGTTGAAAAGATCCGCAAGCTCCCACACAAGGGAAAGCTGCAAAACCGCACCTATAAAAGCAGCCAAAGTGTATGCTGCGCGGTAGAAAAAAACCGCCCTTTTTGGGGTACGTCCCCTGCCATTTCTGTAAATATATGTCACGCATTTTTCGCCGTAAAAATACCAGCCAAGCAGCGTGCAAAAGGCAAAAATTACCGTTACAGCGGTTGTAAAATATGGGGCAAAGCTTCCCGAAACGGAGCGAAAAGCCTCCGTCACCATTCCAATGCCATCTGCGCCGCTTCGGTCGGCACCCGTCAGAAGTATAACAAAAGCGGTGAGGGTACAACATAAAAGCGTGTCAATGACAACCTCCACCACCGCCCACATACCCATGACAGCAGGCTCGTCACACTCAGTTTCGGTGTGTACAAGCACCGAGCTTCCCATGCCTGCCTCGTTGGAAAATATACCCCGACGCAAGCCCGTGGATATGGATTTTTTCAAAACTGCACCGCAAATTCCCCCCGAAATTTGTGAAATTCCAAAGGCGGAAAGAAAGATATGCATTAACATTTCTGAAATATTTCTCCCATATACTGCTATTACAGTAACCGCCGCAGCAACATACAAAACCGACACAAATGGGATAAGCTTTTCCGCCGCAGAGGCAACTTTTTTGCTTCCGCGGAAGATTATCGCTCCGCAAAGAAGTGCAATTATCGCGCCCGAAAAAAAGGGAGAAACCCCCAACTCAGCCGCCGCAGAGGACATGGCGTTGGTCTGGGTCATGTTGCCAATTCCAAAAGAAGCCAGAGCACAAGCCGCCGCGTAAACCGCCGCAAGGGCAGGAGAGCCCAACCCTTTGGAAATATAAGCCATAGGTCCGCCGCCGTGCTTTTTGTATTTTACCCCAAGCACATTTTCCACGAACGCTAGGGAGCTTCCAAGAATTGCCGACACCCACATCCAGAAAATCGCCCCCGCACCGCCAATGGAAATGGCAGCTGCGACACCAATAATATTGCCTGTTCCCATGGACGCGGCAAGAGCGGTTGACAATGCTTGAAATTGGGATAAACTGCCTTTTGAGGAGAACTTGCGCGTCGTACCTTTCTTAAATATAGTAGATTTGAACGCGTGTACTATATGTATAACGTTAAAGCATTTAATACGGACAGTAAAAAATATTCCTGCACCAAACACAAGAAGCACCGTCTCAAATCCCCATAACAAATTGTTTAAATTTGCAATAATATTACAAATTGTATCATATAATTGACCGTTCAAAAAGCGTCCTCCCCGAAAAAAACTATTTCTTTCTTGGTAAAAATGTGGTATAATAATATGTAACATATTTATTTTTTAACGATATTTTTAAGGATTTGAGACTATGAAAAAATACTATGCGGATAAAAAAAGCTTAAAATTCCTTAGAGTAATGACATTTGTTATTATAGTTTGTATAATAATAGGATTAAAATACTTGTTGGAATATTTAGAAGGGCGGTTTCCCGAATATTTTGCCCTGCCGAAATTTACCGTACCGGAAATAATCATCTGGGCATTTGTCATTCTGCTTGTAACAGCATATGTGGTTTTCCTGCTGATTATTCTGCCTTTGTGGTACCGTTCGGTGAGCTACACCGTCTCCCCCGAGGGGATAGTCCTGCGGTCGGGCGTGTTTTTCAAGAACACAAGGTATGTAAAAATGTCCGCAGTTCAGTATACAACGACGGTTTCCATGCCCTTTTCAAAGTACACAAGTTTTAACTTTTTGTTAATAAACGCATACGGAGGACGGCTTTTATTCTGCTTTTTATCCTCTTCAGATTTGGAAGAAATAGATAAAAAAATCCAGCAAGCTCTCCGCAGCAGAGGAGGTCTGTAATGAAACGCCAGCATAAAATTGCTATATTAAAGTATACTACCAAAAATTTCTGGCTGCTTGTTATCCCTCTTGTCCGCGGTCTGATTGCCGTGGGCTTCGATGTTTACAACTGGGTCAGGGGTGCGTATCTGGATATAATTGTCATTGCACTTATTATACTTCTTGCAGTTGTGAGATGGTATTTTGTGACATATGAAATTCGCGAAACGTGTATACGGGTGCAAAGCGGTATGCTTCTCAAAAGCAGCTTTGAGGTGCCGTATAAGGCAATTTCTTCCGTTTCGGCAAAACGTCTGCTCTGGCTTCGACCGACAAAGGCTGTCTCCATAGCCATTGACTCGGACTCCCATTCCGTGTACAACAAGCCCGGCAAAGCGGATATCGAACTGACGGTTTCGTTTAAAGATTATACAGAATTATTCAATAAAATACCAACGGAGTCGACAAACGCAAAGATAACCTACCACGCTTCTAAATGGAATTTAATGCTATTTTCCTTTGTGTTTTCCTCAACGCTTTCAGGGGTGATACTCATAGGAACGGTCCTCATTCAAGGGGGAAAAATTATCGGGGGAGAACTGAACGAAAGATTTATTTCCGCCGTGAACGGAATGACCGAAGTTATGCAGAAAATCGTAAACGGGTTAACGCCTGCTGCGGCGGCTTTGACTGTGGTAATGTTTTTTGGTTGGCTTCTCTCATTTATTTCCAACCTGTTAAGGCATATAAATTTCCGCATACAAAGATGCGGAGAGAACATTTTTGTGGAAAACGGGTTCTTCTCAAAATGGAAATATTATATAAATATTTCCAGAGTCAATTGTGCCGATTTGAGACAAAATTTGCTTATGAAAATATGCCGCGTAATGTCGGTGCACGTCAGCTGCACGGGGTACGGCAAAAGCAAAAATGAGATACCTGTTTTCGTGCCCGTGACGACAAGAAAAAGGGTTATCAGCTCGATGCGCATGACCCTGCCGAATTTTACAATCAGTAATATCAGCATACGTCCGCGAAAGCTTTCGATGATGACATATATCTGGCTGCCGCTGCTGCTGGCGACGGTCATACCCGTGAGCGGAGCAGTTATTTTGCATATTTTCCCAAGTTGGAGCGGCACCATAGAGTTCCTCACGCTTATGGCGGAAATTCCTGCCACGTATATGCTTATTGTAAAAATTGCCGCAAAATTTACTTCGGGTATAGGTGCGGACGGCGATACTATTACACTAAAATATTGCAAAATGTTCCATTTTCATACAATTATAGTGCCAAAAAACCGTATAGTTTACATGAGAATAAGCAGGACGATATTCCAGCAAATGGGAAAAAGCTGCGATATTTGGGTGTATACCAAGGGGGAAAGGGCGTCGCGGCACCGCGTAAGAGGCGTGGATATTGAGGCGGCAGAGGCGTTTTGCCGGGAAATATAAATATACTATTATAATGTGTTTGTTGAAAATCAATTATTTTTCAGAAAATTAATGCGTGGCGTAGGTTAAAATGAATAAAAAAGATTTTTTTGCAAAAAACTATTGACAGCGAGAGATTTTTGTTGTATAATGTATATCGTCGCGTAAGACATCATGCGGCGAGGTAGCTCAGTTGGCTAGAGCAACCGGTTCATACCCGGTAGGTCATGAGTTCAAGTCTCATCCTCGCTACCAAACTTGGTTCGCCAAGTAAGGCCCGTTGGTCAAGAGGTTAAGACGACGCCCTTTCACGGCGTAATCATGGGTTCAATTCCCGTACGGGTCACCAGCTTTTTAATCAGCAAACCACGCAGATACGAGGTTTGCTGATTTCTTTTTATGCGGAAAATCAGGCTTGACCCATTACTTGCCCATTATTTTAACTTTGCGACCCACCAAGTAACTTTATGCTTGCTGTTATAATACAGCAGGCTCTTTCTTTTTGCTGAAGTCAAGTGCGTCTGCAATGATGTCCGAGGTTCTCGCCTGAGCGTCCTGAAATTCATGCGTATATATTGACAATGTTGTCATCGAATTTGAATGCCCTAAGTCAGCGGAAACCGTTGCAACGTCCACTCCTGCGTTAATTAAAATAGAAGCATGGGCATGACGGAAACTGTGAACATCACAAAACCTCAGGTTGTTCTTCTCACAAAGTTCTCTCAGCCAAAGATAAGGCGTGCCATTATTCATCGGACGTCCATCCCATTTCACAAACAGCCTGTCATAGTCAATCCATTTTGATCCAAGCTTTTCACGTTCCTTGTCCTGCTCCTCTTTGTACGCTTTCAGTAGGTCAAAAACAAGCTGTGGATAACGTCTGCTTCGCTGGGATTTCTTCGTCTTGGTTGTGTCCGTGTAAATTCCACGCTCGGCGGTGTAATTCGACGTGCGCCGTACACTTATGATACGGTTTTCCCAGTCAATATCCTTCCATTCCAAACCCAACATCTCGCTGCGGCGAAAACCCGTGTACAGAACCATAGTGAAGAAAAGCCTGTATTTCAGCGGTGCCGTTTCAAGCAGGGTCAAAAGCTGTTCAAGTTCTTCAAGAGTGTAAATTTCTTTTTCCTTTGTTTCACCCTTTGGAACTGTAACCTTTCGGCACGGGTTGTCAGAAAGCATATCCATTTTCAAAGCGTATGTAAATACGTCGGAGATAAAGCTTAAATGATGTACCGCTGTCTTTCGGGAAAGCGGCTTGCCCGTTTTCATACTTCTGCCATTCAGCAGCAAGTCATTGATAAACTGCTGAATATGTCTGCCTGTGATTTTGTCAAGCTTCATATGTCCGATTGCAGGATAAACTCTCTGGGTAAGCTGCTTCATTCTCTCATAGGAAGTGCTTCTCAGATTCAGCTTTGCATATTCCTCAAACCATTGCTCGGCAAAGGTTTCAAACTTGACATTTGCGGTGATCTGTCCCTTTTTGCAAGCTTCTTCAAAAAGAACAGCCTGACGGTTTACCTCTTTTTCAATCTGCTTCGGAGTCATTCCCTCGGCGGGTTTCCATGTCATCTGTTGAAATTTCTGTTTTCCGTTCACATCATAGCCGCAACTGACACGGATTTCATATGAGTTATTCTTTTTTCTGATTGATGCCATAATATCAAACCTCCTAATTGCTGCGAACAAATAAAGAGCCTTGATTGTGACACTTTTCTAACTTTAATTTTACATGGTAAAGCGTTAAAAGTCAAGTGCCAATTTAAAATTTGTCCGCAAAATTATCTTCTTTTTGATTTATGATTCTTTTCCTCCTCTCGTTTCTTCTCCTCAATAAGCTTAGAAATGTAATCTCCCTTGGAAATCTTGTAGTAAGTATCAGCAATATCCGCATAGACATCATACAGTTTTTTACAGTTGTCAAATTGCTCATTCAGGGCAGCATTTTTTTCTGTTGTTTCATCATGAAGCTTTCGTATAGACTCTAAATCCTCACGGCATGTAATATTGTACTTATCCATAACAGCCTTGTGCATTTTTAGTTTTAGTTTGTCCGAAACAGATAATTCGTTTTTGTCAAGCAGAGAAAAGTACATCTCTCCCTGACGTATTACAGCTTCATATTGAGAAAGCTTGTCCGTAAGTAAGTTCAATTCCTGTGCAGTATTTTCATATTCGGATTTTAGCCTGCAAATTTTTTCTTCAAGCTGACCGATAGAGGAAATCCTGTCGCGGTTAATGACGGAAAGCTGTGCCACAAGCTTGTAAACAGTAAGGTCATTGTTTTCGGAATATGGCAGCTGTGGGTTATATTTTTGCTGTACCTTTTGTCCCGACCTTGCAAGCTGGCTCACCTGATAAATTCTCTCATAGAAAAGACTGTTCAGCTCATTGACCTGTTCTTTTTCATCAAGAGCGATCTTTATCCTTTCTGCTAAAATTTCCTCGCAGTAGTAATTGCCGAGAGTTTTGAGCCTGACAAATCTCTGCTGACCGTCAGCCTTGACAGAAATATATTTGCCACGTTTTACAGTAAATCTCTGCTGTTCCAACTCACCAAAGAGTTCATCAATATTTTTCACCGTGCCGACAAGAGAGTCAACGGCATTTTTGATTTTCTGTTTCCATGATGTGCCTCTTTTTCGGTGCTCCCATTCGTTGTATGCAACAGTCCGACCCTTACCCTTCCTTTTATCAAAGGGCTGAATGCCAAACGCAAGACATACCCTATCGGAATATTCACGAATTTTATTCAGCGTGGTTTTGTTGTCATAAAATTTCTGACCGTCAATACCATAGCTGTTCAGAATGATGTGATTATGTATATGCGACTTGTCACAGTGGGTAGCAATCACGACCTGACAATTTTCCCCGAAGGTTTTTAACGCAAAGGCTTTGCCTATACGAAAAGCAAGCTCGGGAGAAATATTGTCCTCAGGGTCGAAGCTTTGAATATAGTGTATTGCCTTGACCCTGCCCTTGCCATCGATAGGCGAATGGTCGCTGTATTTTTTGCCGCTGTATTGCTCATATACCATTTTCATATTAAGGTAAGCGTCCTGCGGCTCGGGCATACAGTTAAGAGAAGCGGTGTAAAAAAGTTCAGCGGTTTTGTCAGGGTTAAGGATATATTCTATGCTGCGCCGGACTGTATTGCGGATAGGTATAGATTTAACGTATGGCAAATTTCAGCGTTCTCCTTTTTCAATTTTTCAATATCCTCAGCGTAAATCGAATTTATCTCATTAGCTTTTTTGGCAATCTGGTTAATGTTATTTCCGATAATTCGCAGGGCGTTAATGATAGGTGTAACATTTTTCATTTCAAGATAAGTAATGCTTCCGTCCAGAGCAATGCGCCGAATGTACTCGCTGGTGGTCATAGAAACTTTTGAGGCGTGTTCTTCAACCCTGCTCCATTCCGTAAGGTCAAATATGATTTCCTTGCGTTTTACCTGTTTGTATTTTCTCATAATGTAACTACCTCCAATTCAAAAAGCGGTCTTAGGTGTAGCCTAAAATTCAGAGATAAGCAATTCGGGAAGCACGGTTTTGAATTGCAATGTCAAAGGGGTAGACCTTTGATATGTGAAAGTGTCCGTACACTTTCTGTGGCTTGCTATACATAGAAAAAACAAAAGTATATGGCTTCTTTAAAAAAGCATTTTTCCTTTCCAAAGCCATACCCCCTAAATTATTAAGCTGTTTTCCCTCCAAGATATTCAAGCAGTGCTTTCTTGCTCACAAGAATTTTTCCACGCTCACCCTGTCCAGTCCTGATAAAAGCAACCTTGCTCTGCCTCACAAGCTGACGGACAGTGTGTTCAGACAATCCGCTGACAGCCTGTGTACATTCCTTCACTGTAAGCATTTCCAATGGCTGATTTTGCGTAACAGTTATGACGGGTGCGGACTTTTCATCCTCTACCTCAATCCTCTTTTCAAGCAGGGTAACAATTTCTGCGATAAGCTCCTGCTTTGTCTTTCTTGTCATCATAATATCGACCTCCATTTCCAAAATTTTTGAGAGAGCAAAAAGGTTCTTTCATAAGTATGCTTGCAAATTGCCCGTTTTTTTACCCTAAACAAAAAGTTTGTAGAGTTGCATATAAGCTGCACAGCTCGTTTGTGAGTATTGTTATTACAAACTATATCCTTCTATAAGTCAGGACATTTTTTCTTTTGTTTTCCCGAAAAGAGAATAAAAAAGTGCAGCGTTACAAAAAATTTGTAACGCTGCACATATTTAAAGTGGATAATTGTGCAATTTGAAATATTATATTGTGATATATTATCATTTAGGGTGGATATATTGGCATTGAGGATAAAGGTATTGCTTTTTACAATAAATTGGTGTATCATAAATTTAAGTTTACATTATAAATAAGTATGGAGTAAAATATGATTGTTAACGTGTAAAAAATCAATATAGTAATATATAAGAATGAAAAGTATGATTTTATATGGTATAATAAATAAGAACTTTTGTTTAAAAAAAACTAAAGATAAGGGTGGATAGTTAATGAAAAAAGAAGATAATTTTATAGTAAGTTATTTTACACAGATGAATAAATTATATCCGTTTATAAAAAATTTAATTATATCTGTTATCGTTGTAGGTGCTATATTTGCATTAGATATTTATAATATTCCATCTCAAGTTATTTGCAAATATCCATTGGAACTTATAATTTCCTTTGGTGTGGTGGCAGCATTGATTATTATTTTATCAATAATTCAAACACACATATTCGAAAGATTGAAAATGCCAATTGTTAATTCAACAGATTGTAATGTTATAAGTTTATTTGTTATAAGTATTATTTGTATGATATTCTGGACTTTAGAGAATGGTATTATCAATTATAAATCTATTACTGCAGCAGTATTGTTAGTATTGTCGATAATAATTCTAATAAAAAGAATTGTATTACATAGAAAAACAATACAATTATTAAACACAAATGCTCAAAGCGTTTTTGATTTGAAAGATATTTATTACAACACTTTTAAAGTTGAGGAAAAAATGCCAATTATTATAACAGAAAAAGATGCAGATTATGATTTATTGAATCGAACAGGATTGATTTCTCAACTGTATAGTGCCATTGTAAATTTTCAAGCAGAACGTTCTTTTGTTATAGGATTGATAGGTAAATGGGGAAGCGGGAAAACCACATTAATAAATAATGTTAAGAAAATGATCAATGATAACAATGGTAAAAAAGTGATTGTTATTGATGAATTTGATCCTTGGATATTTGGAACTCAGGAAGCATTGCTTCTTGCTATGTACGATATAATTTTACAGCATACGGGCATAAAATTCAGTGTATCTCAAAACCGAAGCATAACACAAAAATTAAGTGCAACGATATCTGATATTAGCTCATCTTTAACAAATATTTCTTGGACAGGTGAATTGCTCAATCTTTTGTCAATAAATAGTGATGTTTATGATGACATTACTTCACTAAAAAAAGATATTAGTACTTACTTAAAGTCTCAGAATAAAATTATTGTATTTATTATTGATAATATTGATAGAGCAGAGTCAGATAATATTATATTTCTGTTCAAACTTATAGCTACAATATTTGACTTGCCAAATCTGATTTATCTTCTTTCATATGACAAAGAACGTGTGGAAGAAATATTAAAGGATACTAAAAAAATCAATCCCAAATATCTTGAAAAAATAATTCAACGTGAAATATATATACCTGTAATTCAACAAGATCAACTAGATAATCTTTATGGGACGTGCATTGAAAATATTCTGAAAATGTATGGAGTAAAACCTGATGAAATAAAATCTTTCATTCCAACATATAAGGTAATTTGTTCTGAAATAGACAATCTTCGAAATTTTAAAAGATTGGTTAATTCAGCTTTCCCAATTGTATTTGCAAGTGATAATAAATTAAATAAATCAAACTTTCTAGCTATAGAAGTAATTCGGTTCATAGAACCGGGGTTATATGATATGATTAGAACAAACTATCAGTATTTTATTTCTCATCATAAAGAATATAATCAGCAAACATTTGCGTGTGAATTTAATAGAGATAAATTCAATAAAGATGGCAAGCAATTTTTTAAAGAATTGTTTGAACTTTATCCCAAATACAAAGAGTTGCTTTCTTCCATTTTTCCATATGTCAATCGATATTGCAACAATTATGAATTAGTATCAGAATATATATCTGATGAAGATATAAAGGATATTGAAAAACAAATGTCTATTTGCAGCGCAAAGTATTTTGACTTGTATTTTTCATATAGTAATAATAATTATCTTGATTTAGGCACTCAAACGCAAGAATTGTTAAAAATAGTTGAATCAAGGGAATCAGCACAGAAGGTATATACTTCATTCTGCAAGCTTTTAAATGATATAAAAATAGGTGACCAAAAGGTCTGGCTTGAAGGATTGCAGCAATATTTAGATGATGTTCCTCAAGAATATACGATGACATTTGCATTGACAATTTGGAATAATATTTTTAAAATTAATGACTCCAGTTCCTTTTGGGCTTTAAGTGCAAGAGAACGTGCATTAATCATTATTTCAATTCTCATACAAAAAGCTACAATGGATGAGGTGAAGATCTTTGCGAATACAATTTGTGCGGATATCAGTAAACTTTTGTATTTCAGCGATATAATATATTGGCTTGAACATTCTAGAGCGGATAATAAAAGCATTGTACAAGAACAAGCAAATATCATCCGACAAGCATATGCAAATCTTTGTCAACAGATTATTAAGAAAAGAATTAATCTTTATGAGAATCCAAACTATAGCAGACATAACATATGGGGATTGCTTCGTCATTATAAAGATAATGAAAAGAAAGATGAGATTTTATCGGCATACATTAAGGATATCTTTTCTTCTCAAAATGTATATAGATATATTGGTGATATTATTTCAACATCTATGGGAAGCAACGGTTACGGTTATAGAATTGAAAGTGAAAATTTAAAGGCGCTATATTTTGATGAACAGAGGATTGATTTTGCATTAGAAAATCATCAGCCTCAAACAGATAGTGAAAAGTTTGTATTAATCATATACCAAAGATACAAAAATGGTGAAAAAAATATTTATGGAGAAAGTGGCATGTATTTTCCTAATGAGATTAAAATCGAGCTATAATAAAACGCATTTTATCTAAGTAGTATTTTTGACCGGTATATGTTCAAAATAAATCAGGCATACGAAAAATCAATTTCGTGTGCCTGATATGTTATTATTGCAAACTTTGGACAATATTGTTGCTAAAGAGTTGAACTTGTTCCTCAAAATATAAATATATATTATGTGAAAGAGGACTGATGATCATTTCAGGTAATGGAGACAGAGAAAATAGAAAGATGAGCAGCATCAGAAAAGCTCGCACAAACCAATGAACTGTTTTGCCTTCATGTTCTCCTGAAATCGTTGCAGTATGATATAATAGACCTGTAAACTTATAAGCAACTCTATATATTAACAATTCTGTCAATTGGCTTAGCAGAGCAACCAAACATGCACCTATAAGATATTCTATACCATTTTGTGAATGATAGGAAAAATCGGTGTTATAATTAAGAACATAATAAATCAGAATATATACTAAATACAAAATGCAGTCTCCTTTTAAATGATATAAATAATAATACATTAACTATCTAATAAAGTCAATATATAATGTTATTTTAATCATACTAAATTAAGATACCGAGCCTGTAAAGGTAATAACGGGCATCTTTTCTGCGTAAATATAAACGCAGTTGACAAAAATATCAAGTCCAAGCTTCATATGTCCGATTGCCGGGTAAATGCGGTGAGTAAGTTGACTCATTCGCTCTTATTAGACCATAATACCTTACCCTTACATTCCGGACAATACCCTTGTCCTCAGGTAGTCTGGATATTTTTTTATTAAGGGAACCTTTTTAGCTTATAAAACGTTTTATAAGTGAAAGGCTTTTCAAAACACAAAAAGAAGGTGATCGTACGGATTTTGAAAAAATCATAGAAGAATACGGCGATATGGTTTATCGGACAGCTTTGTCGCATACGCTTGACAGACATTATGCGGAAGATATTTTTCAGGAAGTATTTTTAAAGCTCCACAGGTATCAACAAAAAATTAAGGATACACAGCATCTTAAATACTGGCTTATCAGAACTTCAATAAATATGTCTATCAGCCATAATCGCAGAATAAAACGAATTGTAACCACAGCTGAGGAAGATGTGATATATGAAGATGAAACTGCATTTTATGACCTTAAACTTATTACGGAGGATCTGCCCGATAAATTCAAAACGGTTATTTTTTTATGCCGGTTTGAAGGATTTTCAGAAAATAAAACAGCGAAAATTTTACATATAAGTGAAGGCACAGTAAAATCGCGGCTCTATCGTGCAAGACAGCTTCTAAAAAAGGTATTGGAGGAATGATTATGAATATTGATAGATACACTTGTGCCCTTGAGGGCATCAAGGCTCCCGATTCTCTGAAAAAACGTACTGCTGAGCTGTTGAAAGCTGAAAACAGCAAGTCCTCAAAGATTGCTTCGCCAAAAGGTATAATAAAAAAATCTGTGGCAATAATTGCAGCTGTGGCTGTTTTGGGTGCAACAACAGTTTTTGCGGATGAAATAATCAAAAGGTTTTATAGTGCTGACGGCAGCGAGATACTATACAGCGAATCGGAAAATGAAAGATCGGTCACTTTTGAAAATGTTCACGCAGATTATGCAAAGGTCATAAACGGAAGGCTGTATTTTGTGCTTGATGATATACAGATAGAT
>JAGAUA010000016.1 GCA_017847885.1 Oscillospiraceae bacterium
AAAACAGTCCGGTGGACTGTTTTGAACGGAGCATATATTGTAGGGGACGGGTCTCCCGTCCCGTTTATACGGAAAAGGTCGGGCGGATAATATCCGCCCCTACAAAAAACTATTCACTAAAATTTACTTTAAACCGAATTTTTAATCAGCTTCGCTGCTTCTAAGAACGCCCTCTCTTGCAGGGCGTTCTTCTTTTGCGGCTATTCGCCGCAAAATTCAACTTTGCGGAGCGCTTCTAAGGCAGCGCCTGCGGGCGCAAGCAGGAGTTTCGCTCTCTGCGGAGAGCGACCAAAGGCTCTGCCTTTGGAAACCGCCACCTTTGAAAAGGTGGACGAAACTTTTACTCTCGCTTCGCTGATGCCATACAAAATATTGCGCTAAATTATTATTTATCACACCGCATTTTCCGTCGTCCCTGCATAATGCTCTTTGCTTTTGTTATACTATTTTTTAGTAAAAAGTTGAATTAAAATTATGCAAAATGTGCATTGATATATTGACAAAATTAGTGTAACATGGTATACGGAGTAAATTGCGCATATTTTAATTTATGTTAATTTCTGTTAAATTTATATTAAAGGAAGTCTGCTGTATGAGAAAAACCAAAATTGTCTGCACTATCGGTCCTTCAACCGACAACGATAACGTCCTCCGCGAAATGATGCTCGCAGGTATGAACGTTGCCCGTTTCAACTTTTCCCACGGCGATTATGAGATACACAAAAAGCGCTTCGAACAGGTTGTCCGTCTCCGTGAGGAGCTTGGTCTGCCCATCGCGACCATGCTGGATACAAAGGGCCCCGAAATTCGTCTCGGACGCTTTGTCGACGATAAGCCCGTTGAAATTTACGACGGCGACACCTTTACCCTCACCACCGAGGACATTCCCTGCACCGCCGAGCGCGCGTCAATCAGCTTTAAGGGTCTGCCCGGGGATATTTCCATCGGCACGGCTATACTCATAAACGACGGCGTTGTAGAGCTGAAAGCCGAGAAGATAACCGCTACCGACATCGTCTGCCGCGTTATCTGCGGAGGTACGCTTTCCAACAACAAGGGCATCAACGTCCCCGGCGTGGAGCTTTCCATGCCCTACCTCTCCGAGAGGGATATGAGCGACCTTGAATTCGGCTCGAAAATGGGCTACGACTTTATTGCGGCGTCATTCGTGCGCTCCTCGGCGGATATAAATTACCTGAAAAAGTTCACCAAAAGTCTCGGCTGGACCACCCCCAGAATTATTGCAAAAATCGAAAACATGGACGGCGTGAACAACATTGACGAGATAATCGAGGCTGCCGACGGAATTATGGTTGCGCGCGGCGACATGGGCGTTGAGATTCCTTTTGAGCAGATACCCTCCATTCAGAAGGAGATAATTGCCAAGGGATACCTTGCAGGCAAGCAGGTCATCACCGCCACTCAGATGCTTGAGTCCATGATAACCAATCCCCGCCCCACCCGTGCCGAGATAACCGACGTTGCAAACGCTATCTATGACGGAACTTCGGCAATCATGCTTTCGGGCGAGACCGCCGCAGGCAAGCACCCCGTTGAGGCGGTGCATACAATGGCGCTTATCGCCGAGACCACGGAAAAGGACATCAACTACATCAACCGCCTTTCCAAGCGCCCCCTTTCGGTAATGAAAAACCCCACCAACGCTATTTCCCATGCGGCTGTTACCACTGCCCATGACATTGGCGCAAAGGCTGTTATCACCGTTACAAAGTCGGGTTCGACGGCGCGGCATATCTCCAAGTACCGCCCCTCCTGCATGATAATCGGCTGCACCACCAGCGAGACCGTGCTTCGTCAGATGAGCATGAGCTGGGGAGTATGCCCAATTCTCATGGACGAAAAGCACAGCACCGACGAGCTTTTCGACAGCGCGGTAAAGGCTGCCGTGGATAACGGGCTTCTTGAAAAGGGGGACGTTGCGGTGCTTACGGCAGGTCTGCCGCTGGGCGTTGCAGGCACCACAAATATGCTCAAGGTAGCTTCCGTGGAATAATTTCTCCTTGCACGGCAATTATTTAGGTTAAAAAAATCGGTATCTCTGCAACTTTTGCGGAGATACCGATTTTATTACTGTCTGTTGTATTTGTACCTTTCAAAACTCTTTGTAGTCAAATCAAGCTTCCACAGCGTCATTAGGCTGCCCGTTCGCCTCATTCGTACAAGGTTGAATATCAAGTCCGCGGCGGAGATGGCAAAAAGCGTGCCGCCGAATATGCAGGACCGAGTTGGGTCAAGGGTCATAAGCGCGTCCATGATATGCTCGAAAAAGCAGTCCATGAACGTGACGATGACCACCGTAAAGCCAAGACTTGTGGGAACAGAGGTATAGCGTGTGATGTGCATGGGTATGCTTGTATAGTCCCACCAGATTATGCCGCAGGTCTTTTCGATAGCGGTGCCAAGGAGTATCTCGCCCACGGAGACCAGAACAAAGGTGAGCAGGAAATATGCTCCGAACTGCGCCTTTGCGCCGCTTTTTGAGGGTATGCCGAAAAAGCGGAGATTGCCGGGCGTGCCGAGAACAAAGTAAAACGCCATGACCGCAATGCCGTAGCCGAGAAGAAGGGGCGCAAACATATTGCGGTTGTCCATAAAGCCTTTTCTTGCGGCAAGCCATATGTTTTCAAGGGCAAAGCCGAGGAAGGAACAAAGCACCGTCATCAGAAGCACCGCGCCGGGGGTATAACCCATATCGCCGAAAATGCCCAAATTAATTTCTCCTTTAAAGATATTCCCCTGCTTCTCCCAAAAGCTTAACCAATATTATACTACTTCCTGTGGGGTTTTTCAATGGACAAAATGCCGTTTTTGGGGGAATTTTCTGCGGCGTTTTTATCCTCAAAAACGCTTTACAAAAGTGCGTTTCAGTGGTATAATTATTCTGTATTTATGCATTGACGGGGTATTGCAAATTACGATAAATTCAAAAGAGGACGTGTTCCTCATAAAAAAGGAAGGTAAGAACGATGAATATTAAAAAGATTTTTTCTGCGGCTGCTGCATTTGCAGTTTCGGCAGCTATGCTTACAGGCTGTAAGGGTACTCCCGACACGAGCAATGCCGACGGTAATCTTATAGACGAAGTTGAAAACTCCGCTGCCGCGACGGAAAGCAATATTGAGTGGCTTCCCGATGTGGAGATACACAACTTCAACAAGCCCGAGATAGGTGAAAAAATTGCCGTTATCACCGTTAAGGACTACGGCGAGATAAAGATAAAGCTTTTCCCCGAGGACGCTGAAAAGGGTGTTGAGAATTTCACGGGTCTTGCGGATATGGGATATTACGACGAGTTGATTTTCCACAGAATTATACCCAACTTTATGAATCAGGGCGGCGACCCCAAGGGCAACGGCACGGGCGGAAAATCCATTTGGGGCGAAAAGTTTGACGGCGGCACTTCCGAGCATCTTTACCACTTTACGGGCGCGGTGGCATACGCAAACAGCGGTGCAACGTCAACAAACGGCAGTCAGTTCTATATCGTGAACACTCCCGACGGATACATGGATACAAGCTGTGCTGAACTTCACGAGTATGATTCCGAACAGTATAACTGGCCTGCAAATGTTGCAGCAAAGTATGACGAGGTAGGCGGCGTGCCTTTCCTTGACGGCGGCTACACGGTGTTCGGTCAGGTCTTTGAGGGCATGGACGTTGTCCGCGCAATGGCGGAGGTTGAAACGGACGATAACGACAAGCCTCTCAAGCAGGTCATGATGGAAAGCGTCCGCATTGAGGAATATCAGGGGTAACAGAATTATTTAAGGGCGGATTTGTTTCCGCCCTTTTTTGCATAAAGCTTTTAATTTGCTGCTCGGTAACGATAGTTTGAGGTAAACAATAATTTAGCGGCGTAAATATGCAAAGGGACAACCTTCAGGAGAGGGGGGAGCACTCAAGGAACCCAAAGGACGCACGTCGTCTCCCCCCTCTCCTTGCGTGTTTTCAAAACCAAATGCAAGCATTTGGTTCATGCACATCTCTTTCCCTAAACCTCTCCCCTCTCCGGCTAATGCTATACGCATTATCGTGAGGTTTTCGCAAATCAAAAAAATCGGCAATAGAAAAGAGGTGAAAGGGAAAGGGGAGCGCGAGGGGGAAACCGATAGGGGAAAAGGAAATGCCGATTTTAAAACCAATCTTCGATTGGTCGTCGGATTTTGTTTTTCCTTGTCCCATATAGGTTTCCCCCTCGCTTTTCAGCCGACACAGTTTGGTTTTCGAAAATGTATGGGAAACGTGGTATGTTTTTGTAGGGGCGGATATTATCCGCCCGACCTTTTCCGTATAAACGGGACGGGAGACCCGTCCCCTACAAAAACTATGCTCCGTTCAAAACAGTCCACCGGACTGTTTTGAAGAAAAGTTTTATTTGTAGCTCCAACAAGGGGAGGCGGTCGTGTTCGCCTCCCCTCAAAATGCTGTCGCATTTTTCACCCCTTGCTCCGTTTTTTCGGGCGCCTGCGGGCGCAAGCTGGGGGTGTTTCGCT
This sequence comes from Oscillospiraceae bacterium, assembly GCA_017847885.1. Taxonomy (GTDB): domain Bacteria; phylum Bacillota; class Clostridia; order Oscillospirales; family Ruminococcaceae; genus RGIG8773. Next base: position 4,515 of record JAGAUA010000016.1, read on the forward strand.
CTCTGCGGAGAGCGACTTAGGGGCTCTGCCCCTAAGAACCTCGCAGCCTTGAAAGGCTGGCGAACTTTTTACTCTCGCTTCGCGATTTTCCGACTTTGCTTTGTGCCCCGAATTTATCTAAATAAACAGTTGTATTTTCGAAAATTCTATGCTATAATTAATCTGTATCTTTATTTGAAAGGAGAAGCTAAAATGTCGGAAACGGTTAATTCGGGTTTGCTTCCGCTTCTTTTGAAGTTCGGCGGCGGTATGCTGGGGCTTCTTCTTATCGTTTGGCTCATTGCCCTGCTTACCCCAAAGGCTGCTAAGCTTATCGACAGGATTGCAGGAAAAAACAAGCCCGACGACCCGAGTCCCGAAAGGGTGGGGGATAATTTTGCTTCGGAAAATGATTACAAGGTTTACAGCGTTTTTGAGGACAGACCAAAAGGCGCTGTAAACGGTACTGAAAATAAAAAAGATAATGCTAAAGGAGAATAATTATGGCAAAGGATAACAAAAAAATGGTCGAGGCTATCACCTCTATGGACGAGGATTTCGCCAAGTGGTACACCGATATCGTTAAAAAAGCTGAGCTTATCGAATACACCTCCGTTAAGGGCTGTATGGTAATTCGCCCCTACGGCTACGCTATTTGGGAAAATATGCAGAGAATTCTTGACGGTATGTTCAAGGCTACGGGGCACGAAAATGTGTGTATGCCTATGTTTATTCCCGAAAGCCTGCTTCAAAAGGAAAAGGACCACGTTGAGGGCTTTGCTCCCGAGGTTGCATGGGTAACTCACGGCGGCTCGGAAAAGCTTGAGGACAGACTTTGCGTGCGCCCCACCTCCGAGACACTTTTCTGCGAGCATTACGCAAACATCGTTCACTCCTACCGCGACCTGCCCAAGCTGTATAATCAGTGGGTATCCGTTGTTCGCTGGGAGAAGACCACCCGTCCGTTCCTCCGTTCGAGAGAGTTCCTCTGGCAGGAGGGTCACACCATTCATGCTACCGCGGAGGAAGCTATCGAGGAGACCGAGCGTATGCTTAACGTTTACGCCGAGTTCTGTGAAAAGTCCCTTGCAATGCCTGTTGTAAAGGGCAGAAAAACCGACAGCGACAAGTTTGCAGGCGCGGAAGCAACCTACGCTATCGAGGCTCTTATGCACGACGGCAAGGCGCTTCAGGCAGGTACGTCCCACTACTTCGGCGACGGCTTTGCAAAGGCGTTTGAAATTATGTACACCGACAAGGAAAACAAAAAGGTTTACCCCCACCAGACCTCGTGGGGTGTTACCACCCGTCTTATCGGCGCAATAATCATGACCCACGGTGACGACAGCGGACTTGTTCTTCCACCTGCTGTTGCTCCCGTTCAGGCGGTAATTATCCCTGTTCAGCAGTTCAAGGAGGGCGTTCTCGACAAGGCAAACGAGCTTGCGGACAAGCTTAAGGCGGCAGGTATCCGCGTAAAGGTTGACGACAGCGACAACTCCCCCGGCTGGAAGTTTGCCGAGTACGAAATGAAGGGCGTGCCTGTTCGTATCGAGATTGGTCCTAAGGATATCGAGGCGAACAAGTGCGTTGTCTGCACGCGCTACAACGGCGTTAAGCAGGACGTTTCCCTTGAAAATATGCTGGAGACCTTCAAGGATACTATTATAAATATGCTTGAGAAGGAAATTCCCGAGGGAATGTTTGCAAAGGCTCTGGAAAACCGCGAGAAGCACACTTACTCCTGCACCACCATGGAGGAAATTACCGAGGCTCTTGAAAAGAACGGCGACGGCTTTGTAAGAGCAATGTGGTGCGGCGACGAGGAGTGCGAGGACAAGGTCAAGGAGGCTACGGGCGTTGGCTCAAGATGTATCCCCTTTGATCAGGAAAACCTGTCCGACAAGTGCGTGTGCTGCGGCAAGCCTGCTAAGACTATGGTTTACTGGGGAAAGGCGTATTAATTCGGAATTCGTAATGCGTAATGCGGAATTAAAACGAAATCTTACGATTTCGTTTACGAGTTTTACTTTTCTCATCTATCGCGACTGTCATGACAGTGAGAAATTTTGCGCAAGCGCAAAACCGTAAAACATCGGGGTTTGTCGGGTTTAATACATTATAATAAACGCAAGCGTTCGTTTTTGTAGGGGCGGATATTATCCGCCCGACAGTAAAATAGTGAATAGAGAATAGTTTTGTAGGGGATGGGTTTTCCGTCCCGAAAGTGAATAATGTAGGGGCGGAATCTATTTCCGCCCGTGGCATAGGCATATTTATTCGGGCGGCTGATAGCCGCCCCTACGATTAATTATTGATTTTTGCTGTCTTGTAGGGGCGGATATTATCCGCCAGAAGCAAACAATTTTTGGGGATGGGTCTTCCGTCCCCCTCATTATCATGGGATATTGCCCGAGGTGACGCTTTATGATAGGAAAATTTTATGCCGCGCTTCTGGCGTTTGCGGTCTCGGTATCTGCTTTGGCAGGTGAGGCTGCAAAGGATTTTGACCGTCTCGGCAGGGCTGCTGCGGAAAAGGAAACGGAGACAGCCGTTACAACGGTAACGACCGTGCCGACGGAAACCGAAAAGCCCAAGGAAACTACGACAACCACCGTGCCTGAGAAAACGAAAAAAACCAAGGAGACCACGGCAACCACCGTTCCTGTGGAAACGAAAAAACCGAAGGAAACTACGGCAACCACCGTGCCTGCGGAAACGGAAGCTCCCGTTACCCAGCCTGTCAGGGGTATTGTTCGGGTCGACGGGGAAACCGTTATCGTTGACGGTAAGGAATACAAGCTTTCCTTTGAGGATAATTTCGACGGGCACACGCTTGACGGGTCGAAGTGGGAAAAATGTCCCGAATGGAAGCGTCAGGACCTTAACAATTATTGGGATAACGATATGTCCTACCTTGACGGCGAGGGAAACCTCATTATTGAAATGTCCTATGACGAAAATGAGGAAAAATATCTCAGCGGCGGCGTAAGGTCAAAGGGAAAATTTGAGCAGGCGTACGGCTACTTTGAGATAAGGTGTACGGTCAACACCGTTCCCGGATATTGGACGGCGTTCTGGCTTATGGGTGAAACCGTGAACAACACCACTATGGGCGGACGAAACGGCACGGAGATAGACATCATGGAGACTCCATTCTTCGACAAAAAGCAGGTGCAGAACACCCTTAACTGGGACGGCTACGGCGAGGAACACAAAGCCTTGGGGCAAATTTCCGATATCGACGTTTACGACGGCGAGTATCACACCTTCTCACTGCTTTGGACGGAAAGCGAATATGTATTTTTCATCGACGGCGAGGAAAGCTGGCGCACCGACGCAAAAGAGGCAGAGGGTACCTGCGAGGTGCCGCTTTATATGAAGATAACGTCGGAAACGGGCTCGTGGACGAGAAATCCTCCCCTCCCCGAAAGCCTGCCCGATTACATGAAGGTGGATCACGTCAGGGTATACGCCGAAAAGAAATAGACATAATTATAATAGTATACCCCGTTTTTCGCGGTTTATGCACCGTTAAGGCTTGTTTGTAAAAAGTGCATAAAAAAAGTGCGGAAAATTCTCTGAAATTCTACGTGCGAAAATTATAAAAAATATGCTCAACCCCTTGCAATTGCAGGGGGTTGATGTTATAATATTACTTGCGTGACTGCGACAGTTATATTTAACTGTTGGTGCGGCGGCTGATTTCGCCGTGCTTTATAAATGTTTTTGCGAGGAAGCGGAAGGTTGCTTACGGTTTGTAAGGGAATTTCCGTGGAGTATGTTCGGCTTCGAGCCGGGCGGCTGTGATATCGAACACTGTGTGTGCTTAAACCGTGGGGAGTCCTGTGTCTTTCCATAGGTAAGCTTGTGTTTGGACGTACTCGGAAAACAGTTTGTTTTTCGGGTTTTTTAATAGGTCTGACGCGAAACACACGGAAGCGTGTGAGGCGCAAACGACGTAAATACGGTTATCACGAACCTCGTCCCCGAAAACATCATCAGAGATCAATTAGGAGGCGATTCAAATGGCAGTCAATGAAAAAATCAGAATCAGAATCAAAGGTTACGACCATGCGGTAGTTGACGCAGCAGCGGCTAAGATCGTTGACGCAGCTAAGCGCAGCGGTGCAAGAGTAAGCGGTCCTATCCCCCTTCCTACAGACAAGGAGATCATCACAATTCTCCGTGCTGTACACAAGTACAAGGATAGCCGTGAGCAGTTCGAGATGAGAACTCACAAGAGACTTATCGACGTTATCAGACCGTCCGACAAGTCTGTTGAAGCACTGCAGGGTCTTGAACTTCCTGCAGGTGTTGACGTTGTAATGGAAATCAAGTAAGATAACTTCTTACCATTTCCCAAAAACGGCAACCGGCAGGTCATGTTGCGGCAACGCAACCAATAACCAAAGGAGGAAAAAGTATGACAAAGGCACTCATCGGCAAGAAAATCGGTATGACACAGATTTTCGATGAAGCAACAAACAAGGTTATCCCCTTGACTGTTGTGGAAGTCGGCCCCTGCGTAGTCGTTCAGAAGAAAACTGTTGAGAATGACGGCTACAGCGCAGTTCAGCTCGGCTTCGGCGACCTGAGAGAGAAGCTTGCAAACAAGCCTATCAAGGGTCATTTCGCAAAGGCGGACGTTGCAGTTAAGAGAACTCTCAAGGAGTTCAGACTCGACGGCGCAGAATCCATGGAGGTCGGCACAGTTCTTAAGGCTGACACTTTTGAGGTAGGCGACATCGTTGATGTTTCCGGCACATCAAAGGGTAAGGGCTTCCAGGGTACTATCAAGAGAAACAACAACGCAAGACTGAAGGAAACTCACGGTACAGGTCCTGTTCACAGACACGCAGGCTCCATGGGCGCTTGCTCCTCACCTTCCCGTATTTTCAAGGGCAAGGCTCTTCCCGGTCAGATGGGTAATGAGAAGGTCACCGTGCAGAATCTTGAGGTCATCAAGGTTGACGCAGAAAACAATCTTATCGCAGTTAAGGGCGCTATTCCCGGTCCTAAGAACGGTATCGTTACCATTTGCGACTGCGTAAAGAAAAAGGCTTAATGGAAGGAGGAAGCAGTAATGCCTAATATTAAAGTTCTGGATATGGCAGGTAAAGAGGTTTCCAGCATTGAGCTGTCCGACGCTGTTTTCGGTATCACTCCAAACGAGTCTGCTATGCACACTATGGTTGTAAACTATCTCGCTAATCAGAGACAGGGCACACAGTCCACTCTCACCCGTACAGAGGTTAGAGGCGGCGGCAGAAAGCCCTGGAGACAGAAGGGCACAGGCCACGCAAGACAGGGCTCCACACGCGCTCCCCAGTGGACACACGGCGGTATCGCTCTCGGACCTAAGCCCAGAAGCTACCGTTTCACAGTAAACAAGAAGCTCAAGAGACTTGCTATGAAGTCCGCTCTTTCTACAAAGGTTCTCGACAACAACCTTATCGTTCTCGATTCCATCACAATGAACGAGTACAAGACAAAGACTATCACTGCAATGCTCAAGGCTGTTGAGGCTGAGGGCAGCAAGGCTCTCATCGTAATGCCTGAGGTTAACAGCTTCGTTATCAAGAGCGCTGCTAACATCCCCGGCGTTAAGACAGCTCTTGTAAACACTATCAACGTATACGACATCCTCAACTATGACAAGTTCATCGTTGTTAAGGATGCGGTTGCTAAAATTGAGGAGGTGTACGCATAATGATTGCACAGGATATTGTAATCAAGCCTATCATCACCGAAAAGAGCATGGAAGGCCTTCAGGAAAACAAGTACACCTTTAAGGTTGCCAAGAACGCTAACAAGATCGAAATAGCTAAGGCTGTTGAGGAGCTTTTCGGCGTTAAGGTCGCTAAGGTTAACACCATGAACGTAAGAGGACGCGCTAAGAGAATGGGTATGAACAGAGGCTTCACTCCCAACTGGAAAAAGGCTATCGTTACTCTTGCTGAGGGTTCAAAGACCATCGAATTCTTCGACGGCATGATGTAAGTTTACTCCGTATAATACGCGTTTGCGTAACGGGTAAGTATGGAAGGGACAGCTTCCGCAAAACATCGCAAAATATTATAAGGAGATGAACTGCAATGGCAATTAAATCATACAAGCCTACGACGCCTTCAAGACGTCAGATGACTGTTACAGATTACAGCTGCCTTTCCAAGGTTGAGCCTGAGAAGAGCCTTCTCGCTCCCATGAAAAAGACAGCCGGCAGAAACAGCTACGGCAGAATCACCGTTCGTCACAGAGGCGGCGGAAACAGAAGAAAATACAGAATTATCGACTTTAAGAGAGACAAGCAGGGCATGAACGCTACTGTTCTTACTCTTGAGTACGATCCTAACAGAAGCGCTTTCATCGCTCTCGTTCAGTACGAGGACGGCGAGAAGAGATACATTATCGCTCCTAACGGTCTTGCAGTTGGCGACGTTGTTACAAGCGGCGCTCACGCAGACATCAAGCCCGGTAATGCACTTGCGCTTTCCGATATCCCTGTGGGTACATTTATCCACAACATCGAGCTTTATCCCGGCAAGGGCGCTCAGCTCGTTCGTGCAGCCGGCAACATGGCTCAGCTCATGGGTAAGGAAGACAACTACGTTCTCGTAAGACTTCCTTCCGGCGAGATGAGAAAGATCCCTGCAAACTGCATGGCTTCCATCGGTCAGGTTTCCAACATCGACCACGAGAATGTAAGCCTCGGTAAAGCCGGCAGAACTCGTCACCTTGGTATCAGACCTACCGTTCGTGGTTCTGTCATGAACCCCTGCGATCACCCTCACGGTGGTGGTGAAGGTAAGTCTCCTGTTGGTCGTCCCGGACCTGTTACTCCTTGGGGCAAGCCTGCTCTCGGTTACAAGACCAGAAAGCAGCACAACAGAACAGACAAGTTCATTGTTAAGCGCAGAAACGGCAAGTAATAAGTTATTAATGTGTATCCGTACAGGAGCAATCCGGCGGATATGCGTCCAGCCCCCTGAGGCTGGCTCATTGAATCATAAAGAGGAATGTTCGGGAGCTTATTCTCCCGTGCATCTTGCCTCGTAAATCAAGAGGGGAGGAAAACCAATGAGCAGAAGCGTTAAGAAGGGACCTTACGTACAAGAGGTTCTCCTGAAAAGAGTTATCGCTATGAACGAAGCAGGCGAAAAGAAGGTTCTCAAGACATGGAGCCGTTCTTCAACGATTTTCCCTGATTTCGTAGGTCATACATTTGCTGTTCACGACGGCAGAAAGCACGTTCCCGTATATGTTACGGAAGATATGGTAGGTCACAAGCTGGGCGAATTCGCACCCACAAGAACCTACAAGGGCCATGCAGGCTCCAAAGTATCCAACAATGGTAAGAAATAAGGCAGAGAGGAGAAATTAAAATGGAAGCAAGAGCATATCTTAAAAATGCTCGAATCGCACCCAGAAAGGTTCAGATCGTTCTCGACCTCATCAGAGGAAAGGATGTTGAGACCGCTATGGCGATTCTGCAGCACACACCCAAATCTGCCTGTGAATACCTGGAGAAGCTTCTGAAGTCCGCGATCGCAAACGCTGAAAACAACTTCGGTATGGATAAGGATAACCTTTACGTATCCGAGTGCTTCGTTTGCCCCGGTCCTATCATGAAGAGAATTATGCCTAGAGCACAGGGCAGAGCATTCCGTATCCTCAAGAGAACTTCCCATGTTACTCTTGTGGTAAAGGAAAAAGAATAAGTCGAAAGAGGAGGTAAACTAAATGGGACAGAAGGTTAATCCGCACGGTCTGCGTGTAGGCGTTATTAAGGATTGGGATTCCCGCTGGTTTGCAAACAAGGCAACTTTCGGCGATACACTGGTTGAGGACTATAACGTTCGTAACTATATCAAGAAAAACCTTTATGCAGCAGGCGTTCCCAAAATTGAAATCGAAAGATTTGCAGACAAGGTAAGAATCCACGTTCACTGCGCTAAGCCCGGTATCGTTATCGGCAGAGGCGGCGAGAACATCGAAAAGCTCCGTCTGGATGTTGAGAAGATGATGAAGAAATCAGTTGCTATCAACATCGTTGAGGTCAAGTCCCCCGATATGGACTCACAGCTGGTTGCTGAGAGCATTGCTGCTCAGCTCGAAAACCGTGCGTCCTACAGAAGAGCTATGAAGCAGGCTATCGGCAGAGCAATGAAGCTTGGTGCAAAGGGTATCAAGGTAATGCTCAGCGGCCGTATCGGCGGTGCCGAGATCGCTCGTTCCGAGTCTTATCACGAGGGTACAATTCCCCTTCAGACCATCCGTGCTGACATTGACTACGGTTTTGCTGAGGCAAGCACGACCTACGGCCGTATCGGCGTAAAGGTTTGGATCTACAAGGGCGAGGTGCTCAAGGGCGACGTTGCCAAGGCAAGAGCTATGGCTGAAAGAACCGAAAAGAAGCCCCGTCGTCAGAACGACAACCGCCGCAACGGTGAAAACCGCGGCAACAGAAGAAGAGAAGGAGGTAATCAGTAATGCTGCTTCCAAAGAGAGTTAAGTACAGAAGAGTACACAGAGGCCGCCTTACAGGTAAGGCTTACCGCGGAAACACAGTTTCCAACGGCGAGTTCGGTCTTCAGGCACTTGAGCCTGCATGGATTACTTCCAACCAGATCGAGGCTGCCCGTATCGCTATGACACGTTACATCAAGCGTGGCGGTCAGGTTTGGATCAAGATCTTCCCCGACAAGCCTATTACAGAAAAGCCTGCCGAGACTCGAATGGGTTCCGGTAAGGGTTCACCCGAATACTGGGTAGCAGTTGTTAAGCCCGGCAGAGTTATGTTTGAAATTGCCGGTGTTTCCGAGGAAGTTGCAAGAGAGGCTATGCGTCTTGCTATGCACAAGCTTCCTATCAAGTGTAAGTTTGTTAAGAAAGAGGAGGCGGGCGCATAATGAAGGCTGCAGAAGTTAGAGATATGACAACTCTTGAGCTTGATACCAAGCTTGCCGATCTTAAGAAGGAGCTTTTCGCTCTTCGTTTTCAGCACGCTGTTAATCAGCTCGACAACCCTACACGTCTCAAGGCTGTGAAGAAGGACATCGCAAGAATCAAGACCATTCTTCGCGAGCGTTCCGATTCCGAGCAGTAAGTGAAGGGAGGAAACAAAGATGGCTGAAAGAAATCTTAGAAAAACAAGAGTTGGCAAGGTAGTTTCCAACAAGATGGATAAGACCATTGTTGTTGCAATCGTTGATAACGTACAGCACCCCCTGTACAAGAAGATCATCAAGAGAACCATCAAGCTGAAGGCTCACGATGAGAACAACACATGCAACATCGGTGACCGCGTTGAGATCATGGAGACACGTCCCATGTCCAAGGACAAGAGATGGCGTCTTGTAAAGGTTATCGAGCAGGCTAAGTAATTATCGGCTTTGCGCGATACACACGGGGGCGTGTAATGTTCTCGCTGTGAACACAAACGTGGTTATAAAATAAAATCAATAAGAAGAAACGGCAGGGGCTTACAAAGAAAAGCCTCTGACCCGGAGCTTCTGAATGGAAGGAGTTAATCGCTGTGATTCAGATGCAGACTTATTTAAAGGTCGCTGATAACACAGGTGCAAAGGAACTCATGTGTATCAGAGTTCTCGGCGGCACCCGCAGAAGATATGCAAATATCGGCGATGTAGTCGTTGCTTCCGTTAAGAAAGCAACACCAGGCGGCGTTGTTAAGAAGGGCGACGTTGTTAAGGCAGTTATTGTTCGTTCCGCTAAGGGCCTCCGCCGTGAGGACGGAACTTACATCCGTTTTGATGAAAACGCAGCTGTTATCATCAAGGAAGACAAGAACCCTAAGGGTACTCGTATTTTCGGACCAGTTGCTCGTGAGCTGAGAGACAAGGACTACATGAAGATCCTGTCACTTGCTCCCGAAGTACTTTAATGGAGGTGCCACAACATGAATAGCTTACACGTTAAAACAGGTGACACCGTCGTTATCCTTTCCGGTAAGGACAAGGGCAAGCAGGGCAAGGTGCTTGAGGTTTCTCCCAAGGAGAAGAAGGTTATCGTTGAGGGTCTCAACATCGTTACAAAGCACGTTAAGCCCAGACAGATGGGTCAGCAGGGCGGCATCGTTAAGTGCGAAGCTCCCCTTTACGCATCAAAGGTAATGGCTGTATGCCCCAAGTGCGGCAAGCCCACAAGACTTGCACACAAGATCGAGGCTGACGGCACTAAGGTTAGAGTCTGCAAGCACGCAGACTGCGGAAAGTCTTATTAAGGAAAGGAGTAAACGAAATGGCATCTAATTTGAAGGAACTCTATGTCAGCACAGTGGCTCCTGCTTTGATGAAGAAGTTCGGCTATAAGAGCGTAATGCAGATCCCTAAGATTGACAAGGTTGTTATCAACGTCGGCGCAGGCGAAGCTAAGGAAAACGCTAAGGTCATCGACGCTATTATGACAGACCTCGCTGCTATCACAGGTCAGAAGCCTGTTGTATGCCGCGCTAAGAAGTCTGTCGCTAACTTTAAGCTCCGTGAGGGTATGCCCATCGGTGTTAAGGTAACACTCAGAAGCGAGAAAATGTACGAATTCCTCGACAGACTTTTCAACGTTGCGTTCCCCCGTGTACGTGACTTCAGAGGAATCAACGGCAACTCCTTCGACGGAAGAGGCAACTACTCCACAGGTATCAAGGAGCAGCTTATTTTCCCTGAGATCGAGTACGACAAGATCGACAAGGTTCGCGGTATGGACATCAACATCATCACTACCGCAAATACAGACGAAGAGGCTAAGGCTCTTCTCGAGCTGATGGGCGCTCCGTTCGCTAAGTAATTATTAGGAGGGAAAATCAAAAATGGCTAAAACATCAATGAAAGTTAAGCAGCAGAGAACTCCTAAGTACAGCACAAGAGCTTACAACAGATGCAAGATCTGCGGCAGACCTCACGCTTACATGAGAAAATTCGGCATCTGCCGTATCTGCTTCAGAGAACTTGCTCACGACGGTCATATCCCCGGCGTGAAGAAGGCAAGCTGGTAATTTTACCGCTTGAACGCTGTTTTAAAGTAATATAAGGAGGTTAACCGGTATGCAAATTACAGATACAATTGCAGATATTCTTACCAGAATCCGTAATGCAAATTCTGCAAAGCACCCCACAGTTGACGTTCCTGCTTCCAATATGAAGAAGGCTATCACTCAGATCCTTGTTGACGAGGGTTATCTCAAGAGCTATCAGATTATTGACGACGGCAAGCAGGGCATCATCAGAATCACACTGAAGTACGGCGAGAACAAGTCTCAGGTAATCACAGGTCTGAGAAGAGTTTCCAAGCCCGGTCTTCGTATTTATTCAAGCTGCGAGGATATGCCCAAGGTTATGAAGGGTCTCGGTATCGCTATCGTTTCCACTTCAAAGGGCGTTATGACCGACAAGAAGGCAAGAGAGCTTAATGTCGGCGGCGAAGTCCTTGCATTCGTATGGTAAGGAGGAACAAGTAAATGTCCAGAATCGGTAAGAAGCCCATTACTGTTCCTGCAGGCGTTGAGGTAAAGATCGACGGCGCTACCGTTACGGTAAAGGGACCCAAGGGCACACTCACAAACACATTCAACGCTGATATGTCCATCAAGCTTGAGGGCAGCGAGATCATCGTTGAGCGTCCGTCGGAGGACAAGATGCACAAGTCCCTCCACGGTCTTACAAGAACACTCATCAACAACATGGTTGAGGGCGTAACAAACGGCTTTTCCAAGACTCTCGAGATCGAGGGTATCGGTTACCGTGCTGCTAAGCAGGGCAAGGATCTTGTTATGAACCTCGGTTACTCACACCAGGTGATCATCCCCGAGATCGACGGTATCAAGATCGACGTTCCCAACAACACTACTATCGTTGTTAACGGTATCGACAAGCAGATGGTTGGTCAGTTCGCAGCAGAGATCCGCGAGAAGAGACCCCCCGAGCCGTACAAGGGCAAGGGTATCCGCTATCAGGGCGAGAGAATCATCCGCAAGGAAGGTAAGGCAGGTAAGGGTAAGAAGTAATCCCCTGCTGTTCGTAATAAATCCTGTTATCAGAGAATGGGACAGCTCCCCTGCCGCAGCGGCATAAAAAGAGCTACTATTCTCGTCAGAAAAGGAGTTGAAATCAATGGTAAAGCAGATTAACAGAAAAGCTGCAAGAGCTAAGAGACAGCTTCGCGTACGCGCTAAGATCAGCGGTACCGCAGAATGTCCAAGACTGAACGTATTCCGTTCTTCAAAGCACATTTACGCACAGCTCATCGACGATGTTGCAGGTGTTACACTTTGCGCTGCATCCTCTATGGATAAGGGCTTTGACGCTAACGGCGGCAACAAGGAAGGCGCTTTCAAGGTTGGCGAGATGATCGCTAAGAAGGCTGCTGAAAAGGGCATCAAGGATGTAGTATTCGACCGTGCAGGCTATCTCTACCACGGCAGAGTTGCACAGCTTGCAGAGGGTGCAAGAAACGGCGGTCTGAACTTCTGATTCAGACAAGTAACAAACAAGGAGGTAATACTTTTGGCAAACGCTAAGATAGACGCTTCTACACTCGAGCTTTCCGAAAAGGTAGTTGCCATTAACAGAGTATCCAAAACTGTTAAGGGCGGACGTATCTTCAAGTTTGCTGCCCTCGTGGTAGTAGGCGACGGCAACGGAATCGTTGGCTTCGGCATGGGTAAATCCGGCGAGGTTCCCGACGCTATCCGTAAGGGCATCGAGGACGCTAAGAAGAATTTGATCAAGGTTTCCCTCAAGGGAACAACTATCCCCCACGAAATTATCGGTGAATTCGGCGCAGGCAGAGTTCTTATGAAGCCCGCTGCTCCCGGTACCGGTGTTATCGCAGGCGGTCCCGTTCGTGCGGTAATCGAAATGGCAGGCATCAAGGACATCAGAACAAAGTCCCTTCGTTCAAACAATGCTTGCAACGTAGTAAGAGCTACAATCAACGGTCTGGCTCAGTGCCGCAGCGCTAAGGAAGTTGCTGAGGTAAGAGGCAAGTCCGTTAAGGAAATCTTAGGTTAAGGAGGACGACTGAAATGGCAAAGAAAATCAAGCTTGTAAAGAGCCTTAACAGCGTTAAGAAGCCTCAGGCTGCTACCGCTGCTTCTCTCGGACTCCGCAAGATCGGCGATGTAACTGTACAGCCCGACAACGACGCTACAAAGGGCAAGATCGCTAAGATTGCACACCTCGTAGAGGTTACAGAAGCATAATTATTGCAAGGAGGTGCGAAAGCTATGAAAATTCACGAATTATCCCCTGCTGCAGGCTCTAACAAAGATGTGAAGAGAATAGGCAGAGGTCACGGCTCGGGCAACGGCAAGACTGCCGGCAAGGGTCACAAGGGTCAGAACGCTCGCTCCGGCGGCGGTGTAAGACCGGGCTTTGAGGGCGGTCAGATGCCTCTCGCAAGAAGAATCCCTAAGAGAGGTTTCAATAACATTTTCGCAGAAAAGATGACAGTTATCAACGTTTCCGACCTTGCTAAGTTCAAGGAAGGCACTGTTGTTGACACTGAGCTTCTCAAGGCTGCAGGCATCATCAAGAAGGCTGATAACGGCGTTAAGGTACTCGGCAAGGGTGAGCTTAACGTAAACCTCACGGTAAAGGCTGCTGCTTTTTCCGCGTCGGCTAAGGAGAAAATCGAAAAGGCAGGCGGGAAGGCTGAGGTGATGTAAAGTGTTTTCAACTTTCAGAAATGCCTGGAAGGTTCCTGAGTTAAGGAAAAAAATTCTTTACACATTACTGATTATTCTCATTTTCAGAATCGGCTGTCACGTTCCTGTTCCGTTTATGGACCCGAACGCGGTGAGCAGTATGTTTGCCGAGGGAAATTTCCTGAGCTATATGGATATTCTCTCCGGCGGCGCGCTGTCACAGGGCACATTATTCTCGCTGTCCATTCAGCCGTACATCAACGCTTCTATCATCGTTCAGCTTCTTACTTACGCTCTTCCGCCTCTGGAAAATCTCCAGAAGGAGGGCGAGTCGGGAAGAAAGAAGCTGCAGAAGATAACAGGCTTTGTTTCACTCGGTATCGCGCTTATAATGGCTTACGCTTATTATATGACTCTCAGAAACAGCGGCGCACTTACTTACACCGCAGGCTTTCAGGGAATATTCACAGGCGCGGTTATCATTTCCGCTTTGATCGCAGGCTCAAGCCTCGTGATCTGGCTTGGCAACAGGATCAATGAAAGAGGTATCGGAAACGGCGTCTCCATCCTGCTTTTTGCAGGTATCGTTTCGAGAGGTCCTTCCGCGATACTTTCAATGATGGAGCTTGTCAAGTCCGAAACAAAGTATATTCTTATCGTACCCGTTGTACTTCTGGTGTTCATCTTCATGATCGGCTTTATCGTTTTCATGAACGAATCCGAGAGAAGAATTCCTATCCAGTACGCTAAGCGTGTTGTTGGAAGAAAACAGTACGGCGGTCAGAACACTCACATTCCTATCAAAATTGCAATGAGCGGCGTTATGCCTATCATCTTCGCAATGGCGATAATGTCCCTGCCTTCAACGCTGTCGATGTTCATTCATCCTGCTGCGAATCCCGAGACATTCTGGCAGAAGTTCTATGTGGGCTTCCTGAATTTCTTCAGCTACAACAGCCCATGGTACGCAATTCTTTATTTCCTGCTGATTATTGCATTTAACTATTTCTACGTTTCAATGCAGTATAATCCGATAGAGATCGCAAACAATCTCCGTCAGAATAACGGCGGTATCCCGGGTATCCGTCCCGGTAAGCCTACAAGCGATTTCATTCAGAGAGTTCTGGGCAAGATCACTTTGGTCGGCGCCTTCTTCCTCGGTGTTATCGCGATATTCCCTATCCTTACCAACCTTGCCTTCCCTCAGCTGGGAATTGCAATGGGCGGTACGTCGATCCTCATCGTTGTAAGCGTTGTTCTGGAAACTGTAAGAACGCTTGAGTCCCAGATGATGATGCGTCATCACAAGGGATTCCTCGAATAAACCCTGATCCGTAAAATGAAACTTTGTTTAGGAGGATAATTATGAACCTGATTTTATTGGGCGCTCCGGGCGCAGGCAAAGGCACACAGGCTGAAATAATCAGCGAAAAGCTGGGCATTCCCCAGATCTCTACGGGAAATATTCTGCGCGAGGCTGTTAAGAACGGCACAGAATGCGGTCTTAAAGCCAAAAGTTTCATGGACAGCGGCGCTCTCGTTCCCGACGAGGTCGTTATCGGTATCCTGAAGGACAGGATCGCTGCCGACGACTGCAAGAACGGCTACATTCTCGACGGTTTCCCCAGAACAGTTCCTCAGGCTGAAGCTCTGGAGTCTATGGGCATAAACATCGACAAGGTTATCTCTATCGACGTTCCCGACGAGACTATTCAGGGCAGACTTTCGGGCAGAAGAGTTTGCGAAAAGTGCGGCGCTTCCTACCACGTGGAGTTTAACCCTCCCAAGACCGAGGGCATCTGCGACAAGTGCGGCGGAAACGCTGTTCAGCGTAAGGACGACGCTCCCGAAACAGTTATCGAGAGACTTCGCACATACCATGAGCAGACAGCTCCCCTTGCCGATTTCTACGACAAGAGAGGCAAGCTTGTAAGAGTTCAGGGTCAGGAGGAAGTTAAGGATACTTCCAAAAAGGTTATGGAAGCAATTAATTCCTGAAGGCGAATAACATGATCAGTGTAAAATCCAAATCAGAGCTGGAGAAGATGCGCAAGGCAGGCATTATTGCCGGCAACGCGCTCCACTTCGGCGGACAGTCTATAAAAGCGGGCATGACGACCTACGAGCTTGACAAGATCATTGAGAACTACATCGTGAAGAACGGCGCAAAGCCTTCCTTCAAGGGCTACGGCGGATTTCCTGCCGCGGCGTGCATAAGCATCAACGATCAAGTCATTCATGGTATTCCCTCCAAAAAGGTGAGAATACAGGAAGGCGATATCGTCAGCATAGACGTGGGTGCCTATATCGACGGGTTCCACGGCGACACCGCTTACACATTTGCTGTCGGTAAAATTTCAGAAGACGCGCAGAGACTCCTCAGAGTTACCGAGGAAAGCCTGTACAAGGGCATTGAACAGGCTATCGCGGGAAACCGCATCGGCGATGTCGGTCATGCGATCGAGGAGCACTGCACCGCTTTTGGATACGGCGTTGTCAGAAAGTATATAGGTCACGGCGTGGGAAGAAATCTCCACGAGTCCCCCGAGGTTCCCAATTACGGAAAGCCGGGGCACGGTCCGAGACTTGTTGCAGGAATGACTATCGCCATCGAGCCAATGATCAACGCGGTAGGCGAGGACGTAAAGGTTCTTCCTGACGGCTGGACCGTGCTGACAAAATCAGGCTCACTTTCCGCTCATTTCGAGCATACAGTTGCAGTTACACCCGACGGGCCGGTGCTGCTCACAAAGCCCACGCTCTAAGGGGGGAAAGCTGTGGAAGCAAAACCCGGAATGATTGTCAGGTCTGCGGCAGGCAGAGATAAGGGCAAGTTTATGGTTATTGTCTCTGCGGAGGGGGACTTCGTTTATATCGCCGACGGCAAGGAGCGAAAGCTTTCCGCGCCGAAAAAAAAGCGATTAAAGCACGTCCGCCTTACCAATACTGTCATTGATACGGACAGTCTGACAGACAAGGGACTGAGAGCCGCTATCCGCAAGTTTATCGGGGAAGCGGAGGAATAGTCCTACCGAAATCGAAATATCCAAAAGGAGGCATTTGCTTGTCTAAGGAAGATGTTATCGAGATTGAGGGTACAGTCATAGAAGCTCTGCCAAACGCAATGTTCCAGGTTGAACTTGCAAACGGCCACAAAATTCTTGCTCACGTTTCGGGAAAGCTCAGAATGAACTATATCAGGATCGTTCCGGGCGACAAGGTAACGGTTGAGATGTCACCCTACGACCTCACAAAGGGCAGAATTACTTGGAGAGCGAAATAAAAAGTTCTTACAAAGGAGGTATTTATCATGAAAGTAAGACCTTCAGTTAAGCCTATCTGTGAAAAATGCAAGGTTATCAAGAGAAAAGGCAAGATCATGATCATCTGCGAAAACCCTAAGCACAAACAGCGTCAGGGCTAAGATGTATCGGCTGCCTTTGGTATGAAACCGAAAACAAAATTCGTATGTTAAATCCAATATGGAGGTGTATTGTAAATGGCACGTATTGCCGGCGTTGACCTTCCGAAGAATAAGAGAGTTGAGATCGGTCTCACTTATATCTACGGTATCGGTCGCAAATCTGCTGAAGTTATCCTCGCAAATACAGGCATTAACCCCGATACAAGAGTTAAGGACCTCACAGAGGACGACGTAGCAAAGCTCCGTGACTATATTGACCATAACTTTATGGTAGAGGGCGACCTCAGAAGAAGTGTTGCACTCAATATCAAGAGACTTGTTGAGATCGGCTGTTACAGAGGCGTTCGTCACAGAAAGGGTCTCCCCGTAAGAGGTCAGAGAACCAAGACTAACGCAAGAACCCGCAAGGGTCCCGTAAAGACCATCGCTAACAAGAAGAAGTAAGGAGGGAATGAACAATGGCTCAGGTTAAGGGTAAAAAGACGGTTGTCAGAAGACGCCGTGAGCGTAAAAACATTGAAAATGGCGCTGTTCATATCCAGTCCACTTTCAATAACACTATCGTAACTATCACTGATATTCAGGGTAACGCAATTTCTTGGGCATCCGCAGGCGGACTCGGTTTCAGAGGCTCTAAGAAGTCCACACCGTTCGCTGCTCAGACCGCTGCTGAAACAGCTGCAAAGGCTGCTATGGAACACGGTCTCAAGACTGTTGAGGTTTACGTTAAGGGACCCGGCGCAGGTCGTGAGGCTGCTATCAGAGCGCTCCAGACAGTAGGTCTTGAGGTCAAGCTCATCAAGGATGTTACTCCTATCCCCCACAACGGATGCCGTCCGCCTAAGAGACGCCGCGTCTAATTTACAGGAGGTGTAATTATGGCTTTAAATAAAGAACCTATTTTAAAGAGATGCAGATACCTTGGCATCAGCCCTATGGTTATGGGTATCTCCAAGGAATCCAACAGAAACCCCGGCGCTAACAACAGAAAAAAGGTTTCAGAGTATGGTATGCAGCTTAAGGAAAAGCAGAAGCTCAAGTTCATCTACGGCGTTCTTGAGAAGCCTTTCTACCACTACTTTGAAATTGCTGAAAAGATGGATGGCAAGACAGGTGATAACCTTATCACTATCCTCGAATCCAGACTTGACAATGTAGTATTCAGAATGGGTCTTGCTCTTACAAGAAGAGAAGCAAGACAGCTTGTTACACACAGACACTTCACCGTTAATGGCAAGCGCGTTGACATTCCTTCCTACCGCGTTAAGGAAGGCGACGTTATCGCTCTTTACGAGGGAAGCCGCAGCAGCGCTAAGTTCAAGGACGTTGTTGAGCAGACAAACGGCAGAGTTGTTCCCCTTTGGCTTGAAGCTGACAAGGCTAACTTCGCTGCAAAGGTTGTTCGTATGCCCGGCGCAGAGGACCTTGACTACGAGACACAGACGCACCTTATTGTCGAGCTGTACTCCAAGTAATAGGCAGAATACGTTATCCGCAAAGCGAAATAGGAGGGTTTTATCATGCTTGAACCAATTCAGAAGGCGGAAATTGAAACCGTCGAGCTTAAAAGCAACGGAACCTACGGCAAATTTACTGTTGCTCCGCTGGAGCGCGGATACGGACATACTCTCGGCAACAGCCTGAGACGTGTTCTTCTCTCTTCACTTCCGGGCGTCGCTGTTACATCTGTAAAGATCGACGGCGTTCACCATGAGCTGTCAACAGTTCCCGGCGTTAAGGAGGACGTTACAGAGATCGTCCTGAACCTTAAAGGCCTTACCGCAAAGCTTCACGGCGAGGGACCCAAGACAGTTTACATCGAAGCTGAGGACGAGTGCGAGGTTACTGCGGGTGACATTAAAACCGACTCCGAGGTGGATATTCTTGTTCCCGAGATGCACATTGCTACTCTCGGCAAGGACGCTAAGCTTTATATGGAAATTACGATCGACAAGGGCCGCGGTTATGTACCTGCTGAAAAGAACAAGCAGCTTTTTAACTTCGGTATTGACGTAATCGCAGTGGATTCCATCTATACCCCCGTACTGAAGGTGAACTACTCCGTTGAGGATACCCGTCTGGGTCAGGTAACAGACTATGACAAGCTTATACTTGAGGTCTGGACCGACGGCGTTGTTTCCGCAAAGGAGGCTGTTTCACAGGCAGCCAATCTCCTCATTGAGCATCTGAAGCCCTTCACAGAGCTTTCAGACGAGTCCGCGATCACGGAGATCATGATCGAAAAGGACGATAAGGGTAAAGAAAAGATCCTTGAGATGACCATTGAGGAACTTGACTTGTCAGTACGTTCCTTCAACTGCCTGAAGCGTGCGGGAATCAATACGGTTGACGACCTTATCAATAAGTCCGAAGAGGAAATGATGAAGGTAAGAAACCTTGGTAAGAAATCCTTTGACGAGGTTAAGGAAAAGCTCCAGTCATTGGGCTTCGACCTCAGCTCGGAAGAGGAATAAACAGCGGCACGACCGCATTAAACTTTATACTATGAATAGTTAGGAGTGAATATAAATGCCGGGAACCAGAAAACTGGGCCGTACAAGCGACCATAGAAAGGCAATGCTCAGAGCTATGGTAACATACCTGCTTGAGAACGGCAAAATCGAAACAACAGTAACCAGAGCTAAAGAGGTTCGTTCCATGGCGGAGAAGATGATCTCTACCGCTAAGACAAACGATCTGCACTCCAGGCGCCAGGTTCTTGCTTATGTTACAAAGGAAGATGTTGTAAAGAAGCTTTTTGATGAGATCGCACCTAAGTATGCTGACAGAAACGGCGGCTACACGAGAATCATCAAGATCGGACCCAGACGCGGCGACGCAGCTGAAATGGCTCTCATTTCACTGGTTGACTGATTTATCAGGTCATAATTTTAACAGGAACGGATATTGTGTCCGTTCCTGTTTTTCTATATCGGGCAGATTTCATTGTAGGGGACGGGTCTCCCGTCCCGTTAAATTTACGGTTTATCTTCATTTTGGGGAACGGATATTGCGTCCGTCCCCTTTTTTGTTTTAAGCAATACACACAAAAACTTTGTGCGATATTTGTGCAGAAATGCACGAACAAAATTTCGGGAAACCCTTGACAAACGGGAACGATTGTTCTATAATATATATCAGAACAAACGTGCAGAACAAACGTACCGAGAAAGAAAGGGCGAAATTTTATGACAACATCAAACGCAAAGAAAATCGCAGCGGTGAGAAAAAATATAAAGATGACCGTTTGCAGAGTAGAGAGAAACAGCCTTGCCGTGCAGCGCGCAGCAGGCGCGGTAATGCTGGGGATATCCGCAGCAGGGGTGATTATCGGCGGAGATATGTGCGGCGCGGCAGTCCTTGCGCCTATGGCTCTGGCGGCGGTTTTCTCCAAGGAAAAGCTTCTGAACTTCGGCGTTTTCAGCTCGGAAAAATAAAAAATCGGCACAACCGCGGAAAGGTGCAGCTGTACCGAAGATAAATATTCAATTTGCTCACATAACAACCGGACCGCTCAGCTCGGTGGGATCGATAATACCGCGCGCAATGGCGTCCGCCTTGATCTCCTCATAGGCAAAAGCCAGCGCCCCGTAGAAGTAGGGGTAAACATAAACGACGCCGAGAATGTTGTAGGTCAGGGACGAAAGCAGCATCCAGCCGATGAAGCTGAGGTGCAGATAGAACAGCTCACCCTTGTGGCCCTCCATCATTATCTTGCTCAGCTCAATGGCTCTTGAGGCGGAAATGTTGGGGTTTTCGCTTTTGATGAAAGCCGTCTGGGAGTAGCTGTATGACTTGATGATTCCGGGGATTAAAAACAGCAAACTCCACAGGAAGGTGTATATCTGCATGAGGAACATCGTGCCGATGTTGCTCCAGAGGTGTTCTTTTTTGTAGGGCGAGAAAATCTCCGCCAGCGAGGTTTTCTCGTAAATGGATTTTCTGTACCAGCCCATAAGTCCGATGGAAAGGGGGTAAATCCCAAGTATGACCGCGATATACGCCGCCATAACAAGCAAACTGAACAGCACTCCCCCTGCCGCAGCCGCAACTGCCGCACCATCGGAATTGGACGAACCGGCAACTCCTGCCGACACCCCGAATATCAGACCGAAAACAAACATTACAAAATAAAGCGCCATTATCGCGCCGAAGGTCACGCCTAAAAATATTAAAACCGAAAGAATGGAACTGCCCGTGTTATTTTTGTAGAAAAGCTTCGCGTTGCTTTTTATTCTTTCGTGACTGTACCCCATATCGTTACCCCTTTCGTACTCACTGTTAACTGTCGGGCGGATATGGAATCCGCCCCTACAATATCGGGACGGGAAACCCGTCCCCTACAAAACAAATTCGCGGTTTTGCGTTTTTCACTTCATCAGCTTGACCATGACCGCTTTCTGTGCGTGGAGACGGTTCTCCGCTTCCTCAAAGATCTCGTCGGCATGAGCCTCGAACACCTTCTCGGTGATCTCCTCCTCGCGGTGGGCAGGCAGACAGTGAAGCACCATCGCGTCGCGCTTTGCCGCAGCCATAACGTCGTCGTTCACCTGATAGCCCTTGAAAGCGATGCGGCGCTTTTCCGCCTCGCCCTCCTGACCCATGGACGCCCACACGTCGGTGATAACAACGTCAGCGTTCTCCGCCGCCTTGAGGGGCGAGTCGGTCAGCTCGAAGCAGTCGAAATCCTTTGCAAATTCCATTACCTGTGGGTCGGGGTGATAGCCGTCGGGACAAGCCACGGAAACCGCCATGCCTACCTTGAGACAGCCCACGATAAGGGAGTTCGCCATGTTGTTGCCGTCGCCGATAAAGCACATTTTAAGTCCGCCGAACTGACCCTTGTACTCGCGGATAGTCATAAGGTCGGCAAGTATCTGACAGGGGTGGCAGAAGTCGGTCAGACCGTTGATTATGGGAATACTTCCGTACTTTGCAAGATCCTCAACCTCTTTCTGCTCAAAGGTGCGGATCATGATACCGTCCAGATAGCGCGAGAGAACGCGCGCCGTGTCCTGAACAGGCTCTCCCCTGCCTATCTGCAAGTCCGCAGAGGACAGAAACAGCGGATTTCCGCCAAGCTGGTACATACCGGTTTCAAAGGAAACGCGGGTACGGGTGGAAGCCTTCTGGAATATCATGCCCAAGGATTTGCCCTTGTGGTGGGGGTGGGGAATGTTGTGCTTCAGCTCGTATTTGAGCTGGTCGGCAAGGTTGAGAATGTCAATAATTTCCTCACGTGAGAGGTCAAGCATTTTAAGCAGATGTTTCATGGCAGTTGTTCCTTTCTTCGGTTAATCTTTGGTGTATATCTTGTCAACAAAATCCTCAATGGTCTTGTTGAGTCGTGAAGCGTACTTAAAGGGTATGTTGTGCGCCGCGCCGTCCCACATATCGTAGGTGCATTTGGGGTTCTGCATGGAGAGGGTGCGCACCGATTTTCTGATGTCGGTTATCTCCTTTATGCCGCATATCGCCGTCATCGGCTTCACAACATGAACAAAGTCGGGGTAATTTTTCAGCTCAATGCCGTTGTCGATAGAAGCGAGTATCGTGTTCATGCTCACGTTTTTGCTGTACTCCTCATACTCACTGCGTTCGTTTTTGTCAAGTCCCAGCACAAGCCCGTTTATGCCCAGCAAAAGCTTGTTTTTCGCCATTTTCTCGCTGTCCGCCTGCTGCTTCATCACTTTTTCGACTTCGGCAGTATCCTTGATAAGCCACGGACTTATCATCACCGCGCCGTTGAAAAGGTCGCCATGCTCGCAGATAAGGGGCAGGCAAAGCTGTGCGCCGAGAGAAAATCCCACAAGTGTGACCTGCTTGTTAAAGGAAGCCGCAAGCTCGGTGAGCTGCTCAATTGCAAGCGGTGTGGAAAATTCAGCGTCGCAATTCCTGCCGTACCCCGGAAGATGTGGCACGATAACGCAGTAATTCCGCGAAAGATAGTCGCACTGCTTTGAAAAGCTCTGGACGAGATTTGCGCCGTGAAGGCACATTATTATCGGATTAAGCTCGTTTCCGTATTTTTCGTAGTACATCATTTCAGTATACCCCTCAAAATCTCTAAGCCGCCGTCTATATCATCATATGTAATATTAAGCGGCGGAAGAAGTCTCAGCTTGGTTTTAGCCGTAAGAGTAAGCAAGCCGTTTTCCAAACATGCCTTGCATACCTCTGCGGCATTCTTTGTTTTTAAGCGTATGCCTATCATAAGTCCCAGACCGTCAACGCCCTCTACCTCGGGAATTTCCGCAAGCTTTTTCCTAAGGTATTCGCTCTTTGCCCTTACTTCGTCAAGGAAGCCCTCGGAGGACACCTTGCTCACGACAGCAAGTCCGCCTGCGCAGGCAAGAGGGTTGCCGCCAAAGGTTGAGCCGTGAGTGCCGGGTACGAGAACGCCGCTGCACTTTTCGTCAGCAAGGCAAATTCCCACAGGCACGCCGCCTGCAACGCCCTTTGCAAGTGTGGTAATGTTAGGCTTTACGCCGTACTGCTCGGAAGCAAGGAAAGTGCCTGTGCGTCCTGCGCCTGTCTGCACCTCGTCGGCAATTGTGAGGATATCCTTTTCTGCGCAAAGCTTGAAAATCTCGTCCACAAAAGCCTTGTCGAGAGGATTTACGCCGCCCTCGCCCTGAACAAACTCGAACATTACTGCGCAGACATTGTCGTCTATCTTGGCGCGGAGGTCGTCAATGTTGTTAGCCTCGACGTTGATAAATCCCTCTGTAAAGGGGAAAAAGTAGTTGTGGAAAACCTCCTGCCCCGTAGCAGAAAGTGTTGTAAGCGTCCTGCCGTGGAAGCTGTTCACAAGTGTGATGATGTTATAACGTTTCGCGTCCTTGCCGTACTTGTCAAAGGAGTATTTCCTTGCAATTTTTATCGCGCACTCGTTCGCCTCCGCGCCGCTGTTGCCGAAGAACATCTTGTCGTAGCCCGTCACCTCGGCAAGCTTTGCGGCGAAATCCGCCTGCACCTTGGTGTAGTAGTAGTTAGAGGTGTGCTGAACAGCCCTTGCCTGAGCGCAGACCGCGTCCGCCCAGTCCTTGTCGCAGTAGCCGAGAGAGTTTGTGCCGATACCGCTGCCGAAATCTATGTAGGTCTTGCCGTCCTCGTCAGTGGCAATGCGTCCCTCGCCCTTTTCCATAACAAGGGGGTAACGGCCGTAAGTGCCCATAACGTGTTCGTTGAATTTTTCTATTGTACTCATAATAATTGCCTCGCTTTTCTTTATCTTTTCAGTATATCAAAATAATGTGAATTTTTCAAGCATTTGCGGCATATTCCGCCAAATTTATGTAAAAATGTTCATTTCGGGCGGATAATACCTGTCCCTACAAAAAACGAACGCAAGCGTTCGTTTTAATTACGCATTACGCATTACGAATTCCGCATTAAATTCAGTATCCCATCTCTTTCAGCTCGGAGACTATCTCCACATACGCCTCTCTCGGGTCGTAGCCCTTGTAGTCCTCGCGCTTCAAGTCAATGGTGTCGCCGTGGGAAATGCCCCGTAACCGCTTGCTTTCATATACGCCGCGGAAGTTGCCCCACTTTGCCGACTCAACGGTAACAAGCCCGTCGTTTTTGCCGTACCTGCTAAGCATGAGCCAAGTCGCCCCGAGAATGTCAAAGCTGAACATATTTTTCATTACCGAGGCGTAGCTCTGGTAATAGACCTTTTCCGAGTCCTTTACCTCTTGGTTGAATTTCTCCGCATAATCGCTGTTGAACTGGTGACAGGCGGTGTAAAAATCGGGATTTTTGTCCCCGAATTTGAGGTATCTCCTGTCCATAAAGTCCGCGACTTTTCGGTAAAGCTTGTCGGGAAGCTTGTTTGCCAAATCGGTTACCTGGGAGCCGTGATGAGGAGTGCCAACAGTTGTAAGGGTCGCAACCTTGTCATCAATGCCAAGCTTTGCAATAGCATAGCGCGCGTCAAGTCCGCCCTTTGAGTGAGCGATGATGTTTACCTTTTCGCAGCCCGTTTCCTCGATAATATCAAGAATTTTCTGCCGTATCATTTCGGCGTTGGTAACGACCGTTGCGCACGCCTCTTGATTGCCGTAGTAAATTTTCGCGCCGTTTTTGATAAGCTCACGGGGTATCCTGCCCCAGTAGTTGAAGTACCGCCAGTCGCGGAAGCCCAGCCCGTGTACAAGCAGTATGGGGTATTTCGTCGCGCAAATTTGCGACTCTATGCGCTGGCTCTCGCAGGCTTTTCGTGTGGTCTCGTAGTCGTACTCCGCCTTTGCCGTGCGGTACATACTTATAAGAGCGAATATGCCCACGATAGGCACGGGCAGCAGAAAGAAGCACACTACCCTCTTGACAATGCCAAGCCGCCTGCAAAGTATAACGATACGGATTATCCCGTTGAAGCCGTAGCCGAAAATGATAAGCCCTGCAACGACCGCGTCGGTTATCCAAAGGGGCTTGCTCATTCCCCAAAAGCTGTTTTTTATTGCAAATATGTAAAAAAACGTCTGAAAAGCAAGGGATATCGCCGTGTATTTCAGCAGTATCTTTCCCCCGTACATTGCGCGTATCCTTATGCTTACGGTTGCCTTGTCGAATTTCACGCGGTACGGCTTTACAGCAAGTCTTGCCATAAAATACAGCGCAAGAAGGCATACGGGGATAAGCAGGATAACAGCCTCGCCTATGCCGAAAAGGTCTGCCGAGCCTCGCTCCCCGACCCATAATTCCGCACATACCCCTACTATCATTACTCCGTGGGGAAGAACTGTCATGCCGATAATTCTGCCTAAAACGCTTTCAAGGGGCAGCTTGTCGAAAAAGTCCGCAACAACAGCCGCGCCGAAAATTATCCATAACAAAAATGCCGCAAGAAACAAAGCCGTCCTCCCCCCTGTTAAAAGAAAAATCAGATGAACTGGGTGCCAATGCCCTCGTTTGTGAGAAGCTCGATAAGTATCGAGTGGGGAACTCTGCCGTCGATGATGCAGGTCTTCTTTACGCCGCGGCGCACCGCCTCAACGCAGCAGTCTATCTTGGGTATCATGCCGCCGCTGATTATGCCCTGTCTCTTCATAAAGGGCACTTCGCTGACCTGTACCGACGGGATAAGTGTGCTGCTGTCGTCCTTGTCGCCAAGCAGACCCACGATGTCGGTCATAAGGATAAGATTTTCCGCACCAAGCTCCGCGGCAATTCTTGCAGCGGCAGTATCGGCGTTGATGTTGTAGGTCTGACCCTCCTCATCGCAGGCAACGGTTGAAATTACGGGAACATAGCCGCTTGCAAGGGCGTCGTGAATGACCGTGGTGTTAACGTTCACTATCTCGCCAACGAAGCCGAGGTCGACCTCGCCCTCAAGCTTGTGTGCGGTAATCATCTGACCGTCAATGCCGCAAAGACCCAGCGCCTTTCCGCCGTGCTGAGTAAGGTGGGAGACCAACTCCTTGTTGACCTTTCCTGCAAGCACCATCTTAACGATGTCCACGGTAGCCTCGTCGGTGTAGCGCAGACCGTTGATGAACTTGCTTTCAATGCCCACTCTTTTCAGCATATCGTTGATTTCGGGGCCGCCGCCGTGAACAAGCACGACCTTTACGCCGACAAGCGACAGCAGAACGATATCGCTCATAACAGCGTCTTTAAGCGTCTCGTTTGTCATAGCGTTGCCGCCGTACTTTACAACAACTATCTTGCCGTTGTATCTCTGAATATAAGGAAGCGCGTCGCTGAGAATTTTTGAGCGAACGTCGTTTGATATGTACTCTGTATTTTCCATTTTAATTACCTCTGTTCATTTTTTTGTGCCATATATTTTTCCTTTTCCGACAATATCTGCCTGCAAAGATACTCCGCGTCAACGGTATTTTCCATGCTGATATCGCAGAATACACCGTCTTTGCCTGAAAACGCAGCGCCCATATCCGCCATGACACGCACCACGGTCACACCCTTTTTTACCCCGGGGTATACCCTTACATCGGTGATATGGTCGTAATATTCTGCACGAATATTCTTTCCAATTTGTATAAATATGCGCATATTTGTCAAAGCGTAATATTCTTTGCTGCCGCCGCGGAATATCTGTACAAAAAGCATCACGCCTATTGCAACAAATGGCAGACCGATCAGCGAAAATGCTCCGCCGCCGCACACATACACAATAAAGGTCCAAAATAAAGCAAACCCCGTCCAAATAATTGCGAAAAGCAGCGGCGGCGTGCCCGAAGAGACATCTTTGCCCTCGCCGCACCATTCAATATATTCACCGCCGAAAAGCCGGGGCTGAAATTTTTCCTCGATAGCCTGCCTGTCTAACTCCGCCATGTTTCTCCTCGTTTCATTACGAACGGTAGTCTCCGTTTATCTTAACGTAATCATATGTAAGGTCGCAGCCCCACGCCGTTGCGGAAGCATCGCCCTGATTAAGCTCAATGTAAATTTCTATCTCGTCCTCGGTGAGAATGGTTTTCGCCTCGTCCTCGGAGAACTCGACTCCTGCACCGTTCCTGCAAACAGCAATGCGTCCCGACTTTGAAGCAAGGTCAACGTCAACCTTGTTTATGTCGAACTCCGCCTCGGCGTAACCGATAGCGCAGAGAACACGTCCCCAGTTTGCGTCCGCACCGAACATCGCGCACTTGAACAGCGGCGAGCGGATAACGCTTTTTGCCACGGTGATAGCGGTATCAAGGTCGGGCGCGGAGGAGCATACGCAGGTCAGAAGCTTTGTTGCACCCTCGCCGTCCTTTGCAAGCATACGTGTGAGGTTTGCCATAACCTGATAAAGCGCCGCCTTGAAGGTGTCGAAATCGGCGTTTTCCTCGGTAATTTCGGGGTTTTCCGCAAGTCCCGAGGACATCAGCATACAGGTGTCGTTTGTGGACTGGTCACCGTCAACGGAAAGACAGTTATATGTAACCTTTACTATCTCGGAAAGCGCCTTTTGAAGCAGCTCCGCCGAAACCGCGCAGTCTGTTGTGATAAAATTAAGCGTGGTCGCCATATTGGGGTGTATCATGCCGCTGCCCTTAGCCATGCCGCCCATTTTGCAAAGCTTTCCGCCAACGGTAAATTCAACGGCGTACTCCTTTTTCACCGTGTCGGTAGTCATAATAGCAGTTGCAGCCTCAATATTTCCCGTGTAGGAAAGCTTCTCCACCAGCTCGGGAACAGCCTCCCGTATAGGCTCAATAGGCAACACCTGACCGATAACGCCCGTTGAAGCAACGATGACTTGCTCGGGAGCAATGCCCAGCGCGTCCGCAGTCAGACGGCACATTTCCATGGCCTTTTCCTCTCCGTCGGCATTGCAGGTGTTGGCGTTCTTGGAGTTTGCGATCACCGCCATAGCCTTTCCGCCGCTTTTTGCGAGATTATTTTTTGTAACGATAACAGGCGCACCCTTGACCTTGTTTGAGGTGTACACACCTGCCGCATTGCATAAAACGTCCGAAACTATCAGACAGATGTCGTTTTTCTTTGTGGGATTTTCCTTGATGCCGCAGTAAAGACCGCTTGCCTTGAATCCCTTTGCGACACACACGCCGCCGTCGATTATCTTAAAATTCTCCATTTTATGTACCTTCTTGTATGTATATGTTTTGTAGGGGCGGAATCTATTTCCGCCCGTTAATTTGCGTTCTGTTTTCGGCAGGATATTATCCGCCATGCGATTTTACGCAAACGCAAGCTTGCCTTTCGGAGCAGGGATCTCACGTCCCGTAAGCTTTGCTGTTTCTATCCATTCCTCAATAACCGTGTGTACATTTTCAAGGGCAGCCTGCATTGTACTGCCGTCAGCCATACAGCCTGCAAGCTCGGGAACTTCCGCAATATAGCTGTTATCCTCGTTGCTCCAGTAAAGAATTATTTCATACTTATACATCAAAGCTTCCTCCCATTCTGTATTTAAGTATAATATTTCTTACTTGCTTGACTTGATACGGCTTTGCTTTATTTCCGTTAGGCTGAATATTAATTATTTCCTCAATTCCATCTTTAAAATAAATAAAATGGTCGCCCTTTATACGAACTGTAAAGCCAAGCAAAGTCAATGCTTTCTGCAAATCGCTAAAACTGACATTATTGTCCTGTGTACCGCTCATTATCTGCAAAAACAGTTTGTCATATTTACTCATAGCATTATCCTGCCCTTAATGATAATATTTATGCTATTTAATTACGCATTCCGAATTACGCATTATACTAAGCCTGTTGTCTCGTCAATCCCCATCATAATGTTCATGCACTGAACAGCCGCGCCGGAAGCGCCCTTGCCAAGATTGTCAAGCCGCGAGCAGAGCAGAACGTGGTCGTCGTTGCCGAAAACGAATATCTGCATAAGGTTGGTGTCTTTGAGAGTGTTCGCCGCAAGGAAGCCGTCCGCAAGAACGCCTTCGCCGCCGAAAGGCATTACCTTAACGAAATTCTGTCCCTCATAATGCTCCGCCATGACCTCCCAAACGTGCTTTGCCGAGGTCTTTTTCGCCATAGCGCGTAGGTGCAGGGGGATAGTTACAACCATGCCGTTGTAGTAGTCGTCCACAATAGGGTTGAATATGGGGGGATAGGAAAGTCCCGAAACAGCCATCATTTCCTTGATGTGCTTGTGATGCTTGCCCATGGAGTACTGTCTTGGCGAGTTGTACTCATCGGGCTTGTTTTCACCCTCGTATACCGCAATGGTTTTCTTTCCCGCGCCGCTGTATCCCGACACCGCATGACAGATTATCGGGTGATAGGGAGCGATAAGCCCCTCCTTTACAACGGGGTAAAGCGCCGCGTTGAAGCCGCTTGCATAACAGCCGGGAACAGCTACTCTCTTTGAGGAAGCGATTTTCTCCCGGTGCTGCTTTGAAAGCTCGGGCAGACCGTAAGCCCACGCAGGGTTTGTGCGGTGCGCCGTGGAAGCGTCAATAATTTTCGTGTTCTTGTTTTCGCAGAGGGATACCGACTCTATTGCCGCCGCGTCGGGCAGACAAAGAAATGTATAATCCGACTCGTTTATAAGTCTCTTTCTCTCCGCGGTATCCTTTCTGAGCGCATCGTCTATTTTCAGCAGCTCAACGTCTGTTCTGCCCTTAAATCTCTCGACAATGCGAAGTCCCGTTGTTCCTTCCTGACCGTCAATAAAAACCTTGTAAGCCATTTTATACAAATCCTTTCGTCCGACAAAATCCTTATTCTTATGATAATTTCAGTATATTCTCCGCCTGTGAATATAAAATAAACATTCGGTGTATTTTTTATAAATTTATGCATTTATTATGTATATATGCAAAATTCAATGTATATTCACCCAATAGAATTGCGGATAAACGCAATTTGCTCCTTGACCGACTCGGGTGCAGGACCGCCGGGTACCTTTCTCATGTTCACGCAGGTCTCAAGGTTAATAGCCTTATAAACGTCCTCCTCAAAGGTATCGCAGAGCGCCTTGTACTCCGAAAGGGGAAGCTCCTCAAGGGTCGTGCCCTTTTCAATGCACTTTGCAACCAGCGTGCCCGTAATTTTATAAGCGTCGCGGAAGGGCAGTCCCTTTTTAACAAGGTAGTCTGCGCAGTCGGTAGCGTTGATGAAGCCCTTTGCCGCCGCCGCACGCATATTCTCACGGTTAACGCGCATAGTAGCAAGCATGGGGATAAACGTTCTTATGCAAAGCTTTACCGTGTCTATCGCGTCGAAGATAGCCTCCTTGTCCTCCTGCATATCCTTGTTGTACGCAAGGGAAAGACCCTTCATCATCACAAGCAGGGTGTTAAGGTCGCCGTAAACCCTGCCCGTCTTGCCGCGGATAAGCTCGGTGATATCGGGGTTTTTCTTCTGGGGCATGATAGACGAGCCCGTGGAGTATGCGTCGTCAAGCTCGATAAACTTGAACTCCCATGAGCACCACATAACTATCTCCTCGGAAAATCTCGACAGGTGCATCATAAGTATGGACAGCGCCGAGCAAAGCTCAATGCAGAAATCACGGTCGGAAACGCCGTCAAGGCTGTTCTGGGTAATATCGTCAAAGCCAAGCATAGCCGATACCTGTCTGCGGTCGATGGGGTATGTTGTGGAAGCCAGTGCGCCGCTGCCGAGGGGCATAAAATTCATTCTCTTGTAGGTGTCGCAAAGTCTGCCAAGGTCGCGGACAAGCATATTTGCATACGCCATAAGGTGGTGAGCAAAGGTAATGGGCTGCGCCCTTTGAAGGTGTGTGTAGCCCGGCATTACCGCGTCGAGATTATCCTCGGCAATGGTGCATATCGTCTCAACAAGCTCCCTCACCATGGGAACTATCTCCATGACCTCGTCCTTGAGGTACATTCTTATGTCCAGCGCAACCTGGTCGTTGCGGCTTCTTGCGGTGTGAAGTCTTTTTCCCGTATCACCCAAACGCTCGGTAAGCACCTGCTCCACGAACATATGGATGTCCTCGGCGTTGGGGTCAAACAGCAGCTTTCCACTGTCGATATCGTTGAGTATGCCCGTCAGACCCTCCACGATCTTCTCGCTCTCGGACTTGTCGATGATACCCGTGTCGCCAAGCATTGTAGCGTGCGCGATAGAACCGCGGATATCCTGCTTGTACATTCTTGCGTCGAAAGAGATCGACGAGTTAAAGTCGTTAACGCGCTTGTCAAGCTCTTTTGAAAAGCGTCCTGCCCACATTTTATCAGCCATAGTAAAGCTCCTTTGTATAAACGTTATGAAATTTTATTCGCCTGCTGTTTCGGATACGGCCTCTGTTTCGGAAACAGTCTCGCTGCCGCCCTCGGAAACGCTTTCCGACACGGTCTCAGTCCAGCTGTCGGGGTCGTATTCGGGAATGCCAAGCTCTCTTGCTCTTTCCTCGCTCACTCTCAGATATTTTTCGGTTTTGCCTTCGGTTATCCAGTTAAGGATCTGACCGTCCTCGCTTACGCTCATTGCAGCATAGTAGGGTACGTCCTCCACATATGTCTTAAATTTCAGATCCTCGATCTCGTATTTGGTAGGCGTCTCAGAATAAACTGCCTGATCTTCAAGGTCAATATAGTGAAGCACGTAGGTGAACTCGTTGCTGAACTCAACAACATAAACGCCGATAACATTGCCTTTATCATCGTAATTAACATAGCCCGTGCTGTCGTCAGCGATCCAGTAGCCCTGGAGCTGCTTGTAAAGAGCAAGGTCCTCCTCCGTCATAACGTACTTGCCCGAACAGCCTGCAAGGGCAAGAGCCATAACAACTGCGGTAAAAACCGCCGCAATTTTCTTTATCATAACAGTATTATTCCTTTCTTTCGGGAGCTGCTGCTCCGACTTCTGCATATATTATACTAATAACCAATCAAAAAGTGTACAAAAAATCGAGCATAATCTTGCGTCTATGGATTATGCGAAGATTTTTTGTCTACACTTTTATTGGTTATTAGTATTATAACCGCCGCGGATATATTTATCATATTTCCGAAAACGAACAAAGGGGCGGGGCATAATTATACGGTAAACCGCCGTATAACCATGCCTTTCGCCCCGAAGAATTATTATAGAGAATTACTTGCCGTTTCTCTTAGCGTCAAGCATAGCCTTGACCTTGATAGGCAGACCGAAGAGGTTGATGAAGCCCTCAGCCTCAGCCTGGTTGTAAACATCGTCAGCGTCGAAGGTAGCAACTTCCTCATCATAGAGGGTGTAAGGAGAAGTAACGCCTGCGTTGATGATGTTGCCCTTGTAAAGCTTGAGCTTAACATCGCCGGTAACGGTCTCCTGAGTCTTGTCAACGAAAGCGGAAAGCGCCTCGCGAACGGGAGTGAACCACTGACCGTTGTATACAAGGTCTGCAAAGTCGATAGCAAGCTTTGCCTTCATGCGCTGGGTCATCTTGTCAAGAGTAATGGTCTCGAGAACTT
The DNA here is from genome assembly GCA_017847885.1 of Oscillospiraceae bacterium. GTDB lineage: Bacteria > Bacillota > Clostridia > Oscillospirales > Ruminococcaceae > RGIG8773. The sequence continues at coordinate 37,444 of JAGAUA010000016.1, forward strand.
CGTGAGCATGGTAAAGGATAGTTCCGCCTGGAGTCTCGTAAACGCCTCTGGACTTCATACCCACAAGACGGTTCTCAACGATGTCGGTAAGACCGATACCGTTTGCGCCGCCAAGCTCGTTGAGCTTCTTGATAACGGAAACGCCGTCCATCTCAACGCCGTCGATAGCGGTAGGGATACCCTTTTCAAAGTGGATAGTCACATATGTAGGCTTGTCGGGAGCCTGAATGGGAGATACGCCAAGCTCAAGGAAGCCGGGCTTTTCGTACTGAGGCTCGTTAGCGGGGTCCTCAAGGTCAAGACCCTCGTGGGAAAGGTGCCAGAGGTTCTTATCCTTTGAGTAGTTTGTTTCTCTGTTTATTTTAAGAGGAATGTTGTGTGCTTCGGCATAGTCTATCTCTTCGTCTCTGGACTTGATGTCCCACTCTCTCCAAGGAGCGATAACTGTCATTTCGGGAGCGAAAGCCTTGATAGCAAGCTCAAATCTTACCTGGTCGTTGCCCTTACCTGTGCAGCCGTGGCAGATAGCGTCAGCGCCCTCTTTTTTCGCAATTTCAACAATTCTCTTTGCGATAACGGGGCGAGCAAAGGAAGTACCGAGAAGGTATCTGCCCTCGTAAACAGCCTGAGCCTTGACTGTGGGGAAAATGAAGTCCTCAACGAATTCCTTGTTAAGGTCCTCGATATAAAGCTTGGAAGCGCCTGTCTTGATAGCCTTTTCCTCAAGACCGTCAAGCTCTGTGCCCTGACCAACATCGGCGGAAACCGCAATTACCTCGCAGTTATTGTAGTTTTCCTTGAGCCAAGGAATGATGATGGAAGTGTCAAGACCGCCAGAGTAAGCGAGAACAACTTTTTTGATTTCTTTAGCCATAGTAAATTCCTCCATTTAATTATAAAAACAATTAAAAATTGTTACAGCCTGTAAAAAGTCATTTTTAGTATCGGGCGGATAATATCCGCCCCTACCAAACGGCTTAAATACATCATCTTATTGTAGGGGCGGCTATCAGCCGCCCGTGAAACCGAACCTGCGGTCTGAAACAATTAAAAATTGTTATTTTCATTACAACACCTATTATACACCATAAAAATGCTTTGTCAAGGGTTTTTTGCATATTTTTATAAATTTATTTAGCAATATTCATATTTTTATGTATATTTTGGATTTTATGCAGAATTATATGAATAAAACTGTATATATGCCAATTACTGTATTTTCAAATTCCGAATTCCGCATTACGAATTCCTAATTTCTATCACCACGACTTCGGGCTGATTGAACACACGGGGCAGGATATTCTTGCAAAGTCCGCGGCTGACTATCATCTCGGTACTGCCGTCCTCAAGGGTGTAGCGCCCTCCTGCGTATTCGGGGAAAATTCCTTGATTTGGAGCATACAGCCCGTTGACGATACCCGGAATTATCACCTGTCCCCCGTGAGCGTGACCGCACACAACAAGGTCGAAGCCCTTGCCGCTGTAAAGCTTAACAAGGTCGGGACGGTGGGACATCAGCACCGTGAATTTCTCCCCTGCCGCGTCAACGCAGTTTGTATACTGATTTGCAGGAAGTGAGTTGTCCGCGCCGCAGATACGCACTTCTCCAAAATCGGCATAGCCGCCCTCCAGCACCGTCACGCCGCAGCTGCGGACGATATCCTTTATCCCGTCCATTTCCCCCGACCATTCCTCATGGTTGCCCGCCACATAATAGCAGGGGTACTTTTCTCTCAGCCGCAAAAGCAGCCGTGTGCTGTTTTCGTGAGGGCGCACGTCCTCGAAAATGTCTCCACCAAGGAGGATAACATCGGGGCGCTGTCTGTCAACGGCGTCAATAATCACCTGTCCGCCGTCGCCGTAGCTGCTGCTGTGAAAGTCCGTCAGCAGGACTATCCTCACATCACGGGAGACTTTGTCCGTGAAAATTTCGTAACGGGGCACGGTTATTCCCACGTCGCAGGCAATTGCCCCAAGGATAAGCAGCCAGCCGAGAATAATATAGGTTATGCGGCTGCTCCAAATATTTTTCGGTTTACTGTTCATAATTCCCCCGTTTCGGACGATGTTTGCATCTTGCAAAAAATAAGGGCATCGGACTTGCCGTCCAATACCCTTAAGTTCTCTGTAAGGTGTTTCCGTCAGACGGAAAGCCTCTTTTGGCTTAATTACTTAGCCTTCTTAGCAACTACTGCAGCAGCAGCGAGTGCAACGGGGATAACTGCGAGAGCGATAGGAGAGTTACCTGTGTTGCTGTTGGGAACATCAGGAGTAGTAGCCTCGGGAGCAGCCTCTGTCTCAGCAGGAGCCTCTGTCTCAGCAGGAGTCTCATCTTCGCCGCCGATCTCTTCGGTTGCTGTTGTATCGTCGAGAGTATCGTCGTCAACCTTATCGCCTTCAGCGGAAACGGACATACCAATCATAGCAGCAGTCATTGCGCAAGCAGCAAGTGCAGCAAGAATCTTCTTAAGTTTCATTGTTTTTTCCTCCATATTCATTTGTTTATAGTTTTACTAACTATGCTGTAATTATAACATAATTGCGTTTCAAAGCCAATAATCAATATAACAGTTTTTTTAAAAATAATGCCGAATTTTTTGCGTATAATACACAAAAACGCCGAAATTTTTCACTCATAAATTAAATTTTGGTTACAATTTTAGCTGATTTTTCGGGTATGCGTCCCAAAAGCCCCGAACTGCGCCGAGACGTAAATTTCGGGGCAGAAAGAAAAATAACAAAATTCTATCCTTATTGCGCGTAAGGGGTTTAAAAAATGCTCAAAATATGTCATAATGTAGTAGTAAAAGTATATTTGCGTTAGATTTTTGAAAGGAGGATATGCCTGTTGAAGGCATAATATAAATATGAAGCTTAGAATTCGTGAACTGCGTGAGGCAGACGGTCTTTACCAGAGACAGCTTGCCGAATATCTCCATTGTACGCAGCAGACATACTCAAGATACGAAACAGGGGAGCTTCAGCCCTCCTTGATGGTAATGGAAAGTCTTGCTATGTTTTACAACACCAGCGTTGATTACCTCATGGGTCTGACCGAGGATAAGACCCCCCACAAGAGAAGCACTCGCAAGGACTTCAAGTAATGCGGCGGTGACAGCGTGGGCATGGGTACACGGCTAAAGGCGGAAGCACGGGCGGCGGCGAAAGCAGAGGGCGGTACTGTGCAGCATTTTTATAAAAGCTTTGGGATATCGGGCGGCATGGCTCGATGTCCTTATTTTTTGGAATTTACTCACGGAAACCGTGTGGGGTTTGCAAAAAGTTACATTTCAATGTAGGGCGGATAGTATTCGCTCCTGCAAAAACTATTTACTTTTCACTATTATTTTTCGGCACGGCAGATACTTCATAAAAATTCCTGCGAAAATCTGCCCGTGTTATTGACTTGAACGGGCGGATTTGCTATAATTTGTGTGTATACACGGCACATTCCCGAAAATCAGATTTAAGGAGAAAACTCAAATGAAAAAGCAAGGCTTTTGCGGAATAATTCTTTCCGCGGTAATTGCGGCAGGACTTTTTACCGGCTGCGGAGAAAAGGGCGGAGCAGGTGAAGCTGCTGCGGAAACGACTTCCGAAACCGTTGCCGAGGCAGCTTCCCCCAAGGTCACGGTGGAGGGAACAAAGTTCATCGTTGACGGCAAGGAGCTTATCATCAACGGCGTAAACACCCCATGGCAGAATTGGAACGACTTCGGCAGCACAGCCTTTGACCCCACATTCTGGGACAGCCACTTTGCCGACCTGCACGAGATAGGTGTAAACTCCGTCCGCGTCTGGGTAAACTGCAACTCCATGGTTGGCATAAAGCTCAAACCCTCGGGACAGGTGAGAGAGGTCCTTGAGAAGCACTGGACGGACATTGACCAGCTGTTTGAGATCGCCGAAAAGCATCAGATATATCTTATGCCTACGCTGCTTTCCTTTGACCACTGCAAGGACAGCAACTACGCAGACAGATGGCGCGCGGTCATTACCGACGATGCCGCAATGCAAAGCTACATAGACAGCTACGTCAAGCCCTTTGCGGAGCGGTACGGCTCTAACCCCTATCTGCTGGGCATCGACCTTATGAACGAGCCCGATTGGGTCATCGAGAATGCCGAGTGCGGCAAGCTTCCCAAGGAAAGCCTTTCAAAGTTCTTTGCGAACTGTACCGCGGCTATCCACGAGACTAACCCCGACGCGCTTGTTACTGTGGGCATGGGCATGGTGAAGTACAATTCCGACAGCGACAAGTATCCGGGCAACCTTGTTTCCGACGAGGTAATGACCTCATACGCAGGGGAAAAGGCGTGCCTTGACTTCTATTCGCTCCACTATTATGACTGGATGAGGGGCTATATGGGCTGTCCCTTTGATATGTCCCCCACGGCGTTCGGTCTTGACGGAACAAAGCCTGCATTTCTTGGCGAGTTCGGTCTCGGCGATGGACAGACATTTGCGTACGCATACGAAAACATCGTAAAAAACGGCTGGAACGGCTCAATGATGTGGTGTTCCAACGATGGCGCGAACCATGCCGCAGAGTGGGATGACATCGCAGCCGCAACGAAAAATGTGGAGTCGCTTTATACGGATAAGGTGTTCCCCCTCGGCAAAAAATAAGATAGTAAAAATCCTGTCGGATATTCGGTTCGGCAGGATTTTTTTGCAAAGCGGATAAACAATAATTTAGCGCAATGTTTTGTAGGGGACGGGTCTCCCGTCCCGATGTTGTAGGGGCGGATTCCATATCCGCCCGTGTTGTTTGGGGTAATATTTTGTATGGCATCAGCGAAGCGAGAGTAAAAGTTTCGTCCACCTTTTCAAAGGTGGCGGTTTCCAAAGGCAGAGCCTTTGGTCGCCGCGCGCACGCGGCGAAATCCCCAGCTTGCGCCCGCAGGCGCCCGAAAAAACGGAGCAAGGGGTGAAAAATGCGACAGCATTTTGAGGGGAGGCGAACAAGACCGCCTCCCCTTGTGGGAGCTACAAATAAAACTTTTCTTCAAAACAGTCCGGTGGACTGTTTTGAACGGAG
>JAGAUA010000017.1 GCA_017847885.1 Oscillospiraceae bacterium
AGAATTATCCCTTCGGAACGCATATATTTGTCGATACCTTCCTCGTTCAGTGCAAGGTCTTCTTCGGGAATAATAAGCATGTGGCAGGTGACAACAGTGTCATACAGCCAGCTTGGCATCATGCTTCGTCCAAGTATTATCACCCAGAGCTTTTTTTCCTGCAGAGTTCCTTTATCTCGCCGCGCAGTTCATCGCTGTCAATAGCGTTTACGTTGTCTATCACGACTGTAACGGTTCGTCCGCAGTCATCGGGGATAACGGACAGGTCACAGCTGTTTTGTCTGCATGGAATGTATATATATTTATCCTTTTTGAAATACTGCTTGATAAGCTCGGTTTTGCCATAGCCCGTTGCTCCGTAAATATAGACATTCTGCTTTAAGAGATTGGCAGCATCAAGCTTCTTGAAGGCTTCGACGGGTTTTATATATTCGTTCAATGCCTCTCACCTCATAATTCACCCGTTTTCTTTATTTTATCACATCTTAAAACAAATGTCATCACCTTTTTGGGTGAAAAATGCAGGGAAAAACAATATTCCCCTGCATTAACGTTATGATATTTCGCTGTAATAAATATCCTCGCCGTCAACAGTGAAGTTCACAAAATCGGTTATGAAATAATCGCCGAATATATCGTCAATTGAAAATCCGTAAAGATACTCGCCGTCATAAAGCATATCAAAGATTATTTGCGGCTCGCCATCAAAAACATATTCATCACCGTAATAGTAATATTCATCATCACTGTCTATGGCATAAGCATAATAAATGGGAGTTATCCTGTCACCGCTGTTCAGCTCATAAATATTTCTTGCTGCCATACCGTTTTCGTCAATACCGTCCCATATTCCGTCAATGGAAACAGTACCGTTTGTGTAATCATGAGTTATTCTCAGGTTGGTTTCTTCGCCGTTTATGATAACGGGAGAGGTGTAAACGTCATATCCTTCGTATTCGTCAACAACATATACCGCAAGTATCTGACCGTCGGGAAGAGAGAACCAATAACCGTCGAAATTATCCGTAAAAATACCGTTTTCCCAATCGGGAATAATATCAACACTCATACCAAGCTCAATAATGTCCTCCATATCCTCCGGGATCATATAAACGCACGCTTGTACGCTTGCGGTATATTCCAGAGAGTCATCGGTAAGAGAGAAGCCGAATGTACCGTCATCAAGAAGCTGCGGTTCATCATAGAATACGATAAGCGGACTTTCGCCCGTTGGTTCACATTCGCCGTAATTGTCCCAATAATCGGAGTTATCAGTAGTTTCATCGGTGCTGAGCCAGAGATTGAGAACAGATGAATTATTATAATTCTCCGTATTTCCGCTGTTCGTGCTTCCGTAAACAGTCCTGTCAACAAATGAGAGATAATAGGGGCTTACTGCCACATCTCCAAATATTTTCAGCTCTTCAGAGCCTTGAAGCTCCAAAGGATAATATGATGCAAGTCCACAGGCTTCGGAATGATCCGAACCGTTTCGCTTGTAGATGACTGCTTTGTCAATAGCGTTTAATACCTTGTCAGCACCCTCGGCATATCCTGCACCCGCTTCGACGATCCCCGCAAGATCGACCATGTTGGTGTAGCCTTCCGATTTGTTATTTCCACCGTAATTATCCGCTTTCTTAAGATTTCTGACAACAGCTGAAAGAACGGAATTATCATCAGAAGCTTCATAGAGATTCTTAGCATAATCATTAAAGCTGATAATAACATCATCAATTTTGGAAAGGTCAATAACAGAAAGTGTAGCACCGGATTCTGAATCGATCTCCGCACAGCCTTCATAAAAGCTGTCGCATACGACCTTTCCAAGCTCTGCACCGTCAGCAGTCGGATCATTACTGAGAAATTCCCCGATAGCGGTGTAATCCCAGCCGTATCCCGGCTCTGTTTCCTCCGAGCCGTACATATATCTTGAATAGGTTGCAAGGATATTTGCCGTTTCAACAGTACCCATTAGGCAAGCATCAAAGCCGATAAATTCAAATGTATCGGTCATTTCAGCCGACACCGATGAAAGCGCAGAGTCTATCTCTATAAGCGAAAGGCTGTCATTTTCCGACAGTTCATCAAAGCATACACCCGAAATGCTTCCGCCGCCGTGATTCCAGAAAATAAGTCCCATTTTTGCAGCAGGGCAGTTCTTTACACCCCATTTCAGAAAATCCGAAAGTGTATCGGCAGAACCCATTGATGCGGAAGGCTGCTCGTCAAGTATATACAGTTCACCGTCCGAGATCTCATATCTGCATATCCCGCCCGAGCCTACAACCTCATTCTGCCAGATGGCAGTTCCTCCTGTCTGAATAACAAACCTGACATTGCTGCTTGTAGAAGCGTCAAGCATTTCCTGCAAATCATATGTAGCAAATCCTCCGTCGCTTTCAAGGTCTGTTCCACAAAGGTAAACGAAAATAGTCCAAGTGCCGTTTTCACCCATAGGCACAGACGCTGCTGTACTTCTTTGGATATTAAGCACCCCGTTTTGGTCAAGTGACACTGAAACGCCAATGTCCGCTATTCCTGTTTTATCCTTTTCGCTTGATTTGATTTCCGTTGTTTGTGCAGGAGCGGAAGAAGTTTCCTCTGCAATATAATCATCCTCATATAGATCACCGGAGCAGCCGCATAAAGAAAGTGCAGATACGGCACAGAGCATTGATAAGATCTTTTTTACTTTCATTTGAAATTCCTTTCCATAATAACGTAAACAAAGCCGACTATTAATGCAGCAGTCGGCTTTGTGTCTAATGAGGAAAAATAATTTAATTTAGCTTAACAGACCAACATCAGTTCCCATATATAGCCTAATTCTATCATACAGGGAAAAAATAATCAATTCTTTTTTTGCCTAAAGATAATAAATTATTCAAGTCCTATTTTCATGTTATTTCACATAAATTTGCTTATCTCAAACAACTCACCCAAAAAGGTGATGACAAGCCAAGATGTGTCTGATATAATAAATAAAATATATACCTATGTGATGAATGATATCAAAGGATTGACCGACTCTCAATTAAAACAGTAAAATGATATTTTGAAGCAAATGCTATAAAAAAATCACGATACTGTCCTTTTTGACTGTATTGTGATTTTTCAAACAACGTAAAATCGCCCTTTTCCCGTAAGCTTCTCTTGTTGCGGTGGGATTACCCTTAAATAAGCAAAGTGTTTGCGTTCAAAAAAGAGCAGTATCTCCATTAGGTGATACTGCTCTTTTTGTTATTCTGTTAATGAAAGGGCTTTCGCGGTTTCATAGTCCAATGGCTTGCCCCATACAAACCCTTGAATGAAATCGCAGTTGTTTTCGTTCAGCTTTTTTAGCTGCTGTTCATTTTCGACACCCTCGGAAATTACTTCACATTCCATAAGATGTCCCATTGATATTATGGCATTAACAAACTCGCATTTTTTGTTATCGTTTTCAATATCGTCGATAAGGCATTTATCGATTTTGAGCAGGTTAACAGGCAGTTGCGAAAGGTAATTCAGTGAGGTATAGCCTGTTCCGAAGTCATCGAGAGCAAACTGAACGCCAATGGAACGTAAAGCCTTGATATTCTCAATAGTTGTGTTAAAAGAGCTTACCATACAGTATTCGGTGATCTCGATCTCAAGATTTTTTGCAGGAAATCCTGTTTCTTCAAGAAATTTCTGAACTTTCTCAGGAAAGCCCGCAGAGGCAATATTATTTGCTGATACATTGACCGAAACGATCAAATCCCGATTATGGTTAAGAACAATATCCTTGTATTCGTTCATAGCCCTTTGGATAACATAATCGTCTATGTAGATGATCTGCTCGCTCATTTCCGCAACAGGAATGAATTCACCGGGGCTTACAAAGGTACCGTCGTGAAGCTTCATTCTTATAAGGGTTTCAAATCCTCGCAGCTTCTTTCCGTCAAGAATATACTGGGGCTGATAAACTAAATAGAAGTAATCTTTCTCGATTCCTTCTTTAATTAGATGTTCAAGCTCTGCATGTCGCTTAATGCTCTTTTCCATTTCGGGTCTAAAGGGGCAGACGGTAGTGGAGTTGGAGTGGAGTGCCTCAACCATTGCCATATCCGCATATTGTAATAGGTTTTCGTAGTTATCGCTGTCGGCAGGGAAAGAGACAATGCCTGCAAATGCAGTTACATAGCAATCAAGGCAATCACCATCGAGGGAAAGAGAGAGCTTTTCACGGATAATGTCAAGAAGCTTATTTGCGTCATCTTCTGCGTTGTGTGTATCTTTGAGGATTATGACAAATTCTGTGCCGCCCTTACGGGTAACTATTCCTCTGCTGCCAATGAATGAATTGATACGTTCCGTCGTTTTCTTTAACAGCCTGTCGCCATAAACGTGACCGTAGCTGTCATTGAGAAGCTTGAAATTTCCTAATTCGATATCTATCAGGAAGAAGGGCTTGCCGTCCTCCGTGGAATCCTTCAGCTTCTTATATAGACCGCGGCGATTGAGCAGTCCTGTGAGCATATCGGTAACTGCCGCCTTTTCCTGTTTTGTGAAAATAACACCCAGCCAGAGGATCGTAACAATATAAAAGATCTGATTGAAAAGTCCCGACATAGCAACGGTTGCCCCGAATGAGACGATTATTCTTATCAGGTTAAGCGCCGATATTGAGAGCAATATAATCGAAGTTATTATGCCCTTTTTATTATTTGTTCTTACAAGAAAAAGGCAACTTGCATATTGAAACGCCGAGCATACACCGCTGAAATATGAAAGCCCCGCTTTGTCTAAAAAAGAGGTTCCAAACTGAAAAATAATGAACAGTATTATACCGCAGAAATACTGTATGGTTCTTTTTGTTTTGTTTTTTAATTCTATTGACATTTTCTTCCCCCCCTGTCGTTATGTGTTTACAACTTTCCATAATTAGCATATCATAACATTGAGTTTCTTTCAATAGGCAAAATTATAATAATTACACAAAAGAGTATTGCATTAATTGTTGATTTTGCCAAATGCTTTTATTGGGTTACGGGCGTATTCGTCAAACGTCATTTTAGGTTTTCCGCAGACATAAAAAACGGCCGTAATCGCGTTGGCATACACATACGCCGACGATATCCCATGTAAGTTTATGATTGAAAAATAGTAAGGGAGTTTATTCCGTCACAGTTCCGTAACTCCAATCAATAATGCCGCCGTTATGATTTTGTGGTACATGTTTTCCGCGCTCTGCCAATATACAAGCTTGACATAATCCGTGAAAAGTGATAAACTTTGTAACATATATATCGTTAAATTGACCTTTCAGGGGTGTGTTTGGTTTTGAATATAATTATTGTAGGCTGCGGCAAAGTCGGCGGTGAGATAGCAGAACACCTTAACGATGAGGGCGATAACATCACCGTCATTGATATTGATGCCGCAAAGGTAAATAATGTAACAGCACGGCTTGATGTGCTGGGTGTTACGGGAAACGGTGCAACGCATCTTGTTCAGCAGGAAGCGGGCATCAGAAACGCTGATCTTCTTATTGCCGTTACAGGCTCTGATGAGCTTAATCTGCTCTGCTGCCTTATCGCAAAAAAGGAAGGTAACTGCCAGACCATCGCCCGTGTAAGAGATCCTCAGTACAGCACGGAGGCACCGTATCTCAAGGAAGAGCTTGGTCTTGCAATGGTCATAAACCCCGAATTTGCGGCAGCTGCGGAGATCGCCCGTGTGCTCAGATTCCCGTCCGCAATAAAGATAGACACATTTGCCAAAGGCAAGATCGACCTTATGAAGTTCCGTCTGCCCGAAAAATGCGTGCTTACAGGCTGTTCCGTCAAGGAGATAATGTCAAAGCTCAACTGCAATGTCCTCGTATGCACCGTTGAAAGAGGAGATAATGCGTACATTCCTAACGGCGATTTTGTGTTTGAGGAAAAGGATATAATCTCAATAATCGCATCGCCCGCAAACGCAAACGCATTTTTCAGAAAGATAGACTACAAGATAAATCAAGTCAAGGATTGCATTATTGCAGGCGGCGGGGAGATAGCTTATTATCTCTGCAAAATACTTAAGAAAACGGGGATCTCCCTGAAACTAATTGAAAAGGATCCGAAACGCTGTGAAGAGCTTTGCACTGCCCTTCCCGATGTTACCGTTATCTGCGGAGATGCCGCCGATCAGCAGACGCTGCTTGAAGAAGGACTTGTAAACGCTAACTCCTTTGCCGCCCTCACAAATTTTGATGAAGAAAATGTAATGCTTTCCCTTTTCGCAAAGACAAAGGGCTGCAAAAAGCTTGTTACAAAGATAAACCGTATCGACTTCTTCGATGTTATAAAGCAGCTTGATCTTGATTCGATAATCTACCCCAAAAATATCACCTCGGAGCTTATTGTCAGCCATGTCCGTGCGATGAAGAACACCATCGGAAGCAATGTTCAGACGGTTTACAGCGTCATAAAGGGCAAGGTGGAAGCGGCGGAATTCATTATAAGAGACAGTTCACCCGTCCTTGGAAAGCCTTTGATGGAGCTGCGGTTTAAGCCGAATGTTCTTGTTGCCGTTATCCTCAGAGGAAACAGAGTCATTATCCCCCGAGGAAGCGATGTTATCGAGAAGAATGATTCGGTCATAGTCGTTTCGGATATCCGTCCGCACGATATTTCCGACATTCTCGAATGACGAGGTACATAGTATGAATTTTTCTATGATAGTATATATCCTCGGCTGGATATTGAATTTTGAGGCGCTTTTCATGCTGATCCCATTGGCTGCGGCAATACTTTTCGGGGATAACACCGTATTGCCCATTCTGCTTACAATGGGAATGTGCGCCGCAATAGGCTTGCCGATAACCCGAAAAAAGCCTAAGGAAAGCACACTCCATTCCCGTGACGGATATGTCATCGTGTCGCTGAGCTGGATAATCCTCAGTGTATTCGGAGCGCTGCCCTTTGTATTTTCCGGTGCTATCCCGAATTACATTGATGCGCTTTTTGAGACTGTTTCGGGCTTTACGACAACAGGTGCATCTATCCTGTCGGACGTTGAAGCCGTTCCGAAGTCGCTGCTGATATGGCGCAGCTTCACGCACTGGATAGGCGGAATGGGCGTGCTGGTATTCATTATGGCGTTCCTGCCGCTTTCGGGCGGACAGAATATGCACATCATGAAGGCGGAAAGCCCCGGGCCGTCGGTCAGCAAACTCGTCCCCAGAATAAAAACCACTGCCCTGCTGCTTTATGCGATATACTTTGTTCTGACGCTCATTGAATTTATACTTCTGCTGTTGGGCGGAATGACCGTTTTCGACGCGCTCAACATTTCCTTCGCAACAGCAGGCACAGGCGGATTTGCCGTAAAAAATAACGGACTGGCTCCATATTCGGAAACAGTCCGCGCTATTGTGACGGTATTTATGATACTGTTCAGTCTGAATTTCAACATCTACTTTCTGATTTTCAGCAAGAAGTTCAAGGACGCATTAAGAGTGTCCGAGATATGGTATTACCTTGTGATAATCGCAGCTGCTACGGGCATTATTACCGTCAATATCAAAGGAATGTTCCCGTCAACAAAGGACGCATTCGGGAATGCGATATTCACCGTTTCGTCCATCATATCATCAACAGGATTTACTGCGGTGGATTTCAACCTCTGGCCCGAAATATCCCGAACGATACTCGTCCTGCTGATGTTCATCGGTGCCTGCGCAGGCAGTACGGGCGGCGGTATCAAGGTGTATCGTATAGTTATCCTGTTCAAGAGCATGGGCAAGGAGCTGCATACGCTTATCCACCCCAAGCAGGTGAAAAAGATACGCATAGATTCCCATGAGATAGAGCATGAAGTAATTCGCTCGGTCAATGTTTTTATGGTCTGCTTTATCCTTGTTTTCGTAATCTCGCTGCTGTGTATTTCCTTTGAAGATTACGATATGATAACGAATTTCACAGCCGTTGCAACAACGATAAACAACATAGGCCCCGGACTTGAGCTTGTCGGCCCGACCTCAAACTTCGCATTCTTCTCGCCTTTTTCCAAGCTTGTTCTGATATTCGATATGCTTGCAGGAAGGCTCGAGCTTTTCCCGATGCTTCTGTTGTTTGCTCCCGTTACATGGAAGAAATGATGAGAATTATTATTTACGCTCTTTGGCAATTGAATACGGAGATAAACAGCTTTTCGTTTTCCGATTGTGATTTTTGAAAAATTTAATTTTTCTCCCAGAAACGGTCCTTTTCTTTTCCGTCAAGATTTTCGGCAAATACTGCCTTTAGCGTAATAAAAAGCTTTAGGTCGCAGAGAATGTGATAAAGCAGAGCGCGATTTTCAAATTCTTCTCTGCTTTTGGGAAGCTCTTCTTCCGAATAATGCAAAAACAACTCATCAAGATCTTTCAGAAGACTGACTGAATCATTTATTTCGGAAAATTCCTCGCTCATTTTCAATAGAAATTCTGAAATAGGCTCGGCATAAACTGTGATACTGCCGAGTCGCTTTATATCTGTAAATATTCTCTTTAGAACCATGCACTGCTCTATTCTCATGTTCACATACTTGTAAAAGTAATCCTTCTCGTTCACATAGGAATTGCCGATATAGTTTACAGCTTCTCTGCGAAGAGCCTCAAGAAGACGATCGGTATCATCAAAACAGCTTCCCGTATAGTCATTTCTGTCATCGCGAAGAATATAGACCGACATTCTTTTTATTATAGTTCTGATGCGTTCGTCTGTTTCGTTTTGTATGCGCCGTATCTTTCGTATCCTTGAAGGCATGAAAACGTTCAGTATAACACCTATTCCTGCTCCGACTGCAAAAAGGGTACACTCATTTATGATCATATCAACAGATATATCTCCCGAAGCAAAATAATGAGTGGCAATAACGCAGTTCATAGCTACAGCTTCGTTCATATCAAGCAAACCGCATAATATCAGAAACAGCCCCAGCACTGCTCCAAACTGAACAAGTCCAAATCCCAAAATGCCGAAAACCGCTTTGCAAAGAACAGTAACGCCGCAGAATGCAATAAGTCTTTTCAGAGTTATCCTCAGGGTTTCTTTTCTTGTGTCTTGAATGGTGAGCAGGCAGATAACTCCTGCAGAAACAGCATAATCAAGTTCAAGGGCGTATGCTATGGCAGCGGCTATAACTGCTCCTGCGGTGAGTTTTATTATTTTAACAAGGTCGATGTTCAATTCTGTTCCTCACTTTCCGGGAATAATATCAACGATAACAGGTTTGGGATTATCGAATAAATGGGGGATTTTGTCATTTATATCCTGATAAACAACACTTCATGCAGTGGATATATTACACTGTTGATCCTTCGGTTATCCTCGATCTCTTCAAGTATTTCTTCAATACTCGGTTTTTCGTGGTACTTCATTCCTTTGGTTTTTTCTTCTATTATACCATGATTTTTTAATTTTGTCTATTTCGTTTACAGCTTTTTACTCGCTGAAATACCGTGATCATAATGTTTACAACTATTGACAGTTTAGACAAAATGTGATAAGATAATTGTATCAATTGATGAAAAGCATTACATACCTTTGCTGCAATAAAGAAGTCTTTATGTTCAGAGTAGGAATGTATGAATTATTTCTGCGGTATTGATATTTTATTTAGGAAGTGATCAAATGAATTTGAGAAAGTTTTCTGCTGTTTCTCTTTGTCTTGCAATGTCCGTTTCAATTTTAGGCGGCTGTGCTGCAAACACTAAGCTTGAAAGCTACGATGATTATGTGGTAAATACTGTCGCTGCATTAGATGAACAGGCTGCGGCTGATACGAATGCGGTCATAGGTATCCCAAAGGAAGACATAAGTGTAGGAGTTCTGTACATATCCGACCCTGCCGAGGGCAGCGGATATTCCTACACTCACGATCTGGGCATACAGGGAATGCAGAAAAATCTCGGTCTTGCTGACAGTCAAATACATCGCGTCATTGTTGATGATTTGGATACTGTGGCTACCGAACAGGCAATAGATTCCCTCGTGGGGGACGGCTGCAATGTTATCTTTACCACCAGCTGGGGCTATATGGAAACTACCGCTGCCTGTGCAGAAAAGTATCCCGATGTGTATTTCTCCCACGGAACGGGCTACCTTTCCAACGGAAAGAACTTTACCAACTACTTCGGACGAATTTATCAGGCAAGATATCTTAGCGGTATCGTTGCAGGACTTAACACGGAGTCGGACAAGATAGGCTATGTTGCGGCAATGGGTACCGCAAGCTCCGAGGTGACCGGAGGTATTGACGCATTTGCTCTGGGAGTTTATTCCGTAAATCCGGACGCAGAGGTTTTTGTCAAGGTCACAAACAGCTGGTATGACCCCGATCTTGAATCGCAGTATGCCTTCGATCTTCTTGACGCAGGCTGCGATGTTATCACTCAGCACGCCGATACGGCTTATCCTGCCATAAATGCAGAAAGTAGGGGCGCATACGCTATCGGATACAATTCCGATATGAGCAAGGAAGCTCCCGATTCGGTACTGTGCAGTGTAATTTGGACATGGAGCGCCTATTATACCGAAGCTGTTCAGAGCATTATCAACGGCACATGGGACGGCGAGAATTATTACGGCGGACTTGCAGAGGGTCTTGTGGGCATAACAGATACGTCTGATTTCTGCAATCCCGAATGTAATGAAAAGGTTGCCGAGGCTACACAGCAGATGCTGAGCGGAAGCTTCAACGTATTTGACGGAGTTATAGAGACAAATACGGGCGAAACTGTGGGTGAGGAAGGCTCAACTCTCAGCGACGCTGATATAACAGGCGGCATTGACTGGTATTTTAAGACCGTGACCGTGCTTGAATAAAGGAGGAATATGAAATGAAAGTGAGCATACTTGCTAAATTCCTTTGCGGAGCGGTTCTTCCTATTCTTGTTCTGGGCGGAGTAATTTACTACATTGCCGAAACAACTTTCCGAAGCTCTGTTCTGGAGCAGGCTGAAAATGCGATGAGAAATACAGCTACCTGTACTCTTGCCGCTTATGAAACAAATTCGGGAGAATACTATATTTCTAAAAACGGCGATGTTTGGAAGGGCGGATATAATATTTCCCTCTCCGACAATCTTATTGACGGTATAGCAGGGGACGACGGAACTGTTGTAACATTCTTTTACGGTGCAGACAGAATAATGACCTCCGCCAAGGACAGCGATGGCAGAAGGCTTCTTGACACTCCTGCAGGCGACAAGATTGTTGCCGAGGTGCTTAATGGCGGAAACGAATATTTCAGCAGCTCCGTATACATTGACGGAACTGTCTATTACGGCTATTACATACCCGTTTATCAGGACAGCGGCAGCTCTCCTGTGGGAATGGTCTTTGCCGGACAGATAAAGGAACAGGTGGACAGCAGCATTAACAGCCTTATCAGCAAGATACTTGTTGTAGTGTTCGTTATTGCAGCGGCAGGACTGCTTCTGGCAGTGTTCGTGGCAATGTCGGTGACAGGGGCAATAAACAAGGGCGTAAATGTTCTCAAGGAGCTTGCTTCGGGCAATCTGTCGGCGAACGTACCAAGGAGTATCACACGCCGCAGAGACGAGGCAGGCGAGCTTGCAAGGGCGGTTGAGGAACTGAAAAATTCTCTGACGGACATCATCTCCCGTCTTAAAGCAAACTCAGATTCGCTGCTTAATGCATCGGAAATACTCAACAATATGGCAGCAAGGACTATGAATACTCTTGATGGTTTTGAGTCTGCGATATCGGATATGACCTCGGGCGCAAACAGGCAGGCTGAAGAAATGAACAGCGCAGGCAACAGCGTGTCCGTAATGAGCAGCGTTATCGGCACTACTACCGATGAAATTGCCGCACTTAATGAAAACTCGGAAAGTATGCTCCGAAACAGCGATACTGCGGCGGTAAATCTTAAAAATCTCCTTGACGTAAACAGTAAGGTAAGAGACTCTATTGACATAATCGGTGAAAGCACGGCTCAGACAGACAGCTCTATCAATGAGATAAGCGAAGCTGCAAAAATGGTGTCGGAAATAGCTGAGGAAACCTCTATCCTCAGTATCAATGCCAATATCGAGGCTGCAAGAGCAGGAGAATACGGACGTGGATTTGCAGTAGTCGCTTCTCAGGTAAGAACTCTTGCTGTGGAATCTACAAAATGCGGAAAACAGATACAGGAACTCGTAGAACGTCTTACCTCAGATTCTGCGCTTACCATGAAAACAATGAAGGAAGCAAAGCAGATAATCACCGACCAGAGCGCAAGTATGGAACATACTGCTGCTGCAGTCAGCGAGGTCATCGGAGGAATACACTCTTCCGCCGACAGCATCCGCGTAATCGAAAAGCATACGGCACAGCTTGAAAATGTCCGTGCGGATATTGTAAAAATGGTAGACGATCTTACTGTCATTGCAGGTAATACTGCGGAGCTTTCCAACAGGACCAGCGGAGAAGCAGCGGAAATGTCCTCGGGCTTTTCCGAGATCGGACGTTCTGCCGCAGAACTTAAGCGTATTGCCGATGAGCTTTCACAGTGCGTGAACGAATTCAGGATATAGTTCCCCCAAAATAAGAGTATACACGCATATAGAAGCATAAACGTCTTTAGGGGTTGATAGGCTTGTCTGTTATTTTGACGATGAGAGAGGAAACTGTTTGTCTGCTTGTCCTCATTTTCCTTATATGCTATCATTCGATTTATAAAAACAATGACGAAAACAACGATGGAAAATCGTTTCTGAAAATAGCTTTCTACGCTATGGGGCACGTAATACTCGATCTGATAACGGTCATAACCGTAAACAATCTCAGCGTTGTTCCCGAGTGGCTGAACAAGATACTTCACGTAGCCTTCTTCTGTTTCGGCGTATTGTTTATAATGGAATTTCTGGATTATGTCATTAAGCTGACAATGCCTTACAAGCTTCTTAAGGCATACCGCCGCATCAAGCTTTTACCGGTTGCGGTGATAATATTTCTGTCATTCATCCTGCCTATAGAGTATGTTGAGGGCAGGGGTACAAACTACAGCTACGGTCCGCTTCTTTTCGCTTGCTACGGTTTATTTGCCGTCTACTGCATAACCGCAATGGTGCTGGTTTTAGTGAATTTTAAAAGTCTGGATAAGAGAATACGTCTTGCCGTTCTGCCGACCATCACGCTTATGGCTGTGATGGTCTCTGTGCAGGCAGTTGTTCCCGAGCTGCTTATAACGGGAGCAAGTGTAACCTTTGTCTGCATAGGTCTTTTCGTTACGGTGGATGACCCCGTTTCCGCATATCTGGAACAGGCACTTTGGGATAATGCCACGGGTGTCCGCAACAAAAACAGCTTTGAGAAGCAGATGTCCGCACTGGAAAAGAAATATCAAAACAAGCAGCTTAGCATAGGCTTTGTTATCTGCGATCTGAACGGTCTTAAGCTTATAAACGACAATTACGGTCACGCCGAGGGTGACAAGCTTATCAAAGCGGCTGCCAAAGTTCTTCTGGAAAATCTGCAAAACGCATACAATGTTTACAGGATAGGCGGTGATGAATTTGCGGTGATATACATTTCCCCAAATGATGAAGAGGTAAAGGCGGAAATTGAAAACGTCCGCACCGCCTGCGATAACTACAAGGGCATCCCCATAAAGCTTAGCATTGCTATGGGATATGCTTCGGGAACAAGCAGTTCTTCGGGATTTATGGAAATATACAGTCACGCAGACTCTCTTATGTATGAAAACAAATCGGAAATAAAAAAGCTCTATCCCGAGTTTTACAGATGATAAACGTCGGTCTTATCCATAAAAATAGGATAAGACCGTTTTTCATCCGGCGCGTAAATTTAAGTGCGGATATTTCAAGCCGCTTGACGGCAAGCCCCCAAAAATCACAGCGCCCGGTAATCGTCACCGGTTGATCTCCGAACATTTTTAGCAAAGCCAATAAAATTGCGTAATTCACTAAGGATATGCTCAATTAATTCAATATTGCAGAATGTTCGAAAATACCCTTGACATATGAAGCTTATTATGATACAATAATAATCGACAGGCAGTCGGTCTATGATTTGTTGTCTGTTGTAAATCTATCCATCGAAAGGAATATCATAAAATGAAAGTTTTGATGGTGAAAAATATGCAGGCATATGTGCGGCAAAGGCGATAAGTGCTAATTATTTGGTGCTGACTTAAAGCGCAAGATTTTCGGAGGGTATTTTCTATGATAAAAAAGCTGATATTTAATGATGTGAAAAACAACAAGCTTATGTCCGCGGCGTCTGTCTTTTTTATGACAGCTTCGGCTATGCTTCTTGCCCTTGCGGTGATGCTGTCTGCAGACCTTATGGGCGCGGTGGAAAAATCTGCGGAAAGAGCAAACATACCCGATATTATGCAGATGCACACAGGCAGCATTGACGAAACCCTAATAAAAGAATTTGCCGAAAGCCGCAGCGAGGTAAGAGACTGGCAGATATGCCGTTTCCTTAATCTGAATAACAGTGAGATAACTCTCGGCAGCCATAGTCTTGCGGACAGCACCCAAGACAACGGTATCAGCGTTCAGGGGGAACGTTTCGACTATATGCTGGGTATGGATAACGAGCTTCCCGATGTCCGTGAGGGTCAGGTGTATGTTCCGATATGCTATCGGAAAATGTATGAGCTGTCTGTTGGGGATATAATGAAGATAGGCGGCAGCGAGCTTGTTATTGCAGGCTTTATTCGGGACGCACAGATGAATTCTATGCTTGCGTCATCGAAGCGTTTCCTTGTAAATGCCGCCGATTATGAGAAAATAAGACCTCGGGGTGAAGAAGAATATCTCATAGAGTTTCTCTTGACAAGCGGCTCGGATATAAATGAATTCAGCACAGCATACGCGGCAGCAGGACTTCCGTCCAACGGTCCTGCCATAACAAAGCCCCTTATCAGCATGATGAACGCATTGTCCGACGGGATAATGATACTGATAATTTTGCTGGTGGGCATTGCAGTTATACTCATTTCCATTCTGTGCATACGCTTTATTCTGCTTTTGCAGACGGAACGTGACAGAACGGAGATATGCACATTGAAAGCGCTGGGCATTGAAAAATCGGATATAAAGCGGATATATTTCTCCAAATATCTGATGTTCTCGTTCTGCGGAGCGGTTATCGGACTTGCGGCGGCTTTTCTGCTCCGTTTGCCTTTAGGGGAAGAAATCCGTGAGTTTTATGGGACGGGCGATAACGGTATAATTTCCTGTATTCTTTCCATATCGGCGGCGGCTGTTGCTGAGGGGGTAATTCTCCTTGCCGTTTGGAAAATACTCAAAAAAACAGATAATATGCCGCCTGTTGAAGCAATGGTTTCGGCAAATGACAGCGAAAGAAGCGGCAGACGTGGGCAGTATCTGCTGATAGGCTTTGTGACTGCCATATGCACGTTCATAATGCTTGTGCCGCAGAATTTGTACACAACAATGTCTGCACCCGATTTTGTATCATATATGGGCATAGGAAACAGTGATATGCGCATAGATGTCCGCATGACGGAGGATATCGGCAAAGCGACGGAGAGGATAGCGTCGGAGCTTGAAACGGATAAAAATGTTCTGAAATATTCTGTGCTTTGCACCAAGACGCTTACGGCAGAGCTTTCGGACAAAGCGGCTGTAAATCTGTCTGTTGAAACAGGCGACCACACGTTATTTCCCGTAATTTATTCAAAAGGAAGATACCCCGAAAAGGAAAATGAGATAGCCCTTTCCTCGATGAACGCAAAGGAACTCGGTCTTGATGTAGGCAGCGAGCTGTACCTTACTGTGGACGGCGAAAAAACGAAATATACTGTCTGCGGCATATATTCCGATATCACAAACGGCGGAAAGACAGCCAAAGCGTGCAGCACGGCAGGCGGAGACAGCATTGTGTGGAGTGTTATTTATGTTTCTCTTGCAGATGGCGCAAATAAGGACGGCTGGACCGAGCATTACCGCAGTCTTGGCGCTGATGTAACCGACATTGCGGATTATATCGGCAAAACCTACGGTCAGACGCTTGATACAGTAAGCTCTGCTGCAAAGGTGTCGGCGGTGACGGGTGCGGCTGTAACAGCTGTGGTGGTAATGCTGTTCATGCGGCTTATTGCAGAGAAAAAACGCGGTGAAATATCCCTTCAAAAGGCTCTTGGATTTAAGGCAAAAGATATTATGCGTTCATATTTTGCAAAGGGAATAATACCTGCCGTGTCAGGCATTGCGGTCGGAGTTTTGTCGGCAAACATTTTAGGAGAAATGCTCTGCGGAGCGGCACTGAAGCTGCTCGGTGCAGACAGCTTCAGATTTGTCATTGACGGCGGAAGAGTGTATTTTATTCTGCCGATGATAATTGTCATAACCTCGGCATCTGCGGTGCTGACGGGTATATATCCCATAAAAAATGTAAGGGCATACGAATGTTGTTATGGAAAGGAATAATGTTATGAACTACCTGCTCAAAGTTGAAAATTTATGCAAGGATAACATACTGAATAATATCACGTTTAGTGTTGAATGGGGTGAAATGACTGCTGTAATGGGACCCTCGGGCTCGGGAAAATCCACGCTGCTTTACAATATTGCAGGTATGGATAACCCCACAGGCGGCAGAGTATGGCTTGGCAGCAGCGAGATTACCTCTATGACAGAGGACGAGAAAGCGTCTGTCCGTCTGCATAAAACGGGGTTTGTTTTTCAGCAGATGAATATGATGAAAAATCTGAGTATTATGGATAATATCCTTCTCCCTGCAATTCACGCCAACAAAGGAAAAAGCGGAAAAACCAAAAAGGAACTGACGGAAAGAGCGGAGCTTCTGATGAAAAAGCTTTCCGTTTCGGAAATAGCCGAGCGCAGCGTAAAAGAGGTATCGGGAGGACAGCTACAGCGTGCGTGCATATGCCGAAGCATGATGAACGAACCGATGATACTTTTTGCGGACGAACCCACAGGAGCGCTGAATAAAAGTGCTGCTGCCGAAGTTATGGCAGAGTTTGAAAAGCTGAACAGCGAGGGGACGACTATACTTATGGTTACCCATGACAGCAAGGTTGCCGCTGCTTGCAGCCGTGTGCTGTATCTTCTTGACGGACGTATCTGCGGAGAAATAAAGCTGGGCAAGCCCGTAAAAGGAACAGAGCGGCAGCGTGAGGAAAAGCTGAACGGCTGGCTGTCGGAAATGGGCTGGTGAATCAGCTTGACAAAAGCGGACGGGTGTGGTACAATAACAGCCAAAACGGCTTGGCAAACCTATTCGGAAATATCGGGATAACCTTAGGCGCAGCGCTTGAAGCACACAGTTCATTATGCTGATTTGCATTTCACAGCGCATAATTGCATTTCACATACCAAAAGCTTGAATCTCCGTATCAATGCTGATATACTCATGATATCAACAGAAAAGGAGATTTACCATGAACACTATTTTACTTATTTTACTATGCGTTTTTGAAGCAGCCTTTGCTTTCACAGCTATCAGCCGCAAGGCGGACAAAAAGGGCTGGCAGACAGGCAGACTTATCTGCAATGCAGGTCAGCTGGGGTTATTCCTTATAATGCTCATCGCTCCCGGCATAGATATGAGCTTCCGCTTTATGGGGCTGTTTATCCTGCTTCTGCTTCGTATTATCATCGCTTTTATCTCTTGGATGATAACAAAAAACAAAGAGGATAAACCTAAGCACCCCGCAGCGATGATAATAAGCGCATTGCTTTCAGCCGTTCTTATATCGGGCAGCATGATACCTTCGTTTATCATTTCCGATTACAGTGGCTTGCCCGTTTCGGGAGCATACGATATCGCGGAAGCAAATGCTATTCTCATTGACGAGAACAGGACGGAAGCATTTGAGTCGGACGGCTCAAAGCGTGAGGTGCCCGTTTATTTCTTCTATCCTGCCAACGCCGCAGAGGGCGAAAAATTCCCACTTGTGATATTCTCACACGGCGCATTCGGATATAATCAGAGCAACTATTCCACATACGCAGAGCTTGCGTCAAACGGCTATGTTGTTATAAGCACCGAACACCCCTACCACTCGCTTTTTACAACGGATACAAACGGCAATACCATAATCGCCGACCCCACATTCCTGAATGACGTTATGTCAATAAATGCCGAGAATGTTTCCGAGGAAACAGCATACGAACACTCCTCAAAATGGTTCAAGCTTCGTGCAGAGGATATCAATTTTGCAATTGATTCAATAAAGTCTGCGGCAGGTGAAGATGCACTTCCCGAATACTGGTATTCACAGCAGAGCGGGGACATAATCACAGCGCTTGCTATGACAGATACGGATAAAATCGGCGTTATGGGACATTCTCTCGGCGGTGCAGCATCGGTATCCGTAGGCAGAACAAGAAACGACATCAGCGCGGTAATCGACCTTGACGGAACAATGCTCAGCGAGGTAACGGGCGTTGAAAATGAACGTGACATCGTCAATGACGAGCCTTACACAACACCGCTTTTATCCTTTGACAACGAGGAGCATCATTTCGCTTCCGAGGAAGCAAGGGAGACAGGTGTTCCCTATGCAAACAATACCGTTCACGACAATGCCGTATGCGGTTACAGAACATATATCGTCGGAACGGGTCATATGAACTTCACAGACCTTCCTATGTTTGCTCCTCCTCTTGCGAAAATGCTTGGAACGGGCAGCATTGCCCCCGAAGAATGTATGCTGACCGTCAACAGAATAACGCTTGAATTTTTCGACAGCTTCTTAAAAGGAAAGGGTGAATTTAGTGTACCCGAACAAATCGAAATATCATAATATGGAC
Source organism: Oscillospiraceae bacterium (assembly GCA_017847885.1). Taxonomy (GTDB): domain Bacteria; phylum Bacillota; class Clostridia; order Oscillospirales; family Ruminococcaceae; genus RGIG8773. The sequence goes on from JAGAUA010000017.1 coordinate 18,779, forward strand.
GTTAAAATAAGCAAAATCTCCGAAAACGAAAACGAGCTTGTGGACATACGCTGCCACAAGGAAACGGACTCGGTACGTGAGATAGCCGCCTTTGTGAAATCAAGGCAGGGACAGCTGTCGGGAACGCTTGAGGGCAGGCAGTACGGCATAGCTGTTTCGGAAATAATGTACATCGAGTCGGTGGACAACAAGACGTTTATCTATACCGCAGCAAAGGTTTACGAGTCAAAGCAGAGGATATATGAATTAGAGGATATTCTAAAACCGAAACACTTTCTTCGTATATCCAAAGCATCACTTGTAAATCTGATGAAGATCACTTCCGTAAAGCCTGCGATGGGAGGACGTTTCAGCGCAGTGCTTTCAAACGGCGAGGAAGTTATCATCTCACGCAAATATGTATCCGAGCTGAAAAAGACATTGAGAGGTGAAGAAATATGAGCTTCAAGGAACATCTTAAATCTGTGATGTCGCAATTCTTTGTTATTGCTACACTTATTAACTTAGCAACGTTCATTCTGGGAGAGATATTCCGCCCCGATGAACGCTTCGGATATGACGCTTTTCTTTCACCCCTTATATATGCAGCTATTTCCCTTGTTCCCATGCTTTGTATGTACTCCAAAAAAGAGCTTACCATAAAGCAGCATATTTTCAGAGAATTGCTGCAGCTTATCGCTATTGAGGTCATACTTATAGGCTTCGGACTTGGGGCAAAATGTCTCGCTCCCGAAAATATATCTCTTACGGCAAGCTTTGCTCTTTCCATACTTGTTATATATGTTCTTGTTCTGGTGATAGCGTGGCTGCTTGATGTGAAAACGGCAAGGCAGCTTACTTCCGAACTTAAATCATTCCAAAGCAGGGTTTCAAATATGTCGGAATAAATAGCTATAATGCACGGCAATCGGTTTCCCTCCCCCGAAAACACAAGAAGATCCGTTTAGCGTTGACAATACAATAACTCAGTGATATAATTAAAACTGTAAAGAATATTTACAGGCGGTGATCATCTTGAAAAACAGGGGAGTATTAAGATTACTCACAGTGATTCTGCCCTTAGCAATTACTTTAGGAATGGTGCTGATATTTGCACAGAATTATGTTTACAACACCAAACTCAGATCCTGCGACCTTTCACCCGAATACTTGTCGGGCGGCGTTTATGAATTCCCGGAAGTCTCGGTTGAGATAACTACCCGCGGCGGCGATACAGGCTCATGGATCAAAGATCCTGTCCTTGATGACGACGGGAACGTTATCGTTGATCCGTATGTCGGTACTATCTACGAGATTGTGGTCACCAACAAGACCACCGACATTATGAGCGACTGGGAGATGACGGTCTATATGCCGGAGGAGCTTCTCCTCAACAACTCATGGAACGGCGAGCTGGAGCTTCACCAGACCACATCGGGCGAGGAGAAAATCCAGACCATCGACCTTGCCGAGTATTCCGCCTACGGCATCACGCTTGATCATTACATGGATCCCGTCGGACCTATGATACCGATGAACAAGGATGACTTCTTTGTTTATTACCCCGACACCGATATGAATGAGATGCCGATAATCGCTTCAAATTCGAACAGCGGAAAGCCTGCTTCCGTAAGAATAGGGTTCATCACATATATCGAAGATCAGCCGTTAGACTACGTTGCGGATTTCAGCCGCGGACAGATCAGATTTCATCTCAAGACCAGTGTGCTTAAAAGCCCCATGTTCTGGGTGCTCTGCGGATTATTCCTTGCATGGCTGGTGTGCGTGCTTTCGCTGATAATCGTAAGGATAGACCTGAAACGTCTTATCGAGCAGAAAAAACGCGATGAGCAGATAATCGAGCAGACTATGCACACCTTTGTCAATTTTATCGAAGCAAAGGACCCTAATACTATGGGACATTCGCTGAGAGTTGCGCAGTATTCAAAGATGCTTGCTGAGCGGATGGGCTTCTCCGAGGAAGAGTGCAAGAGGATATATTATATCGCACTCATGCATGACTGCGGAAAGATATACATACCCGACGAGATACTGACAAAGCCTGCAAGGCTCACCGATGAAGAATATGCTGTCATGAAGAAGCATACTGTTTACGGCAGCGAGATACTGCGTGACTTTACGTCCATAGAAGGTATTCAGTTGGGTGCGATGTATCATCACGAGCGCTATGACGGCAAGGGCTACCCCTCGGGAATAGCAGGTGAAGAAATACCTGTTATCGCAAGAATAATAGGTGTTTCCGACGCATTTGACGCCATGAACAGCCAGCGCTGTTACAGAAGCAATCTATCTCACGAAGTCATTCTAAGCGAACTTAATACAAACAAGGGGACCCAATTTGACCCCGATGTTGTGGACAACCTTCTCAAGCTAATTGATGAGGGAAAGATCAAACTAAGCGGATCTTGATTTGTTATAAAAATATCGGGAAAAAGCCGATCAATGCGCGGCAATCATTTTCTTAGTTGTATATCGCTATCCCGTTTGGATAACTTTTACAGCTGTCGATTTGCTGAATGTTAAAATTTATACTAATCTTTGACCGTTCTATAGACAAAGGCGGCAGATAGAACGCAGCCAATCTAGGAAAGCTACCGCAGGCGGGCTGTCGCCCGGCAAGGGAGCTTGACGACGAGTGGATGCGTTATAGCTGACGGATTTGTCTACAGGTTGGTTAAAGATTAGTATTAGGAGCGTGAGTTTTTTGCTCACGCTCCTTTTTTGTATGGTATCCCCCTCGCGTGATCAATCAAAAACATTAATTTTTGAGTTGAAAAATGTAAAAAAGTATGATATAATAACTATACATAGGTTTTTATGTTGATTTATGATGAATTCATTTGCAAAATGCCGAAAAAAGTATTTTGCTGCCGTAACGTTTCCTATTTTTAGGGGGAACGCATGGTGTAAAAATGAATTCATTGTTGTATATGAAAAGGGGGGCGCTCCGTTTGGGAGCATGGTTATGAGAATAAACAAGAAACTATTGCCGTTATTTCTTGCGGGAACTATGATGTCAGCAATGCTTTGTTCCTGTGCCAAAAATGAAAACAGCAAGACGGATAACCCGGAGGCAGCTGAAACTGCGGCAAATACGGAGAACGTTTCAGACAGCGGCACGGTCAGCCTTAATGTATGGTGCGAAGAATCGGGCATTGACACAATGAACAAAATGATCGAAAGCTTTAAACAAAAGTATGCAGGTGAGGCGGAATTCGATTTTACAATTACTGTTAATGCTGACAGCGCCACAAGAGATAATGTTCTTGCAGATATTCACAATGCAGGCGATGTCTTTACGCTTCCCGATGACCAGCTTACCGCTCTTGTTGCCGGTGGCGCTCTGGAACCTGTTCCCAACGCAGACGAGATCAGTGCCGCAAATGTAGCAGAGGCTTCCGAGGCGGCAAAAATAAACGGCGTTTTGTATGCTTATCCCATGACGGCTGACAACGGTTATTTCCTTTATTATGATAAAAGATATATATCCGAAAGCGATGTCCAGACCCTTGACGGGATCCTCAGAGCAGCCGAAAAGTGCGGCAAAAAGTTCACTATGGAGTGGACTTCGGGCTGGTATATGTATTCGTTTTTCGGCAACACCGGTCTTGAATTCGGACTTAACGAAGACGGTGTGACCAACTACTGCAACTGGAATTCAACAGAGGGGGATATAAAGGGCGTCGATATTGCACGGGCGCTGCTGGATATTTCAGCAAGTCCTGCCTTTGAACTGAGAGTGGACTCTGATTTCCCGGCAGGAGTTCAGGACGGAACTGTTGTTGCAGGCGTAAGCGGCGTATGGAATGCTATTGAGGTGAAAAAAGCCTGGGGCGATGATTATGGCGCTGCAAAGCTGCCTACATACACCTGCAACGGCAAGCAGATACAGATGTCGTCCTTTACGGGGTACAAAATGGTGGGTGTAAATTATTACAGCGAGCACAAGGACTGGGCTTGTAAATTTGCGGAATGGATCACAAATGAAGAAAATCAGACCTTGAGATTTGTTGAAAGAAATCAGGGACCGTCCAATATAAATGCAGCCGCATCGGACGAGGTAATGAAAGTCCCTGCTATACAGGCAGTTATTGCGCAGTCCGAATTCGGAAAGCTCCAGCGTGTGGGCAACAAGTTCTGGGATCCGTTTGCAAGCTTTGGCGAAACTATGGCTCAGGGAAATCCTTCGGGAGCAGATCTGCAGGAAATTATGGACACTCTTGTGACCGAAATAACAGCATCGACGGTGAATTAAGGGGGAAGCGTTATGAAAAGACGAGGCAGCATTAAGCTTGCAATTTTATTGCCTGTTTTCATTCTGGGTGCGGTTTCGATAATATCCAATGCAGTGGCGATCATGAATATCAGAAACGTAAACGCAAATGCTGAAGAGATCGCAGATAATTACATGATAAGCATTTCTAAACTCGGTGAAATGGAGGTAACGGCTCAAAAAATACATGAGCTTGCACTTTCTCATATAATTGCGACAGATTTTGATTCAATGCTTGAAATTGTTGATGAGATACGTGATACGGAAGACGTGCTTGCGGAGCAGCTTGAGGCTTACAAGCCGTATCTGTCCGACGAAAATGAAGAGAATTACAAAAGACTTTGCACAGGTGCGGACGACCTTAATTATTACGTTTCAGATCTTATGGCATACAGTGCGGCAGGCGATAAAGAAATGGCATTTGCCTGTGCAAACAACGAGATATCGCGATACGGAAACGAGATCAACAGTACTGTGGAAAATATGATAGATATAACAACAAGCGAAGCCGTCACTGCAAGAAATGCTCTTGCCGAGGTCTATAACAGCTCACTTGTAATGAGCACGGCTATTATCGCGGTAAGTATTGCATCGCTGCTGCTTGTGTTTATTATAGTAATGCTGGCAGTTATCAGACCTCTTACTGTCGCAAAAAGAGATATCGAAAATATTATCGGCGGTATCGACAGGCGTGAGGGCGATCTTACAAAGCGTATCAATGTCAGATCAAGCGGTGAGATCGGCGCTCTGGTAGACGGTATAAACCTGTTTATGACCAAGCTTCAGGACATATTCAAAGTAATTACCGATACAACGCAGGAAATGGACGAGGTCGTAACAGAGGTGCGTGAAAGCGTAACAGCTTCAAATGACAGCGCAGCTGATATGTCCTCCATTACCGAGGAGCTTTCCGCAACAATGGAGACAATGTCCTCCAACGTTTCTATCATCAACAACAATACCGCGGACGTTGAACGTGAGGTAAACGTTATTGCAGAAAGAACAAACGAAATTAACGCTTACAGCAAGGAAATGAAAGAACACGCAGACAGCATGGAGAATGCTGCACGCGTCAATATGGAAACTACAAGCGCAAAGGTGAACGCTATTTTGAGCGAGCTTAAGCAGTCGATAGACGACAGCAGCAGCGTTGTGCAGATCAACAGCCTTACCACAGAAATTCTGGATATTGCACGGCATACGAATATCCTTGCGATAAACGCCACAATTGAGGCGGCAAGGGCTGGCGAAGCAGGAAAGAGCTTTGCCGTTGTAGCAGGAGAGATCGGACAGCTTGCCGGATCCAGCCGTGAATCTGCAAATAATATCCAGCGTATCAACGCTGTTGTCACCGAAGCCGTAACAAAGCTTGCAAGCAACGCAAACGAGCTTGTAGAATATATGACCGAACATATTCTTCCCGAATTTGAATCGTTTGTAAGATCGGGTGAGCAGTATAAGGAAAATGCGACATATATTGAAAAGACTATGGAGGAATTCTCTGTTAAAACCGATAATCTAAGACAGATGATGACCATGATCGCAGAATCCATTGACAGTATTGCACATTCGATCAATGAGAGCGCTTGCGGAGTAAACAATACAGCAGAAAGCACTCAAAGACTTGTTCAGGATATGGAGATAATCAGCAACAGAATGGACGATAATATGCGTATTGCAACAATGCTTAAAAGTGAAACAGACGTATTCACAAAGATATGATCATTTAATAAAAACCGAATGCCGTGATGGATCATTTGATCTATCACGGCATATTTTTGAAATGTACAAATTATCCGCATTATCTCTCAACAGGATTAAGCAGCACATCATCAATAGTTCCCCAACCCTTTGCATCACACGAAATTGCAATACCAACGGTTATCTCTCCGCTTTCTGTGGTGATATCCTTTATTGAGGGGGACTGCCAGTTTGCCCAGCCGACAACGCCCGTTTCCTGAGTATATTCCTTGCCGTCGGCAATCGCATAGATGTACATCGTGTCATTTGCGCAGTCGCCGCCTTGCAGAGAAAGCGAGAAATTATATGCACCGGGTTTGAGGTTTGCAACGGTCTGTTCAAGCTTGAAATCAACCTTGTTTTCGGAATAGAAATGGAACGAGAAGTTTCCTGTTTTTGCGTCGGTGGATTTTTCCTGGAAATTAAGCTCGGTAGTAACATCATTGACGTTGATGATATTCCACATGGAATAATCCTTGTTTTCAAAGCTGTAATTATCAATATAGTTAGGCTCGACCATGGAAACGGTGCATTTAACGGGCATACCGTCTGCAATACCGTTTATGACATAATCGTTTGCGCCGCAGCTTTGCATAAGAGCTTCATCATAGCTTTCCCATTCGACCTTGACCTGCTTTCTTTCGCCGTTGTTGTATATAGCGTCGGCGGTCTCGGGGAGAATGATATCATCACCAAGACGTATTATAACCGAGCAGTCGGAAATTGCGTCTATTTTTATATCGGTAACAGCGCCTGTGTAAACATATCCGAATGTTTTAAGAGATTCCAGCGCAGTTCCGTCAGCGGCAAACAATGCCTGATTATCCCAGCTTGAGCCGCCGTAATATTTTCCTGCGTCGTTGGGGTCGTATTCTGCGGAATAGCTTGATGCCCAACCCGAGCCGAACTTTTCCCAAAGAGTGAAACGGTCATCATAATTATCTCCCGGAACAGGTATCCATGCAGGCTCCCAGTAGCATACGCCGATGCCCTTCTCCCCTACATTGTGAACCGCCTGTATAACATCGCTGATGCCGTCCGCCTGCCCCTGCACGGTGAATTGATAATGCTTTTCAATCGTACTGCCGTCGCCGATAGAATTGGAAAAATCATCGCCGTCCTCGGCTGTGTACGCATAGGACATTTCGGCAACCATAACATATTTGCCGTATTCATCCGATATCTTTTTGAGTATCGCTGTGAGGTTATCGAGAGTGCCGTGCCAATATGAATAATATGAGCTTGCAAACACGTCATAGTCAACATTATAATTTGCAAGTATCTTTGCATACTGCTCGTAATTCTCCGATTTTTCGGGATTGGTAAAGTGTACAGCAATAAGTATGTTTGGGTCTGCCTCACGGACAGCCTTTGACCCTGCGCTCATCAGCTTGGTTATCTTTATCCAGTTGGTCTCGCCGCACATTGCGCCGGTCGTTTCATTGCCTATCTGCACCATACCTACGTCTGCGCCTGCCTTGATTATCTTGTCAAGGCTTTCCTTGGTGAAGGTATAAAGCGCGTCCGCCTTTGTATCTATGTCCATATCCGCCCAAGCCTTGGGGACCATCTGCTTGGAGGGGTCTGCCCAGAAGTCGGAATAATGGAAATCAACAATGGTCTTAATGCCGTTCTCGGCAGCACGCTTTCCTATCTCCGCTGCTGTGTCAACATCGTTTCCGCCGCCGCCGTAGCTGTTTCCGTTTGCGTCAAAGGGGTAGTTCCATACCCTTACACGAACATAATTTATGCCGCTTTGTTTAAGAGTTTTGAAGATATCCTGCTCATTGCCGTCAAAATCTCTGTAAACAACGCCGCTGTTTTCCTCCGAGATAACGGAAGAAATATCAACTGCACGGATAAAATTCTGACTTAGCCCCTCTATTTTATCAACGTAAACGGATGAACTTACAGGCTCGCTGCCCGTTATCCACAAGTTGTCATCATCGGTCTTAAAATTCAAAGGGTCTGAGGAGGCTTTTGCTCCGCAGGCACTCATAAGCATTGCAGCCGAGCAAAGCAGCGCGGCTATGTTTATTCTCTTTTTCAAATCAAATTCCCCCTGCTATGAAAAATGCACTGTTCATAAATTGGGATATGAACAGTGCATTTGAAATCAAGACATAATTACAGCATTAGTTGTTGGCAATGATAGCAGAATCAAGAGCGTCAAGCTCTGCCTTAACGTCTGCGCCGTCCCAGATATTGCAGGAAGCACTTCCTGAGGATTCCCAGAAAGCAGTCATCTGAGGAACGGAAGGCATAGGAAATGCATAATCAAGCTGTGCAATAAAGCCGAGAGCAGCCTCGCTGTCAACGGGAATATTTATTGAGGGAAGAGCGCCTGTGATCTCATATCTGAGCTGCTGCATTTCCTCGGAGATAAGGAACTGTGCAAACTGTGCAGCTTCTTCGGGGTGATCGGAATATGCGGAAACGAACATTCCTCTTGTGCCGGAGAAGGAAGCAGCAGGATCGCCGCCGTTTGTAAGAGAAGGAATTGTTGTTACGCCGAAGTCAATGCCTGCCTCTGTGAAGGAAGCAACGTTCCAAGGACCTGTGATGTGCATTGCAGCTGTGCCTGCCTTGAACGCGCCGTCTGCTGTATCTGTTCCAAGGTCTGCGGAAGCAACGGGGATAATATCGTGAAGCTTCTGGAACATCTTCATACCATTTACAGCATCATCGGTATTCAGATAAGATGAAGATGTATCAGCTCCGCTTGCGCCGAAAAGACGGTTGCCGTTTCCTGTTGTGAAGAGAATGGTATAGTATACAGATGTAACGTCCATAACGATGGGGTACTTGTCGGGATTTGCTTCTCTGAAGGACTGACCCCATGTATAAAGGTCGTCCCAGTTCTTAGGAACTTCATCATCGGAAATAAGTGCTTTGTTGTAGAAGAGCGCATATGTCTCGGCAGATGTGGGATAGCCGTACATTGTGCCGTCGTATGTAAGCGCGCTTGAGCAGGAGCCGAGAACCTGCTCCTTTACCTGATCGGCGTTAGCGGTAGGAAGAATGTGTCCGCCCACAACCAGCTCGCCAAGCTTATCGTGAGGAGCTGCAAAAAGGTCAGGACCTGTACCTGCGGGACCGTCAAGTGCAATTGCGCTTGTGGAATCGCCAAGCTCAACGTTTACAAATTCAATTTTGATGTTGGGGTTCTGCTCGGTGAACTTTTCGCCTGCCTGCTGTATCCACTTGTCGGGGCCGTCAACGGATTCCCAAACCTTGAGAGTCACAGTTTCTCCGGAAGAAGCTGCGGGAGCATCTGCTCCGCCCTCCGATGTGCCGGTTGTCTGATTGCCGCAGCCTGCGAACATCATAGCCGCGCTTGATAATGCGAGAATTGATGCAAGTATTCTTTTTTTCATAGTAATACCTCCAAAAAAATTTGATTTTGATTTTGTGCGAAAATGAATATTTGACTGCGCTGTTTTTGCTGCCGCTATTGCAGCAGCTTTGCGCAATCGTTTGCTCTAAATCAAGAATATCATATCCTCGCCCGCTTGTCAATATTACAAATATAACGATGTTTGTTAAATATAATTGTGCAATAGCAACAAAAGTGCTGTTTGTGTCTTACTTTTTGCGCAACGCATAAACGAGTACAATTATATGTAAAACAGTCTAATTATGCAATATGCACAATATTTTTCTACACTTTTTATTAGCTTTATTCATTGACAACAAATATTACGTGTGTTATCATGGATTTAGTTAAAGCAATCGGTTGCGCAGAGCGCAGCGCTGATTTTTATTTATAATAACGGATACTTATGGAGCAATTCAGTTATGAGTTTTTTACCAAATGAAAAAAATGCTTCCAAAGCCTCTCTTGATGACGTTGCAAAGGCGCTGGGAGTATCAAAATCCACCGTTTCCAGAGTTCTCTCGGGAAAAGGCAGGATAAGCGAAGAGACCAGAAACAAGGTAATGCAGTGCGCTGCTGAGATGAATTATCAGCCCAACGTTATTGCCAGAGGTCTTGCACAATCCAAAACGTTCAACATCGGCGTGGTTCTTCCATATGAGAAGGATCTGGGCGAGATACCTTTCTTCCAGAACTGTCTTACAGGAATATGCGAAACAGTTTCTTCAATGGATTACGACGTTGTTGTTGCTATGGCGGCGGCTGACGATGCGTCACAGCTTGAAAGGATAATCCGCAACCGCAAGGTGGACGGCGTTATTCTCACACGTTCCGTAATAAATGACCCTGCGGTAAGGCTGCTTAAAGAAAACAGTATTCCTTTTGTGCTTATCGGCTCGACTTCGGACGATTCCGTAGTACAGATCGATATCGACCATGAATCCGCCTGCAGCGAGCTTACCGCATATCTGCTCTCCAGAGGCTGCAGCAGGACTGCACTTCTTCTCGGCAACAAAAGCCACAACGTTAACCTGAGCCGATACAACGGCTTTGTGAACGCATACGAACAAAGTGGAAAAGCTTTTGATGCTGCACTTATTTACGATAATCTGTCAGGACGCAGAGCTGTTGAGCTTGCTGTCGGCGAAATAATCAACAAAGGCTGCGACTGTATCATCTGCGGTGATGACTATATATGTGTAAGAGCCCTCTCGGCGCTTAAAGAAAAGCAGATAGCCGTTCCCGAGAAAATAAAAATAGCCAGCTTTTATAACAGTCCCATCCTTCAAAGCTACACGCCCCCCATCACGGCGGTAAACGCCGATCCCTTTGAGCTTGGTGAGACGGCTGCACGAACCGTTCTTTCGCTTATAAACGACGAAGATTTTTGTAAGGACGTTTTTTTAAGCTACGAGCTTTCGATAAAAAAATCCACATTATAGTGTTTTCATATTTTCTCCTTAAAATTGAGCCGTATATGAAATAAATGCATTACGGCTCGGAAAATCCATTAATTTATCATACATAATTTCATGAAAGAGAGGTCAATATTATGGCAAAGGAATTGGTAGCGCGTGACGGTTCCTCAAAAAAGAAAGTGCTTGTAACAAGTGTGATCTTTATGGGACTTTCACACATGATCTGGCTGAAACAGTACGTTAAAGGGGCGTTTTTTGCGCTGATCGAGATCTTGATGCTGATTTTCAGTCCTAAGATCGTTACAGCGATAAAAAACCTCATAACCCTCGGCGACCCTCACCCGGAGCTGCCTATCAAGCAGAGAGATAATTCGCTTTTTATGATGATAGACGGCTTTATAGTTCTCGCCTTGATTTTTGTGTTTGTGCTCATATACATAATATCTGTAAGAAGCGCACTAAAGGAGTACAAAAGCTACTGCACAAACGGCAGGTTTGAATCCAATAAAAATGTAATAAGCAACCTTGCCGATAACGCTTTCCCCGTTGTGGGACTTATCCCCATGATAATCCTTGTTCTGTTCCTTGTAGTCGTTCCCCTGCTGTTTTCCGCAGCTGTCGCATTTACCGATTATTCCTCGCCCGATCATATCGCACCCAACAACACCATCAACTGGGTGGGACTTGAAAACTTCAAGGCTCTTTTCGGCGGCGACGCAACATGGACAGGTGCATTCGGACGTGTCGCAGTATGGACCGTTGTATGGGCATTCTTTGCAACCCTTACCTGCTATGCAGGCGGTATGGTAATGGCAGTCATTTTCAATGAATCCAAGCTGAAAATAACTCCCATGTTCCGCTCAATATGTATTCTTCCATATGCAGTTCCTACTGTTGTAACAATGCTTGTATGGCAAAATCTTCTCAACGGCAGCTTCGGTACTATAAACAGAACGCTCATCGCTTTGGGTCTTATGGACAGCAGCACGGTCATTCCATGGCTCTCTGACCCCTCTTTTGCAAAGTTTACATGTATCCTTATCAATCTTTGGGCAGGCTTCCCTTACTTTATGCTGCTCACAATGGGTACTATGACCTCGATAAATCCGGATATTTTTGAGGCGGCAAAGATAGACGGTGCAAATTCGGTACAGACCTTCTTCCATATCACGCTGCCCAATATAGTATATCAGACAGCACCGCTTATAATAATGTCCTTTACTCATAACATCAATAATTTCGGCGCTATTTTCTTCCTTACGGGAGGAAATCCCAAGGTTGCAGACTCCACAGTCACCTATGCAAAGGGAACGGATATTATTGTCACATGGATATACAATCTGACTATTAATATGCAAAAATATAATTACGCGGCAGTGCTTGCGGTATGTATCTTTATCGTGCTTGCACCATTTGCAATCTGGAACTTCAAGAATACAAAATCCTTTAAGGACGGTGAAATGTAATGGCAGCTAACAATACAGAATACAGTTCAAAAAGTTATTATGAAAAAGCAAATGCTTCTTATAAATCACGCAAGCGTTTTGCTCAAATTATAATTTGCGTTATCCTTACATTCGTTTCCCTTCTGGTTCTCTATCCGCTTGTTTACACCGTAAGCGCGGCATTTACCCCGGGAAATTCCGTTTCGGCTTTAAGCATAATTCCTTTCGGAAACGGAGTTACCACCGATCACTTCACCAAGCTTTTCACTCAGACAAACTATCTGCTCTGGTTCAGGAACACGATAATTATAGCTATTGGCACTTCCGCTTCAACCGTTATCGTATGCTCTCTTGCGGCATATATTTTCTCACGATTCAGATTTGCTTTCAAAAAGCATATGATGATGGCTCTGCTTGTCCTTCAGATCTTCCCCTCGTTTATCGGAATGGTTTCCATCTATGTTATCCTTATGAGGATCGGCGGACTGGATACTCTCTGGGGTATGATACTCATTTACCTTGCAGGAAATATTCCTTACAACACATGGCTTGTAAAAAGCTATATGGACTCTATCCCCAAGAGCCTTGACGAAGCGGCAAGAATTGACGGTGCAAGCAATGCAACCACATTTTTCAAGATAGTTCTTCCTCAGGCAAAACCTATAATCACATTCCTCGCAATTACCAGCTTTACGGGTCCTTGGATGGAATTCATCTTCTCTAAGCTGATACTCCGCTCCAACGAAAAAATGACCCTTGCTCTGGGACTTTACGCCTTTGTTTCCGACAAGAAAAACGAATTTACCGACTTCTGCGCAGGCTCGATACTTATTGCGATACCGTTTATTATCTTCTTTATTATAACTCAGAAAATGCTTGTGACATCTCTCGGCGGCGCAGCTGTAAAGGAATGACCGATACTTATTTCATCTGCCGATGACTGTCTCATCGGCAGAAAATTTATCCCGAAAGGACGAATACCAATGAAGGGCAATTTTTCATATAACAATAAATTCATAACCAAGGACGGCAAGCCGTATTTCCCTGTAATGGGCGAGTTCCATTACTCCCGTTATCCTGCGGATATGTGGGAAAAGGAGCTTCTGAAAATGAAAGCAGGCGGCGTGGATGTAGTTTCAAGCTATGTGATATGGATACATCACGAGGAGGCAGTAGGTCGGTATGATTTCACAGGCAGCAGGAATTTGAGAAGATTTGCCGAAGCCTGCAAAAAATGCGGCGTGTATATGTTTCTGAGGATAGGTCCGTGGAGCCATGCGGAAGCTCGCAACGGCGGTTTCCCCGACTGGCTGGTAAAAAAACATAAGAATATCAGAACAAACGATGAGGGATATCTTGCCGATGTGAAGAAATTTTACAGCAGGATATATGAGGAAGTTAAGGGCTGCTTTATCAAGGACGGCGGTGCAATTATCGGCGTTCAGATAGAGAATGAATACGGTCACTGCGGCGGTCTCAACGGAGACGAGGGTGAAAAGCATATGCGTATCCTTACCGAAATGGCTAAGGAGATAGGATATGATGTTCCGCTTTACACCGCAACGGGCTGGGGCGGTGCTGTTACGGGCGGCTTGCTCCCCGTAATGGGCGGATACTGCGACGCTCCTTGGGATCAGAGTACCGATAAGCTTGCTCCCAGCGGAAACTATGTTATTACATACGAAAGAAACGACCACGGCATAGGCTCGGATCATCATATCGGTTACGGAGTTACCTTTGATTTCAATGATTTCCCCTATCTTACCGCGGAGCTTGGCGGAGGATTGCAGGTCACAAAGCACAGAAGAACCGTTCCAAGCGGCCATGACATCGGCGCAATGTCTTTGACAAAGCTTGCAAGCGGCTGCAACCTGCTGGGATATTATATGTATCACGGCGGTACAAATCCCCACGGAAAGCTTACAACTTTGCAGGAATCAACTGCAACGGGATATCTTAACGACCTGCCCGAATATTCCTACGATTTCAAAGCGCCGCTCCGTGAGTACGGTCAGCGTGCGGAAAGCTTCGGAGAAATAAAGCTGCTTGCAATGTTCGTGAAGGATTTCGGCAGCGAATTATGTACAATGCCTGCATATATCCCCGAAAGCACATCTTCCGACCCCAACGACCTTGCCGATTTGAGAATGTCTGTCCGCCATAACGGAAAGAAAGGCTATATCTTTGTAAACAACTATCAGCGACTTTATGATATGGCGGAGCATAAAAATACAGTTCTTTCGGCGGAGCTTGACGGCGAAAAAATAACTCTGCCCCCCGTTGACATCGGTAACGGCGACCACTTCTTCTATCCCGTAAATATGCAGACAGGCGAGGGCGTACTGAAATATATCACAGCAACTCCTCTTTGCATGGTAAACGGCAAAGCGGTGCTTTATACCGATAAGCCATACGAATTTGAAGCTGTTGGCGATGCCGAGTTTGAGGTCATAAGTAGAAAAGACGCACTTAACGCCTACAAGCTGAACATTGACGGCGAGGAATATCTTATCATAAGCGACGGAATTGTATGTGAAAATACGCATGGTTTCAGAATATACGGCGAAAAATCCCCCGTAATAAAAACGTATCCCAAGCTGAAAAAAGCACCTGTCGGATTTGAGTGCAAAGTGGAAGAAAACGGGCTGTATGTTTATTCCTGCGCTGACAGCTGTGATGATAAGCCTGCTGTAAGCTTCAAGCTCATTTCCGAAAATGACGGCGTGAAAAAATATGAGATAGACGTTGCAAATATTCCTAAGTGTGAGGAATGTTATGTGAAGATAGATTACACAGGCGATAAGTCCCGTCTTTACATTGACGGACAGCTTGCCGATGATGATTTCTACACAGGTGAAGGCTGGACAACAGGACTTGCACGCTATGGCTTCCCGAATAAATTTGAAGTCGAGATATATCCTCTTTTCAAGGATGACCGTATCTACCTTGAACACACGCCGAATTTTGACGGCAGTATGATATGCGAGATCACTTCCGCAGATGCGTCCTGCGAATATGTTTTTGATATTGAATTTTAACAGCGTTTTCAGCTCATAACGGCAAAACAAATGCGAAGCAAACACATTGCTTTGCATTAAGGAAGCACTGATCAAATCCGGTGCGCATGGATTGCGTGCCAAGCCGCAAGGTGTGATTTGATCAGTGCTTCCTTTTAGTATGCCACAATTTTAACACTATTTTTATTGTTTTTTGTCAAAATATGTGTTAAAATAAAAAAAATAGTATTATACTATTTCCGTCAAAACCATAGGCTCTGACAGAATTAGGAAACCGCTGATTAAATCTGGTGCGCAGATTGCGCAGTCAGATTTTTCGTCAGATTGTATAGAAATTTTGCAGGCATACTGTCGTATGTCAAGAAATTTCTATGCAAGATGACGAAAAATATGCAAGCAAGATGCGTGCCAAGCCGCAAGGCGTGATTTAATCAGCGTTTCCTTAGTATTATAACGACTGTTAATGCGTTTGAAAAAACGGATAAAACAAATACAGAATGAGGAAAAAATATGACTATTCAAGAGTGTTATCAGCAATTTGGCGGCGATTTTGACGAGGTAAAAAAGCGTCTTCCAAATGAAATTCTGATAAAAAAATACATTGCAAAATTTTTGGACGACAGCAGCTTCTCCGATTTGTGCATTGCTATGGAAGAAGGCAGCCGCGAGAGGTCTTTTCGTGCGGTGCATACACTTAAGGGCGTTTGCTCCAACCTTAGCTTAAACAAGCTGATGCTTTCCGCGTCAAAGCTTACAGAAATTCTTAGAGCAAATGCAGAAAAAATTCCCGAGGAAGCCGAGCCGATTTTTGAAGAAGTTCGGCGTGATTATGAGTTGACGGTAAACGCAATACGCACCTACTTAGACTCTGATAATAAATAAAATAATAGGAGAAGTCAAATGAAGATGAAGAAACATTTTTTGTGGACTGCTTGCAGGTGTCATGGCGGCAGCAGCGCTGACAGGCTGTGCAGGTAAAAATGCTGCGCAGGACGACAACGACGGAAGAATATCCATCAGTATGTATATGTGGGACAGGTCTATGTTCAAAGAGCTTTCCCCATAGCTGGAGCAGAAGTTCCCCGACATTGATTTTACATTTGTACAGAGTTACAACACAATGGAATACTACAAGGATCTGCTTGCGCGAGGCGAGTATGACGCCAAGAGCGCTTATGAAGCTTTCAATGCACAGATAACCGACTACAAAAATCCCGAAGCCGAAGAAGTGCTGTTTACCCAGAACACGGCATATTCCAATGACTTTGGCGTTCATGGAAGTCAGGCGGCTTCTTCTCTGATGAACACTCTGCGGTATAAGAATAACGACCAGATAGCTATCGGCTATGCAAGCGTTGCAAGCTCCTCAATATATGAAGGAGATTACACCACTCAGCAGGTAAAGTGGATGATGACCTTCAGAAACGCTCTTTACCGCGGCGAATACACGGGAGCGGAGATACGCCGTATCATGGACTGGCTGGTCAACGTGAAGGAGGATGGCTCCAACCCGATACACCACCGCAATCAGATGCCCGTTACAAGCGGTCTTGAATACACCGTTACCGAAACGGAACGAGGAAAGTTTGCTCTGGGAGATATTACTGTAAACGGACAGCCCCTTGAGGACGATACCGTGTACACGGTTATGCTTGTGGGAGCGGATACATAACTTGAGCATCCCACCTTCTGTAACTGTCCTATGCCCGAGGATATCAAGGCCAAGAGAGAAGATTACATTGTGAATGATTTCACAAGCCAGGAGTACATCATAGAGACTCTTAAGGAAACAAAGCAGTTCCTTGAGCCAACAGAGTATGTAACCATTATCCGCGGTTATTAAAACAAGTATTTTGAGAAAGGAGGGCGGCGTTATGAAAAAGAAGCTTATCGCTTTGCTGCTTACTGTGGTCGTTGCTGCGGGAGTAGGTCTGGCAGGCTCTGCCTATTGGGGATTTGTTTCCAAAACGATATACGAGGAAAGCACCGCCCACCTTGTCGAAATTTTTCATCAAGCAAATCAAGCGCTTTATAATTTGGTATCCGTCAACTGGAGCCGTATGCGAATGTGGGCGCCCTACATTGAAGCTGCGGAAAGCGAACAGGATATTGTGGAGTATGTTGAGCAGGCAAGGGAAGAAAGCAATTTCACCAATTTCTTTATTTCTCCCGAAACGGTGATTATATCACGCTGGAGGGACAGAAAGGCTGCTTAGACCTGCGGAATAAGCTTGAGGATCTGATAATAGAGCAGAAGCCCATAGTCGTAAACTCCGTTGTTCTGGATAAGCCGGAGATAATGGTGTTTGCAGTTCCTGCCGCACCGGGCAGCTTCCGGTCAAATGGTAATTGACATAAACGGAACAAACTACTATCTTGTGTACGAACCTGCAAATTTTCAGGACTGGACAGTTCTTGGAATTGTACCTGCAAACGTTGTAAACGCAAGTAAATAACACCGCCTAAGGGTAGTACCGTAAAAAAGTATTTATCGGTACCGAGTCACCGACTTTGAGCGTTTCGCATAGTAATACTAATAACCAATAAAAGTGTAGACAAAAAATCTGCGCAAAATCCATATATGCAAGTTTTTGCTTGATTTTTTGTACACTTTTTAATTGGTTATTAGTATAACCTGCGAAGCGGCAAAGGGGACTTCCCCTTGGCGTTTACATAGATATTTTGAATAACAAAGGAGCTGATATATATGAGAAAAATAATTGTACGCAATAAATCACGGAGGGTAACCGAAGCATAAAAATTACTCTCCGTACAAAAAAATGTCAGGAGAGATTAAAATGAATATTGTTGATTTTGAGAAAAAGCATATCGAAGAAGCAAGGGCTATTGCACTTGCAAATTATAACGAGGAAAGGCAGTTTGTAAAGGAACTGCCCGAAACGGCGGATATACCCGATTTAGGTGTTTTTGCGGAAAACGGGCTGGGCGTTGCAGCCTTTGAAAATGGAAAAATGATAGGTTATCTGTGCTGCTATTCCCCTTGGGACAATGCCTTCGACACGGCGGCAAAGGGCACATTTTCACCATTGCACGCTCACGGCGCTGCTTACGAAAACAGGGAAACGATATACCGCAGAATGTATCAGGCGGCGGCAGAAAAATGGGTGAAAAACCATATCGCTTATCACGGAATAGCCTTGTATGCTCACGATGAAAAAGCTTTGCAGGCACTCTTTTTATACGGCTTCGGCGTACGCTGTTCGGACGCAATAAGGAGTACGGAAGCTATCGGCTGTCATGCCGCAGATAAGCTGTCCTTCGGCAGGCTTTCGGCGGCAGAAATACCGTCTGTAAGAGAACTGCGCAGAATGTTGTCGGAGCATATGGGCGAAAGTCCCTGCTTTATGTATTCCGATGAAAAGGAGTTCCAAGGCTGGCTTGAAGGAGCGGAAAAGCGTGAGTCGGCAATTTATGCCGCGCAAATAAATGGCGCACCCGTTTCCTTTATCGAGGTAACAGACGACGGCGAAAATTTTGTTACGGAAACCGATACGATGAAAAATATCTGCGGCGCGTTCTGTCTGCCCGAATACAGAGGAAAGGGTGTTTTTGCAGGTCTGCTTGATTACACGCTGGGCAGTCTCAGAAGCGAGGGCGTGAAGCTTCTCGGCGTGGATTACGAAAGCTTTAATCCTACGGCTCTCGGCGCTTGGGAAAAATATTTCACGCCCTACACAAGAAGCGTTGTACGCAGAATTGACGAGGGCGTGTTGAGAAAATATTAAGTTAATTCAGATTTTGCTTTCATTTATTTTTTCGAGTCTTACTACTCCGAATTCATCGGGAGTAGTAAGACCGTTTTTATATGTATATCCCATTTTGAGGTAGAAATCCACAGCCGTCAGAGATGAGCCGACTTCCGTTCGCCATGCACGGTGAAAATACTCGTCGGCTTCCAATGCGCCGATAATTCTTCTGCCTATGCCTCTGCCCTGATATTCGGGCAGGACAAAAATAGATACCAGATAGCTTTCGGTTTCACTTCCCCAATAGCCTGTAATTCCTCCGCAGCCGATGATTTTTCTGCCGTCAAGGACAACATAAAAATGGGATTCAGCCGCCCTTGAAGCAATGACCTCGGGCGAGTGACTTTCTATGTTTTCCTCAATAAATTCGGGGGGATAATCCTTGCTGTTGCTGACAGCAAGCGTTGTGCGAATAACATCTGAAACGTCAAATTCGTCGCCTTTTCGGAAGCTTCGGACGGATATTTTTCTATCGCAGTAAACAGGTCTTTGGCGCTTGGATTCTGCGTGATGCTGTCGGCAGGCATCGCAGTCGCCGTGACGCGGACAGCTTTTCTTTTTGCATGGGCAAGTCGGATCTGTATTTTTATTGGTCATATGGTGCCTCTTTTCGCTTAAATATATCGTGCTTACGATTGAAAAATTGATTTTCTGTCTGCATTATATTCTTTGCGGAAAATGTGAACAGCCAGCTCCTCCAAGGAAGCGAGAAATGCAAGCACGCATACTGCCCGGCTGTATATTGTGCCCCATGAAAAAGCAAGCATATACGGCAGCAGGAAAACAGCAATGCCCGTCAGCTTATTAAGGTATGTATGCAAAGAAGCAAAGCGGCGGAATTTTATTGCCGCCGTGATATATGAGACTATGCGTATAAGCAGAATGGCAGCTGTTCCATACCATATATCCTGCGGAAGAATTACCCACAAAACGGGTGCAAGCTTTATCAGTATAACTACGCAGAAAAGCAGGTCGGCAATGCTGTCAAGCCTTGCGCCAAATTCGCTTGCCGTGCCTGTTCGGCGTGCGACCAAACCGTCCAGCACATCTGTCAATCCCGCAAATGTATAAATTGAAAGAAACAGCAGCGACATTGATTTTGTGAAAAACAGCGCGCCTGTCCCGATAATGCGAAGCAGAGTAATTACATTAGCCGCAGTCAGGATTTTTTTGTGCTTGTTTTCAATTTTTGTCGGAGTCATCGTGTTTTTCCTTTTTTAATAAAATGATATTCAGTATAAGCGAAATTACCGAGCAGACTAAGCATAATCCGTACAGTATTGCGCCCACGGTCTTGCCGTCATATATGCCTGCATATAAAAGGATACCCCAGCACACCGAAGCGATCGCGTTGCAGGTTATTGCAGCTACTATTTTTTTCATAAATCCAACAGCTCCTTTTTCCTGCTATTAAAGTGTATCCCGTGTGTAGGCATAAAGCGCCATATCAAGCACCTTGCCGTTTTTGAAGGCGTTGTTTTTCATTATTCCCTCAAGCTGAAAACCTGCTTTTTCAAGGACGCGACGTGACCCGGCATTATAGCTGAAAGGCTCTGCAAAAATACGGATCAAATCCGTCTCGGCAAAAAGCTTTTCGCACAGCTGCTTGACCGCGCTTGTCATAATGCCCTTGCCCCAGTATTCCTCGGCGAGATAATACCCAAGCTCCGCTGTGCGGCAGTGTATGTTTCCTTGTCTGAATGCACCGATACTGCCAACTGCCTTGCCGTCAACATCAATAGCAAAAGCAAAGGTGTCATTCGGGTCGGAATTCAGAGTAAAGCTTATGTATTTCTCCGCGTCCTTTTCAGTATACGGATAGGGCAGCCCGTCACGCAGGTTATTGAGAATGTTTTGGTTTGAAAGCGCAGCCGCCAGATCGGCAGCGTCGGTTTGTTTCCATTTTCGTATCGTTATTTGCATATTTGGCACCTTTCTTTCAAAGCTTTGATTATCCGCAAAGCGCGTTCTAAATATTTTTCTTGCTCTTGTAACGCCCACGTAAGCTAACGCGCGTTTTCATATATTATAGCCTACTGCACCATTGTTGTCAAGAGAGGAAAGTGTAAATACTGCAAAAAGCCTTTTAATATCGTTTGGTATAATTTCTTGACAACAGGGTTAGGGCGTGATATAATAATGGAAACGCACGTTAGCTTCGGTGTGAGAAGATTTAAGGCAAAACCACAATATTATTTGTGCAGAAAAGCTGCACAGAGCAGCAAATCGAAAGTTATGAGAGGAAGGAAAAAATGATAAGAGAAGTCAAACGCGAGGATATTCCTAAGTGTGTAGAAGTGATAAAAAAGAGTTTTCAAACCGTTGCCGAAGAGTTTGGATTAACCGCCCAAAATGCTCCGCGCTTTACTGCATTTGCCACCACAGAAGAACGATTATACTGGCATTTTGATGGCGAACGCAGACCAATGTATGTATTTTATGATAATGAAGTAATTTGCGGATATTATTCGCTGTATATTCAGAATAACAGCGAGTGCGAACTAAATAATCTGGCAGTCCTGCCGGAGTATAGGCACAAAGGAATTGGGAAATGCTTATTTGACCATGCTGTAAAAACCGCAAAAGAGATAGGGTGCGATACTCTTAATATAGGCATTATTGAAGAAAATGCAGTTTTAAGAAAATGGTATGAGAAGAATGGTGCGATACATATTGGCACAAAAAAATTTGATTTCTTTCCGTTTACGTGCGGATATATGAAAAAGAGTATTTAAGGGGAGCATTCCATAAACGGTATGTTCTTCACAAATCATAATAATTATACTGCACATTTCCGAAAATGCCTGCATATAAATTTTAATTGTTGTGTAAAGTGCCTAAAAATTCAGCTCCATTTTTTTCGGTAAATTTTATGCAATCATATAGACATACCAAAATTTATGTTGTATAATATAAACATAAATGGTATTTTGTTTAGGCAGCGTTGTTATGAATATTAACGAATGACATAGGTCGGCTGCCGAATACCTTCATCATGTGATCAATGCAGAAATTTCTGCAAAAAATAATAAAGGAGTTGTTAAATTATGGCTAACAGATTTATACTCAACGAGACCTCTTATCACGGCTCGGGCGCTATTGCGGCTATTGCAGACGAAGCAAAGGGCAGAGGCTTCAAAAAAGCTCTCGTATGCTCCGACCCCGACCTTATCAAGTTCGGCGTGACCAAGAAGGTAACTGACGTGCTTGACAATGCAGGGCTTGCTTACGAGATATTCTCGGAAATAAAGCCTAACCCCTCGATCGAAAACGTTCAGTCGGGCGTTGCTGCATTCAAGGCAGCCGCAGCGGATTATATCATCGCCATCGGCGGCGGCTCCTCTATGGATACCGCAAAGGCTGTGGGCATAATCATCAACAACCCCGAATTTGCCGATGTAAGAAGCCTTGAGGGCGTTGCGGACACCAAGAACAAGTGCGTGCCTATCCTTGCCGTACCAACCACCGCAGGAACAGCGGCAGAGGTAACTATCAACTACGTTATCACCGATGTTCAGAAGAACAGAAAAATGGTCTGCGTAGACCCTCACGATATCCCCGTTGTGGCTTTTGTAGACCCCGATATGATGTCCTCAATGCCTAAGGGACTTACCGCCGCAACAGGTATGGACGCTCTCACACACGCTATCGAAGGCTACATAACCGCAGGCGCTTGGGAGCTTTCGGATATGTTCCACTTGAAGGCTATCGAGATAATCGCAAGAAGCCTGAGAAATGCCGTAGCAAATATCCCCGAGGGCAGAACAGACATGGCTCTCGGACAGTATGTTGCAGGTATGGGCTTCTCCAACGTTGGACTTGGAATAGTACATTCAATGGCTCACCCCCTGGGCGCGCTGTACGACACACCCCACGGCATTGCAAACGCAATTATTCTCCCCACCGTAATGGAGTATAACGCTCCCGCAACAGGTGAAAAATACCGCGAGATCGCAAGAGCAATGGGCGTAAAGGGCGTTGACGATATGTCCCAAGACGAATACCGCAAGGCGGCTATCGACGCTGTTAAACAGCTTGCAAAGGACGTTGGCATTCCCGATAACCTCAAGGATATCGTTAAGGCAGAGGATATCGGCTTCCTTGCACAGTCTGCATACGACGACGCTTGCCGTCCCGGCAACCCCAGAGAGACCTCTGTTGAGGAAATTGCAGAGCTTTACAGGTCACTTTTATAATGTCATAAAACGGAATATTCAAGGGCGTTCCCGAAAGAGCGCCCTTGTGTTTTTTTGATGCTGCGGCTTGTTGATTAACAAATTTTACAATATAAATTCACAAAATACATACAATTTATGGTATTGACAAGAAAATTTTTCTATGCTATAATGCAAATACGATTTTTTTGAAAGGAGGCTTCACAATGAAATTTGTTAAGAATACTGCAGTGAAAATTTTATACGGAAAAAGAGAAGCCTGTCCTTTCGGAGTAATGCTGCGCTGACTTTGCGCGCTTGTAATACTGTCGATATGCCGTCGGAGCTTTTCCGGCGGCTTTTTTGTTTTTGGGAGGGAATTTGATGAAAACTTATCTTTATATCGCAAAGCTGCGAATGCAGACTATGCTTGCGTACCGCATGGAGGTTTTGACCTACACCATAATGCAGGCGCTTATAATGCTTTCGGTAGGATTTTTCTGGAAAGCCGCGTACGGCGGCACACAAGTTGCTCATGGCGTCACGGGAAATTCCATGATAACCTACACCGTCATATCCGCGATAATGGGCTCTATGTACTACATGGGCGTTGAGGACAGGATATCCGACGCAGTAAAAACGGGAAGCATTGCAACGGACATGATAAAGCCCGTAAACCTGTTCGGTATGTATCTTGCGGAGGATATGGGCAATCTTGTGATATGCTTCTTCCGCAGCACGCTGCCCATTTTTATTGTGGCGCTGGCAATATTCGGTCTGCCCGTGCCTGCTTCGCCGCAGCATTTCCTGCTGTTTATCCCAAGCTTTGCTTTAGGCTACGGCATAAACTGGACCTTTTCCGCGCTGTTTGCAATGATAGCCTTTACCGCCATTGACCTTGGGCCTGCCTTTTCGGTAAAGTACCACTTTGTCAATATGCTTTCGGGTGCAATGATACCCATATGGTTCTTCCCGGCGTGGCTGCGGACGGCGGTAAACTGCCTGCCCTTTGTGTATATGTTCCAAACTCCGCTTGGCATTTACATAGGCAAGTACGATATAAGCGAGAGCATACGGGCGCTTGGCATACAAGCTATCTGGCTTGCTGTACTTACAGTCATGGTCATCATAGCTCAGAAACGCATCGAAAAGCGAGTGCTTGTACAAGGAGGATGATATTATGAAATCATTGCGGCATTATCTGTCGGTAGCGCTGCTTTCGGCAAGGCTGTCGGTGCAGTCCTGCTTTGAATATCCTGCGGCGTTCATCGGCTGGCTCATATCAAACCCGATACAATTTCTTGTAGCCTTTGCAACGATACGCTTCGTTGTAATGGAATTCAACGACCTTGCCGGCTGGGACTACAAGCAGCTGGCGTTCCTCTACGGCGTATCCATTTTAAGCCACGGTCTGTCGGTCATATTCTTCTCCAAGACATGGTGGATGGGCTATCAGATAATCCACGGCGAGCTTGACAGGCTTCGTCTGCGGCCTATGAATACGCTGTTCCAGTTTCTTCTGGGCGAGCTTAACATCTTCGGCATAACCGACCTTATCCCCGGTATCATACTTTTCATCTACGGCTGCTGTGCGGTGGATTTCCGCTGGACATTATACAACACCTTTTGTATGATTTGCACCGTTATCGGCGCGACCTTTCTTCGGGGCGGCATATACCTTATCCTCGGCTCGCTTACATTCTGGAGCAAAAGCCCCATGCACATCTCAGGCTTTATGCAGGAGATTTTCAACCGCACAAATATGTATCCGCTTACAATGTACCCCAGAGTCGTGCAGATAATATTTACATTTGTGCTGCCTGTCAGCTGGGTATGCTTTTATCCTGCAACGGAGTTCCTCGGCAAGGATTCCATGATAACCCTGCCTTACGGTATGCCGTTCATTACGCTGGCGATAGGTATCCTGCTTTTTGCAATATCCTGCCGTGTGTTCCGTGCAGGCTTCACACAGTATGAGAGCGCAGGCTCGTAACAAACACAATACAGATAGGAGGACATAATATGCCTGTTATAGAAGTAAATCATCTTGTAAAACAATTTAAAACCGTCAAAAAAGAAAAGGGGCTGAAAGGCGCCGTTAAGGGGCTTTTCAAGGCGGAGAAAAAGATAGTCACCGCCGTAAACGACATAAGCTTTTCCATTGAAAAGGGCGAGATAGTTGGCTACATAGGACCAAACGGTGCAGGCAAAAGCACCACGGTAAAAATGATGTCGGGCATACTCTCCCCCACCTCGGGCGAAATACTCATCAACGGCATTTCTCCCGAAAAGGACAGAAAATCCGTTGTAAAGCAGCTTGGCGTTGTATTCGGTCAGCGCACCCAGCTTTACTGGGATCTGCGGCTGGGCGAGAGCTTTGAGCTGCTTCGCCGCATTTACAATGTGGACGACGACACCTTCAACCGCAATATGAAAATGATGGACGATATACTGAACATCAGCAGCATTATTGACACTCCCGTTAGACAGCTTTCCCTTGGTCAGCGCATGAGGGGCGACCTTGCGGCAGCAATGCTCCATTCCCCCGACGTGCTTTTCCTTGACGAGCCGACTATCGGTCTTGACGTTGACGCAAAGCATGCTATCCGCCGCTTTATCAAGGAGATAAACGCGGAGCGTCAGACCACGGTCATTCTCACCACCCACGACCTTGGGGATATACAGGAGCTTTGCAAGCGTATCATCATTATAAACAACGGTGTTATCGTTGAGGACGGTTCTCTTGACGATATTGCAGAACGTATCGCGCCCTACCGTCAGCTTATTGTGGAATTTTACAGCGAGCATGAGATACCCCACCCAAAGGCGGAGATAATCAAATCCGAGGGTGCGCAGACGGTTTACCGCTTCCGCAAAGACGAAATAACCGCCGCCGAGCTTATGAGCGATATCGGCAAACAGGCTAAAATAAAGGATATCCGCCTTGAAGAAGCAAACATTGACGATATTATAAGAATAGCATATAATTCTAATTCCTAATCTGCGGGAGTGATCAAATGGAACAGACAAAAATTTTCATCGAAAACATTCCCGTTATAGTATGGGGAAAGTCTTCGGACAAGGCGTATATACACGTCCACGGCAAAATGTCCTGCAAGGAATATGCTGCGGAATTTGCGGAAATTGCAGCTGAAAAGGGATACCAGACCATTAGCTTTGACCTTCCCGACCACGGCGAGCGAAAGGGTCGCGGAGAGCGCTGCGACATATGGAGCGGAATTCATGACCTTTCAATTATCCGCGACTATGTCTTTGCAAAATGGAGCGAAGTATCCCTCTTTGCGTGCAGTCTCGGCGCATATTTCAGCCTTAATACATACTGCGCCGACAGCTTTAAAAAGTGCCTTTTTCAATCGCCCATTCTTGATATGGAATACCTTATCGGGCAAATGATGATTTGGTTTAATATAACCGAGGAGCGGCTGGAGGCGGAAAAAGAAATTGAAACGCCCGTTGACCTGATGACATGGGATTATTACCGATACGTGAAGTCCCACCCTTTGAAAGGTTGGGATATACCTACCGCTGTGCTTTACGGCGGAAAGGATAACTTTCAGTCCCGTGATATCGTTGAGAGCTTTGCGGAAAAATACGGCTGCCGCCTTACCGTGTCCGAAAACAGCGAGCATCCCTTTATGGAGCAAAGCGACTTTGAGGTCGTCCGCAAATGGCTAAGCGATAATATATAAATTAAGGAAACCGATGATTAAATCACACCTAACGGCTTGCACGATTTAATCATCGGTTTTTTATTATGTAACCTTTTTTGCAGGTCTGCCCGTATCAAGCTTTCTTTCGGGCATAAGGTCCTTTCGGCGGTAAACCGAAGCGAAGATACCCACAAGAATTCCACAGGCTATCGCGTTGAAACCGCCTCCGCTCATAAAGGGTGCGGTAACATAGCTTTCCAGCGCGGTGGTTACGCCGATATTTGCCGAAAGAAACCACACCGCTTGAAGCATAAAAACAATTCCTATCGAAAACGCCGTAAGCCGTCCGAAGCTGTTTTGCACGCGTCCCGACATAATGAGCATTGCAATCGGCAGAGCCGTAACCGCCAGCGCCGTAAGCGCTCCTGCGGCAAGTCCGCACTGTGCAATAACAGCTGTAAGAAGGTGCGCGTCGTTTGCGTTGGTAAGAAACTCACTTTCAACATTTCCCCTGCCGAAAAGCTTTGCGCCGCTTATTATGCCCCTGACGTAATCCTGTTCCCAGCCTACGCCCATATGCTCGTTTCGTGAGTCGCGCCATATTTTTAACGCCGTAACGCCTGCCGCCGCCAACAGCGCAGGTATGTACATAAACAGATGCGCCGCCCTTTTGCGCACCTTGAAAAACCCGTTTTTCACCGCAATCGTCATTACCGCAAGCGCATAAATTCCCGACAGCACAAGTGCCGAAACACAGGGCGCATACAGCGCAATAAACGCAGGCGGCACAACCAGCGCAAGACAGGTCAGCACAAATCCGCCAAAGCCTTTTCCGCGCATTGAAAACGCAAAGCCGCACATAAACGGCACAAGAAGCATACTTCCGTAAAAGGCTATCTGCCTTGCCGTTTCTCGTAATCCGGTTATCTGAATTACCGTTCCGTCGCCGCGGTTGAGAATATCCGTTATGTTTATCACACCAAACATCCCGACGCCCATCAATATTACGAAAGCGACATAAGCCGTTTTGGGAAACCGCGCAAAAGCCGTGTAGTCGAGGAAATAAAAGAGTACCGCCGCGCCTATCCCCAAGGGCAGCGCCGCAATATCCCCTATGCCGCCCTCCACAAATTCAAAATACGGCGCAAGCATATACCTCATGACCGCGCCCAAAAGCATAAGCACTGCCGCTGCCGCAAAAACCGTCCCCGGAACTCTCGGACGGTGCGCCGCGTCAAGTCCCACGCCCGTTTCTATCGGGTCGCCCATAGTTTTGACCGCCTCTTCCTCGGCATTTTCTTCGGGAAGTCCCACCGCAATAAAAGCCTCCGCTTGGTCGTCGATATGGGCTTCAAGCTCCTTTTTCAGCGGCTCATGTACCGCGCTGCACCGCACCTGCTCCAGCACCGCCTTGATGTATTCTTCCTTTTTCATACGCAGCTTCCCCCCTCCAGCACCTTATTCACCGCGCCGCTGAACACATTCCACTCGTTCCTTTTCTCCGCAAGGAAGCCTGCTCCCTCGTCGGTAATGGCATAGTATTTCCTCATGCGCCCGTTTTCCGACTCCGCCTCCCGTGAGGAAACATACCCTGCTTTTTCAAGAGAGTGCAGCAGCGGATAAAGGGTGCCTGCCTTTAACGAAAAAGTGCTGTCGGAGCGCTTTTCCAGCGTATCTATCATTTCGTAGCCGTACATTTCCTTTTCCTCAAGCAGCTGTAAGATAAGCATACCCGTTGACCCTGCCATAAGGCTCTTATCAATTTTCATTTTCAAGGTTACCTCCCATATATAGATTATCTACATATATTATATATCGATAATCTATATATGTCAAGCACAAAAAAGACCGTACTCTTTTTCAGAGTACGGTCTTCGGATACAGATAAAAATATCAATGCCGTATACGCTCATCAAGGTCAAATTCGGATATTTCCAGATAGCATATGTTTCCACAGAACGGTATGCCCTCGCGGACGTTATATACGACATTCACGGGACTTTCGGGGTGATCCGCCTGCGAAGAGGAAATTACATAGTAAATATGCTCGTATCCCGACAGATCGCTGTATATCTTTTCGCCGTCCGCTGTCTCGGGCAAAGGCTTATGAGAGGTATAGGTATAAAACTCCCCATAGTCCAGCGCGTAGAATTTATATTCGGGGAGATACGCCGCAAGCTGGGTAAAATAGTCGGAATCGCTTACAAAAACCGCATCCTTTTCCAAATCGCTTCTGATAAATTCCGCCGTTTCCTTTGCAGGGCAAAATTCCTCCCCGTAGTCCTTCACAAGGTACGCCGCCCCCGACGGAATAGTCAGAACAAACATAACTGTAAGGAGTATGCCGCAGGTCTTCTCCGCATTTCTGTCGCATTTTGCAAAAAAATCAATAAGCCCTTGTATCAGCCTGCTGCTTGATTTTACGTTAGCTTTAGGCTCCTTGAACACCGGTTTATCGGCGGTTTTTGCAATAACAAATGTGAACACAAATGAGAACAAAAACAGCACTGCGCGGTTAGGTATGGTAAACCATAAAATTTCGTTTGTGAAAATATAGAACAAAATAAATATCAGCTCAATGATAAAGCCTTTGCGCCAATGCCGCATAAGGATAAGCACGGCTATCATCATAAACTGCATTATCACAGCAAAGGGCATGGTCAGAAAGCCTGTAAACGGACTTGAGACCGATGAGCTGCTTACGTTGAAAAAGCAGTAAGCAAAGCCCGATATTATCGAAGCTGCCGACAAACGGCTTCCCGAAATATAGGTATTGCTGACGAAAATCTCTATCAGCGGAAGCACCAGCAGCAGTACGCCGGCTCCTGCAATACCGAGACCTATAAGGTTAAAGGTGTTTTGCTTTGCGCTGTTTTTCTTCCAATCCCCCCACAGGTCGATAAGCATATAAATGCCGATTATGCCCACAATTCCGCACACAAATATATGGGTGTTTGCAAGCAGCGCAACAAGCGTACCGAACAAGACGGGGTGCTTTTTGCGGTTTGGATACAGAAGCGCTATAAGGCACAGCAGCAGCGGAATAAGGCAGTACACCCGTGACATGACCGAGTTGTAAAAGAGAAACCCGTTTGAAAAAACGATAGCCGCTTTCAGAGGTGTGCCAATGGGAAGCTTAAAGAGGATAATTCCTGCGGCAATGACTGAGAATGCCCAGCTTATAAGGGGCATGACCTGACAACCGAAGCCAAGGTGAGAGAATATATACAGCACAAAATGCCAAAGCGGAGGGTGCCCCTCGTATTTGAGCATGGAAATAATGCCTGCAATGTCGTTGTCGCGGGCTATCACCCACGCCTGCGCCTCGTCAAACCATAGCTCATGGCGGAGCGCGCCTATGAGCGTGAGTACCCCATACACCGCAAAAAGCGCGATACACACCGCGGCAGACCTTTTCTGCGTATTTTCCTTCATAAAAACCCCCGTTACTGCTTCTTTTCCGCAGTTTCGTGATACTCTTTTTCGGTGTTTACGTTCCACACAGCTTCCTTGTCAGACGAGCCGCTTATTATCGCCCTTGCCGCGTTTATGGCGGTAAGCATGGAGTGGTCCATGTTGTTGTAGCGGTGCTGACCGTTTCTGCCGACGCAGAAGAGATTTTCGTAGGAATCGAGATGCTTCTTCACCTCGTCAAAACGGGCGTAAGTGCCGAAATATGCAGGGTACGCCTTTTTCACCTTTGCGGTAAAGCTGTCAACAATGCTTTCCTTTTTGATAATGCCTATCTTTTCAAGCTCGCCTGCCGCAAAATCAATGAAGCTTTCGGGGGACATATTCCACATTTCGTCACCCTCGTTGCAGAAATATTCCAGACCCACCCAAACGTGCTTGTTCATGTCGTCCACCATGTAGGGCGACCAGTTGTTGAATATCTGGAGCCTGCCGATTTTTACGTCACGCTCCTGAATGTATATCCAGCAGTCGGGCACATTGTCGTTTATGGTTTTCATTTTCGTCTTGTTTTTTATCTCCAGACCGTCAAGCAGCAGTCCCACGGTGATAAAGTCGCGGTAGGGCAGCTTCTCCGCTATTTCCGAGACCTCGCCCGGCACTTCGGGAAGCGCTGAAATCAAGTCCTTGACAGGCATTGAGGACACGAGAAAGTCGCACTCCAACGTTTCCTCTCTGCCGAAGTCGGGGGAATTTTCATCGGTATTTCTTATTACCACCGAGCGTATTTTTCCGCCTTCCGCGTTGACCCTTACCACCTCGCGCTGCATGATAAGCTCCGCGCCCATTTCGCAGCAGGTGTCCGCAAGCTTTTCCCAAAGCTGTCCCGGACCGTATTTGGGGTAATAAAACTCCTCGATAAGCGAGGTTTCCACCTTGCCGCCCTTTTTGCGGAATGGCTTTGACAGCGCCGTGGTGATAAGCTTTATAATGGACAGACCCTTTACGCGCTGAGCGCCCCAATCCGCAGAAATATTCGACGGGTGAACGCCCCACACCTTTTCGGTGTAGTCCTCGAAAAACATCTGATAGAGCGGCTTGCCGAAGCGGTTTATGTAAAAATTCTCAAGAGAGGTCTCGGGAAGCTTGTGAAAAACGCTGCCGATGTAGCCGAAGCCTGCCTTGACCGTGTTCAAAAAGCCCATATTTATAAAGGTCTGGGGCTTTAGAGAAATGGGGTAATCGAAAAATCTGCGGCGGTAGTATATCCTTGAAACACGGGTACGTGCAAGGAAAACATCGTCAATTTTTTCGGGGTCGATGCTGGGGTCGTCGGAGTATGTGTGTGTTCTTCCGAGGATAATATCGTCCTTAGAGGGCGCACCTTGGAGCGGAAGAATATCCGTCCACATTTTCATTATGTCCTTGTTTTTGGAGAAAAAGCGGTGACCGCCGATGTCGATACGGTTCCCCTTGTATCGGGCGGTACGGGATATTCCACCGATAAACTCGCTTGCCTCGATGATAACGGGCTGAATATCCTTGCTTTCCTTTAAAAGAGTATACGCGGCGGTAAGCCCCGCAGGACCTGCTCCGATAATAACGACTTTTTTCATTGGCTGTCTTTCCTTTCAGATTTTCCGAATACGAATATTTTGCGTCCGCAGTAATTCCATATAAGCACCAGACCTGCCACAACGATTTTTGTGATAAGGTAGTGGAGCTTAAGCAGGTATACTCCCGTATACATTCCAAGCTCGGTAAGTCCAAGCCCGATAATACCGATGACCGTAAAAATGATAAAGCCCTTTACGCTTTTGCCGCTGCTTTTGTTTTCCGATTTTCTGAACACGAAAACAAGAGAGAGTATGTAATTTGCGATAAGTCCTGCAATGAAGCCCATTGCAGTCGATATAAAAAGCTCCACGGGAGTACCGCCGTTCAGTATGAATTCCCTGAAAAGGAAAAGAGTTCCCGAATCAATGAGAAAGGCAATTCCGCCCACAACAGCATAGCGGAAGAATTCCCAAAAAAGCTTTATGTATTTTGATTTATCCATGCCGCGGCAAATCTCCTTTACGCATAAAATATATCGCTTTAATATTACCACATTTCCGCTTAAAATGCAACGATTTGCGAAAAAAATATTTCGGATTTGTTACCGTCAAAAGCAAACAAAACTGCGCCGCTCCGCTTGAAAGCAGGTCAGCGCAGTATAATGTTGTCTTAAACGTGCTGCTCCGTTTTTTTCGCATTGGCAAGCATAAGCTTGATACGGTTTTCCTGATTGACTTTTGTTGCGCCGGGGTCGTAGTCCACCGCAACGATATTCGCCTGTGGAAAAGCCTCCTTGATAACACGGGACATACCCTTTGCAACGATGTGATTGGGCAGGCAGCCAAAGGGCTGGGTGCAGATGATATTCTCCACGCCGCCGTGAGCAAGTGCAGCCATTTCCGCAGGGATAAGCCAGCCCTCGCCCATTTTCACGCCTTGGTGCATATATTTGTCCGCATAGGCACGGAGCTGCTCAAAATCGTGAGGAGGGTCAAACTCGCCATGCTCCTTCATAACGTCGATCATTTCCCGCTGCATACGGTAGATAAGCTTGTATGCGATGCCGAAAATTTTCGTGGTCTTGTTGCTGAAATTGTATATCTTCCCGTCGTTTACCGTGTTTACGGCGCAGTACAGGCAGAAGTCCAGAAACGCGGGCACAACAGGCTCGCAGCCCTCGGAGATGAGGAAATCCTCCAAGTGATTGTTGGCAAGGGGCGAATATTTCACGTAAATCTCCCCGACGATGCCAACGCGAATTTTCTTTTCCTTTGAGCGCTCGATCGCGGAAAAGTCCTTTAGCATTTCGCGGTAAAGCTTTTTCGTTTTCATGTAGCCGCCCTTGCGGTAAAGCTCTGCAATTTTCGCCTGCCATTTGTCCAGCACCCTTTTGCTGTCGCCCGTGTTTATCTCATAGGCGCGGCACTGGTTGTAAAGGCTCATCATCATGTCGCCGTACAGCACCGCATAAAGCATCTGCAAAAACATTTTCGGGGTAATTTTAAAGCCACTGTCCTTTTCGAGTCCGCTGAAATTTATGGACAGTACGGGTATTTGTGGGTACTCGGCGTCCAGCGCCTTTCTCAGCAGGTGTATATAGTTTGAAGCACGGCAGCCTCCGCCTGTCTGGGAAATCATCAGCGCAGTCTTGTCGGGGTCGTATTTGCCGCTTTTGAGAGCGTCCATAAACTGACCGATTACCAGCAGCGCAGGATAGCAGGTGTCGTTATGTACGTTTTTCAAACCCTCGTCAACAACGTTTCGGGTGGAGGTTGTGAGAAGCTCCATTTTGTAGCCGTTGTTGCGGAATATCTCCATTATCAGACCGAAATGTATCGGCAGCATATCTGGGATAAGAATGGTATGAGTTTCCTTCATTTCGGGGGTAAAAATTGCGTGTGACAAATTATATTTTCCTTTCGGTTGTAACTATTCGGGCGGATGTTGCAGCTGTTCGGGCAAATGTTGAAGCTACTCGGGCGGATAATATCCGCCCCTACAAAGCAAGCTTAATCCATCATTCCATTGTAGGGGCGGCTATCAGCCGCCCGTTAAGACACAAAACTTGCAAATAAAAAATCGAAGATTTTTTATTTTTTCATTGCCGCAACAAGGCTTCTGAGGCGTATCTTTGCCGCGCCCAGATTGTTTATCTCGTCGATTTTCAGCTGGGTGTAAAGCTTTCCGCCGCTTTCAAGGATAGACCGCACCTCGTCGGTGGTAATTGCGTCGATACCACAGCCGAAGGATACAAGCTGAACAAGCTGCATATCGGGCTGTGTGGTAACGTACTTCGCCGCGCGGTAAAGCCTTGAATGGTAGGTCCACTGGTTAAGCACCGTCAGCTTGGGAGTATCCGCCAAATGAGCAACGCTGTCCTCGGTGATAACGGCAAGTCCCAAACTTGTGATAAGCTTCTGTATGCCGTGGTTTATCTCGGGGTCGATGTGGTAGGGACGTCCCGAAAGCACGATTATAGGCATATTTGCCGCACGCGCCTTTTCAATTATCTCCTCGCCCTTTTTGATAACGTCGGTGCGGTAGCTTTCAAGTGCCTGCATAGCCTTGCCCCAGACAGCCTTTGCCTGAGCCTTTGTTACGCCGTATTTTGCAAGAGACTTGCTCATTGCCTCGGCAAAGTGCTTTTCAAGGTTGATGTCTATGTACGGCTGAATGAAATTATCATCGTTAAGCTCGGTAATGTTTGCTTTCAGCAGCTCGGGGTAATATGCAACAACGGGACAGTTGTAGTGGTTGTCGCTTTGCCCCTCGTCAACGTTGTAGCTTTCGCATGGGTAGAAAATGAAGTCCGCGCCCCGTTCAAGCAGGCTGACAATATGTCCGTGTGCAAGCTTTGCAGGATAGCAGACCGTGTCGGAGGGAATGGTGTGCTGACCCTTGTAGTAGATGTCACGGGTGCTTTCCTCGCTGATGATGACCTCAAAGCCAAGGTCGGTGAAAACCCTGTGCCAGAAAGGAAGCTGCTCATAGAAGCCGAGACAAAGGGGCAGACCCACCTTTGCTTTCGGTGCGGCAGGCTTTTCCGAAACAACGCTGAGAAGCCGTTCGTATTTGTAGTCGTAAAGGCAAAGTCTTTCGGTATCGGTCTTTATGCCTGCACCCTTTTCGCAGCGGTTTCCGCTGACGAATTTATGTCCGTCGCCGAAGTTTATCACGGTAAGGCTGCAATGCGCCGTACAGCCGCCGCAGTTCATCTGCTTTGCGGAATATGTGAAGCTTTCAAGCTGCTCTGGGGTAATAAGCGTGGACGTTTCCCCCTTATGCTCCATAGCGTAAAGGGCGCAGCCGAACGCGCCCATGAGTCCTGCAATTGCTGGACGGACAACGTTTCTGCCAAGCTCAAGCTCAAAGGAGCGAAGCACCGCGTCGTTAAGGAACGTACCGCCCTGAACAACGATATGCTTGCCAAGCTCGTCTGTTGACTTTGCACGGATAACTTTATAGATAGCGTTCTTGATGATAGAAGCGGAAAGTCCTGCGGAGATATCCTCCACGGAAGCGCCGTCCTTCTGCGCCTGCTTAACGGAGCTGTTCATAAATACGGTACAGCGCGAGCCAAGGTCAACGGGACGCTCCGCAAAAAGACCAAGCTGGGAGAATTCCGCAATGTCATAGCCGAGAGCCAGCGCAAAGGTCTGTATAAACGAGCCGCAGCCCGATGAGCAAGCCTCGTTCAGCATAATGCTGTCGATAGCCTTGTTTTTTATCTTAAAGCACTTGATGTCCTGACCGCCGATGTCGATAATGAAGTCAACATCGGGTTCAAAGAAGCTTGCCGCCTTGTAGTGGGCAACGGTCTCAACTATTCCGTTGTCGATGCCGAGACCTGCCTTGATAAGCTCCTCGCCGTAGCCTGTTACCGCCGAAGAAACTATCTTCACCCTGTCGCCTGCAAGGTCGTATATCTCTTTCAGCTTTGCGGAAATAATGTCAAGGGGTCTGCCCATGCTGGAGCAGTAATGCTGATACAGAAGCTCGCCCTTTGGCGTGATAAGCACAAGCTTTGTTGTTGTCGAGCCTGCGTCTATGCCAAGATAAGCCTCGCCCTCGTATGTATTTATATCCGCATATTTCAAGTCGCACTGTCTATGCCGCTCAACAAATTTTTCATACTCGTCACGGGAATGGAAAAGCCGCTGACCCGTAACGATATCGTCGTGCATACGCGCATTTTTCAGCTTTTCGATTATCTCATCGATAGCCTCGGGCTCGCTGTTTTCCTCCGCATAAAGTGCGCAGCCGTAAGCCATAAAGCAGGGAGCATTTTCGGGAAAAACAGCATTTTCCTCCGAAAGCTTCAAGCTGTTGACGAACGCCTTCCGCAGACCCTTCTGGAAGGAAAGCGGTCCGCCGAGGAAAAGCACCTTGCCCTTTATCTCACGTCCCTGTGCAAGACCCGAAACCGTCTGGTCAACTACCGCCTGGAAAATCGAAGCGGCAATGTCCTCCCGCCTTGCGCCCTGATTAAGGAGCGGCTGGATATCGGATTTTGCGAAAACGCCGCAGCGCGAAGCAATGGGGTAAAGCTTTTCGGCTTTCAGCGCAAGCTCGTCCATCTCGTCGGTTGTAATGCCCAGCAGCGTTGCCATCTGGTCGATAAACGCGCCCGTTCCGCCTGCGCAGGAGCCGTTCATACGCTGCTCAACGCCGCCCGTCAGGAAGATTATCTTAGCGTCCTCACCGCCAAGCTCGATAACAACGTCAGCGTCGGGATAACTGTGGTTTACCGCAATAAACGCGCCGAAAACCTCCTGCACAAAGGGCAGACCCGAAGCGTTGGCAAGACCGAGACCTGCCGAGCCTGTTATGCTCAGACGGAACCGGCAGCCCGTGTATTCCTCCGCAATTTCGGTAAGCTGCTCGATAACCGTTTCCTTGACCTTGGAAAAATGCCGCTGATAACGGGAGCGGATTATTTCCTTGTTTTCGTCCAGAATGACTGTCTTGACCGTGGTTGAACCTACGTCTACACCGAGTGAATAAATTTTACTCATTATACATTTTCCCTTTTATCTGAAATTTACCCCGTAAAGAATTACAGTTTGCCGAAAAATTTTTCTGTATCGGGCGGATAATATCCACCCCTACAAAACATTATTGCTTTTCGGCATACCGAAAAATTACTTGTTAATTCTGAGAGAGATGTCGAACGCCTTTACCGAGTGGGTAAGCGCGCCCACGGAGAAAAGGTCGACCCCTGTTTTTGCAATTTCCGCAGCGTTGGCAAGAGTGATGTTTCCCGAAGCCTCGATAACGGGACGGAACTTTCCTGCCGTTACCTCGTCAACTATCTTCACGCACTCGGTCATTTCCGCAGGAGTCATATTGTCCAGCATGATAACGTCCGCCGCGCAGGAAAGCGCCTCGCGAAGCTCGTCTTGGTTGCGAACCTCCACCTCTATCTTCACCATATGACCTATCTTTGCACGGAGAGCCGCAACCGCGTTTGTAAGGCTTCCGTAAGCGTCAATGTGGTTGTCCTTGAGCATTGCCCCGTCGGAAAGATTGAAGCGGTGGTTTCTTCCGCCGCCCACGGTAACTGCGTATTTTTCAAGGGAGCGCAGACCCGGGAGAGTCTTTCTCGTGTCCGCAACGGTGCATTTTGTCCCCTCGCAGCACTTGACGTACTTTGCAGTCTCGGAAGCCACACCCGACATATGCTGGAGAATGTTCAGCGATGTGCGTTCGCCCTTGAGAATGGACTTGGTGCGTCCGCTTACAACAGCGATAACGTCGCCTTTTTTCACAGGCTCGCCGTCCTTAATTTTGATTTCGGTCTTGACCTCGCTGTCGATAAAGGTGAACACCCTCAGCGCGGCGTTTATTCCGCAGAGCACGCCCTCAGCCTTTGCGATAAAGGACGCGCTTGACATATCCTCGTCGTCAAGCAGGTAGTCCGTTGCAAGGTCAACGTAGTTGATGTCCTCTTCAAGAGCGCGTTTTATAATATCGTCGATATAAAAGTTTGGTAAGTTCATATTTATGTTCCTTTCGGTATATTAGTAAAGCTTGTTACAGCTCGTCAACAACACCCAGCGCCTCGCAGATACTTCCGTGAATAAGCAGGTCTGCCTTGCTGTCCTTTTCGGTGGGGGTCTTGTTTATCAGCACAAGTTTGTTTCCGCTGTAAAAATCAATATAGCTGCTTGCAGGATAAACCGACAGGGACGTTCCGCCGATAATAAGCATATCCGCCTCGCTGATAGCCTTTATCGCGCCGTTGACGATATCGCTGTTCAGCCCCTCCTCGTAAAGCACCACGTCGGGCTTTACAAGTCCGCCGCATTCAAGACATGGCGGAGGACCGTCCACGCTCTTGATGTATTCCGCCGTGTGGCTCTTTCCGCAGCGCAGGCAGTAATTCCTATGCACCGACCCGTGAAGCTCGTAGACCGTTTTGCTTCCTGCGGCATAGTGCAGACCGTCGATATTTTGGGTAACCACAGCTTTCAGCTTGCCCATTTCCTCAAGCTTTGCAAGAGCGTAATGCGCCTTGTTGGGCTTTGCGTCAAGGTATAAAAGCTTGTCGCGGTAGAACTCGTAAAACTCCGCAAGATTGTTGCAGAAAAACGTCCTGCTCAAAATCGTTTCGGGAGGATACTTGTATTTCTGATTGTAAAGTCCGTCCACGCTTCTGAAATCGGGGATACCGCTTTCGGTGGAAACGCCTGCGCCCCCGAAAAACACGATATTCTCCGACTCACTTATCCATTCTTTAAGCTGTAAAAGCTTTTCCATATGTGTGTTCTCCTTTCGCTGTCTTTGTTCTACTTTTTATTTATGTACACTTATGTATGTACAGAAGCTGTACTTCGTCCCCTCAAAGTCGTACTCCTCCGACTGCTCCGAAAGCGTCCACCCGAGGTCTTCGTCAAGGTTCGGGAAAAAGGTGTCCGCCTCTGTTTCTGCGTCTATTTTGGTGATAAGCGCCTTTTGGCAATAGGGCAGCATCGCCCTGTATATCTCGCCGCCGCCCACAACGAAAATCTCCTCGTCGGGTTTTTCCTCCGCAAGCCTTACCGCCTCGTCAATGCTTCCGATGACCGTCACTCCCTCGGTAGCAAAAGCCGTGTTCCGCGAAAGAACAACGTTGCTCCTGTCCTTGAAGGGCTTGCCGTTCGGCAGGGACTCAAGGGTCTTTCTGCCCATGATAACGGTGTGATTTATCGTAGTGCGCCTGAAAAACTTTTTATCCTCGGGGATATGGAACAGCAGGTCGCCGTCCTTGCCGATACCCCAATTTCTTGTAACGGCAGCAATTGCAGTTATCATTTTAAACCTCCGATTCCGGCGATTATCCCGACTATTACAGCCAAACCGCCGCCTATTCTGTAAATAATTTCGGTATTATCTCCCGGCTCGGCATTTTTATCGAATATTCCGTGAGCGAGATACCACATTACTTCGGGAAATATGATATGCGCCAAACCAACTAAAATGAACAACACCGCAGCTATCAGCATATTGACCAACCTCTTTAAATCGCAACTTCAAACTTTACGTCTTCCTTGTTGTAAACATACCCTTCAAGGGTGAAGCTGTCGGCGGTAAAATCGTAGAAATCCGTTACCGACTTGTCAAGGGAAAACTTCGGTGCGGCAAAGGTTTCCTTCTCTATAAGCTCCTTTATCACAGGAATATGCCTGTCGTAAATATGCGCATCGGCAATAACATGAACAAGCTCCCCCGCCTCAAGACCGCTCACCTGCGCAAACATATGCACAAGCACCGCGTATTGGCACACGTTCCAGTTGTTTGCCGCAAGCATATCCTGGGAGCGCTGGTTCAGCACCGCGTTGAGCTTCCCACCCGAAACGTTGAAGGTCATGCTGTATGCGCAGGGGTAAAGCCCCATTTCCGACAGGTCGTGGTGGTTGTAGATGTTTGTCATTATCCTGCGGCTTGCAGGGTTGTGCTTCAAATCGTAAAGCACCCTGTCCACCTGGTCGAAGTCGCCCTCGGGGTAGTGGTGCTTGATGCCCAGCTGGTAGCCGTACGCCTTACCGATAGAGCCGTTTTCATCCGCCCAGCTGTCCCAGATATGTGCGTCAAGGTCGTGAATATTGTTTGACTTTTTCTGCCATATCCACAAAAGCTCCTTTACGGCGGTTTTGAGGAACGTGCGGCGCAGGGTTATGATAGGGAACTCTTTTGAAAGGTCGTAGCGGTTTACCAGACCGAATTTTTTTATTGTATGTGCAGGAGTGCCGTCCTGCCACTTGGGACGGACCTCCATATCCTCATCGGACGTGCCGTTTTCGAGAATATCCTTGACATTTGCTATCAGAATTTCATCGGCAAGGCTCATGCCGACACCCCCTAAACTCAAATTGAAAAACAATCATAAATTATTATAACACATTTATTTCATAATTTCAACGTTTTTAAACATTATTTAAGCATTTTTTTGTAGATAAAAAACTGCAAAAATCCGTGGTTCTGCCGAATATCAAAAGCGAGGAGCAAGGCTTTGCTTTGTGACAAAAAGTAAAAATTCAAAGTCTTTTTGTAAAATATACTTGACAAAGTGTAAAACGTGCGTTATACTGTATACAGCAAAACGGGAAAGGCACGGTGACAATGTGGCAAAAAATTTAAAGTTAAAAGCAGCAAGGGCGGCGCTTGATATGTCCCAGCAGACCCTTGCGGAAAAGGCAGGCGTATCAAGACAGACCATAAACGCTATCGAAAAGGGCGACTATAACCCTACGCTTAATCTTTGCATTGATATTTGCAAGGCACTCGGGAAAACGCTTGACGAGATATTCTGGGAGGGTGACTGATATGAAAGGAACTAAAAAAGAAAGAAATTATGTCGATGTTTTTAGCGACTACGGACTGGACGAACGCCAGCGCAGCGCAAGCAGCAATATCGGTTTCCGCTGCTTTCGTGAGCTTTATATAGTGACGCTGATAATTACAATTCTGTGGTACGCTGCCGACTGCTTCGTTGATGCGGAAATTCCTGTGGTTGTTGTCGTAGGCAGCTATTTTGCGGCGGCGATAGTATGCTACTGCGTTTATGCTGTCCGTGCCGCAAAGGCAGGAGTTATAAACGGAATTACGGCGTTCTCATTCTCAACGCTCAACCTTGCTTCGGCAGTTTTCACGGCTTTTATTGCCCTTGTGTTTGGTTTGAGTGCCGCAGGCGTTCTCAGTATATCAGACAAAACCACAGACGCTGTTGTTATTGCCGTGTTCAGCGCAATGCTTTCCACAGAGAATTTTGTTCTTTTCTTCTGCGGCAGAAAGAACAAAAAGGTGCTTGACGATCAGAATAAAGAGGAGGACGAATAATGGCTTACGATAAAAACATAGCTTCGGGAACAATTTTTGACGAGATCGGTTATGACGAGATGCAGAAAAGAGAAAATCACGAAATAGGCTTTAAGCTGTTCAGGGTAATGTTTTTCTTGGTGCTGGTATTTTCCCTTGTTTTGGTCATAGTGTGCGGAGGCGCAAACGATACTGCCGGCATGGTCATATCTATTATGCTTATGGCGACAGTTTACGGTTTTTATGTAATATATGCGGCAATGACAGCGAAAAAGGGGAGAATGAACCCCAAATTTGCAAAAAGCTGGTCGGGCAGCTGGGTAATAGTTGCTTATGCTGTTCTCGGAACGTTATGGGTGTACAAATTGGTCAATAATTTAAATAAAGACAGCGAGCTGTCCGATATCGCCAACTGTATAGTGTGGCTGATACTTATTCTGTCATCTATGCTTTTGTCCTTGTGTGCAAAAAAGAATAACAAGGTTTTAAAGGAACAGCTTAATGATGACGAGCAGGAATGAATATAAAAATTTCACGGAAATGCTTGCAATTTCGCGGCATTTATTGTATAATGAATGTATCTGAAATTATCGGGGTCTTTACCCCGCGAAAGGAAGTTTATATTATGTCAAGACTCGTTTCCGCAAAAGAAATGCTCAACAAGGCTCGCGAGGGCAAGTACGCTGTTGGTCAGTTCAACATCAACAACCTTGAGTGGACAAAGGCTATCCTCCTTACCGCTCAGGAGCTTAACTCTCCCGTAATTCTCGGCGTTTCCGAGGGTGCAGGCAAGTATATGTGCGGCTACAAGACCGTTGTTGGCATGGTTGAGGGTATGCTTGAGGAGCTTAACATCACAGTTCCCGTTGCTCTTCACCTTGACCACGGCACATTTGAGGGCGCAAAGGCTTGTATCAACGCAGGCTTCTCCTCTATCATGTTCGACGGCTCACACTACCCCATCGAGGAAAACATTGCTAAGACAACTGCTCTCGTAAACACCTGCGA
The DNA here is from genome assembly GCA_017847885.1 of Oscillospiraceae bacterium. Lineage (GTDB taxonomy): Bacteria > Bacillota > Clostridia > Oscillospirales > Ruminococcaceae > RGIG8773. The sequence continues at coordinate 60,913 of JAGAUA010000017.1, forward strand.
CGTTCTCGGTATCTCCCTTGAGGCTGAGGTTGGTTCCATCGGCGGCGAAGAGGACGGCGTTATCGGCGCAGGCGAGTGTGCTGACCCCAACGAGTGCAAGCAGATCGCAGACCTCGGCGTAACAATGCTTGCAGCAGGTATCGGCAACATCCACGGCAAGTACCCTGCAAACTGGGCAGGACTTTCCTTCGACACACTTGCAGCAGTTAAGGAAAAGGTTGGCGATATGCCCCTCGTACTCCACGGCGGCACAGGTATCCCCGAGGATATGATCAAGAAGGCTATCTCTCTCGGCGTTGCAAAGATCAACGTTAATACAGAGTGCCAGCTTGCATTTGCGGCTGCTACAAGAAAGTACGTTGAAGAGGGCAAGGATCAGCAGGGCAAGGGCTTCGACCCCAGAAAGCTTCTCGCACCCGGCTTCGAGGCTATCAAGGCTACCGTTAAGGAAAAGATGGAGCTTTTCGGTTCTGTTAACAAGGCGTAAACTTAACGCGGAATTGCATTAATAAAAACAAAGCGGCTGCGGTCTCATTTTTCGAGACCGCAGCCTTTTTCTTTGCACATTAAAACGCCTGAAAACCAATTATTCCAAGCACACAGGCAATGCTGCCTGCAAGACTAAGCGCAGACGGCTTGCCCTGCTGTTCCCCGTCAGCCTTATTTTTCGGAAGAAAGCCCATGACGAATATTACCACAAGTATCATCGGCTGAATGAACGAATAGCTTGTAAGGCTCATTGCAGCAACATAGTTCATCACAAGCAGTCCCACCGCGTTGGGAAGCTTGGACGCCAGCACAAAGCCCACGCCTTTTTTACCCTCGGGGGAATTCTTTGCGATAGCCCAAGGCTTTGCAAGGGGGATAAGCACCAGCGCCAGCAGTATGAGCGCACAGAACAGCGTCATTGTGGAAGAAACGTATTTCTCCGCACCCGTGATGATAAAGCCGTAGCCGTAGCTTTGCAGCAGATACAGCAGGAGCGGAAGCGCTATCCTCTTGTAGTTGACCTGCTTTCTGCCTGCTACCGCAACAAAAACAAGTCCCACAGCGGTTATCACGATAAAAACAAGCTTTAGCGCCTTTATCGGCTCGCCCCGAAGCACATCGGTAAAATAGGACATAAACAGAGTTATTCCAAGCCACGCCTTCAGCTCAAACACCGACATATCCACCAATATTTTCGCCGACATGGAAAATTCCAGCAGCTTGCAAAGGGCTATCAGCAGTATCGCAAGCACGGTCTGGGGACAAAGGGTGAAAAACCTGTCCTCCCCCTTTAAAAAGGGCAGCAGCACCGCAAGGAACACCGCCGTTCCCGATGCCATAAGAAACGTCAGCTCATATCCGTTCATCTTTGCCTTGCTTACTGCGTATTTATCGTTCAGCGAGGTTATGGTGAACATCGCCACAACAAGCAGCATCATTGCTATCATCATATGTATCTCTCCAATTTAACCAATTTAAGTTTTGTGATTTCCGCTATTTATTATATATGTAATCCTTTACTTTGTCAATCAAAAGTTTTCCGGGGTATTACCGCAAAACAAAAAGGACGGTTTGGCGCGTCCTTTTGTGCTTATTGTTTGTTTTTGCTGTTTTTTTCAAGAATACGTCTTATTGTGCGGATATCCTCCGCGGTATCTATATCCATAAGCGATTTTCCGCATACACACACGCCTATGATCAGCGATATAACTATAATTACGAAGGTTGTCGTGCCGCTGTCGGCAGCATCACCTGCTTTTGCACCGATAACAACTCCTATAAGGACGATAGCCCAGAATACACACTTATAAATCGCTCTTAACGCAACTATCCACCCTGAGGTGTTTGATGCGGAAGTGCTTATTTCGCTAAATTCACTTTTCAGCTCCGACTTCAAATCGTATGACTCATCGGGTGATAAAACGCCGCCGTTATTATAGTTATTATCATCAATTTGGTTTGTACTAACGTTATTATCCTCATAATCATCAGAATTATTAAGCAAGTAGTTTAAAGCATCAATGCCATCATTAGTATCTAACAAAGCTTTTGTGTTAGCTTCACATTCTTTACAGATTTTATAGCTTGTTCCGCCGCTGTTTTCAAACAATACGGCAGCTGTATCGTCAGATATATTTGAACCGCAAATACAACATTTTGACATTTCCTAACACCTCTTAACTATCTTACACGCTGAATATTATGCTTAAAAATTACTCTTAGCGTTCTTGCCGCATCAAGCTATTTTATAAATTCAGCAGTTCGCTTTTTTTCTTATCAAATTCATCTTGACTTATAATACCGCTGTCCAGAAGCTCTTTATATTTCTTTAGTTTTTCTATGTTATCTGCTTCCCGATTTCCTTTTTCTTTCTCCTGCTTTTCTTTTTCTTTTTTCAGCATATACTGACGAACCTCTTGAACAGTTCGACCGCATACACACGTTCCCGTGTACGGAGGATTTAAATTTCCGCAAATGCACTTCCAATAGCCCTCTTTTCGCTTATCCTCATCCCTCTTTTGAGCAACAAGGCGTGATAAAGTGCCGTCTTGAGAATTGGAGACGGGGATCTCCTTCGGCGCAGGCTCTTTGACAAGCGCAACGATAAATGCAATTATTCCAAAGAAAAATCCCCACCAAAACCAGTTTTTTTCATAACCCTTTTTGTTGATAACTATTTTTGTTGCAAAGCCCCAAAGAATTGCCCAAATAAGCAATTCGAGTAATTCATATTTTACCCCTTCAAGATAAAAAGCCAACAATTCCATAATTAAGGAAACGCTGAATAAATCTTCCAATTCACTTCAAAATGTGGTATAATATAGATAAAGAAAAACCACAAAAAATCGGAGGAAGAAAATGAAAGCAAGACAGACAACATTCAGCGATATAGAGTATGGAAACAGAAA
>JAGAUA010000018.1 GCA_017847885.1 Oscillospiraceae bacterium
CACCGCTTTGCGGTGGTTGCGGCGAAGCCGCAGGAAAGCCGTTCAATACTAATTCTGTCAAAACCGCAGGTTTTGACTTGCCGCCTTTTAGGCGGCTCTCCTTATAGACTTTGTCTATAAGGAGATTAAGAATTAGTATTAAAAGCAGCGACTTTATCACAAGCTGATAGCCTGTGGCTTTTTCGTTCCATTCGCGCTCCATTTCAAAGATGATATCGGAAATGTCCGATGAAACAGCGTCCCCCGAAAGCCTGTGCTTGAAGCCGTCCTTCCACTCGTAAAACGCCTTGATGTAGAGGTAGTCCATCTCCTCGTTCTGCCATACAAGCTCGGGGTCAAAAATGATGACCATAAGCTCCATGTCGTCCGAAATATTGGCGGCGTAATGGTATTCATAATTGTTGATAACAAAAATATCGCTTTTGTTTATGGGGTATGAGCTGTCGCCGATGTAATACGTTCCCCCCGATGACAAAGCAAGATTTATCTCAAGGCAGTAGTGGTTGTGCATATACACTTTACCGTTTTTCACAGCCTCGGCGGAAAAGCCCTTGCCCTTAAAAACGGTAAAGGGAAACTTCTTATCAAGCTTGAAAACCTCGGTTATGTATTCCATATTAATGTCGCCTCCCATTAAAATTATACGGAATATTTGAAAGAATGTCAAGGTGAGAGAAATGATACTTCTGTGCAACTATGCTTTTATTGACCACAGAAAGATTATTGCAATACGTTTCTCTAAAAATAAAGCTGTAAATTTTGCGTTCTGAACATTTTTACATGAAGATAAAGCAAATATTTTCGGCATAATTCCCTTTGACACTTCTTTTGGAACATGGTATAATAAAAGAGATGTGTAGCTTTTAAGCGTAAGTCCAATCAAAAAGCTGCACACTTCTCAATAGCAAAACAGCGTGCAGCTTTAAGGCTGCACGTATTTTTTTGCAAAGAGAGGTAAACAAATGGAAAACATTAAACAGAACAAAATGGCAGAAAAACCGGTTGGAAAGCTAATGCTTTCAATGGGTATACCAATGATAATTTCAATGGTTCTGCAGGCGGTCTATAATATCGTAGACAGTATATTTGTATCCAACATGACCGAAGGCGGTGAGAACGCTCTGAATGCATTGACGCTGGCATTTCCTTTACAAATTTTAATGGTCGCAGTAGGTATCGGAACAGGTGTTGGTGCAAATGTACTTGTTGCAAAAAGTCTCGGTATGAAGGACAGCGAACGTGCCAATAAAGCCGCGGGAAACGCAGTATTTCTTGCATTTGTGATATACGCGGCATTTCTGATTTTCGGAATTGCCGGTGCAGGACCGTATATACGTTCACAGACATCAAATCATGAAATAGCGCAGATGGGAACAAATTATCTGCAAATTTGCTGTGTCTTTTCATTCGGAATGACATTTTTTGCTGTATATGAAAAGCTGCTGCAATCTACAGGGCATTCGGTATGCTCAACAATAGCTCAGGTCTCCGGAGCTGTAACCAATATCATACTTGACCCGATAATGATTTATGGTTGGCTGGGTATGCCTGAAATGGGGGTAAAGGGCGCTGCTTATGCCACAGTTATCGGACAGATCGTTTCTTTTGCTGCGGCACTTGCATTTCATCTGAAAGTAAACATTCTTATCAGCAACAAACCATGTTATTTCAAGCCTGATAAGAATATCATTAAAGCGATCTATTCGATCGGTCTTCCAGCGATCATTTCTCAGGCACTTATTTCGGTAATGACATACGGACTTAATCTTATATTCGGCAGCATAAGTGAAGCAATGGTCACAGCATACGGACTGTATTATAAGATACAGCAATTTTTGCTGTTTGCGGCATTCGGAATGCGTGACGCGATCATGCCGATAACGGCCTTTGCATATGGCATGGGAGAAAGAAAAAGGATTCGTGACTGTGTGAAATTCGGTCAGCTTTATACAGCAATTATAATGTTTGCAGGGTTTATTCTGATTGAAATCCTGTCTGTTCCGTTTTCGGATTTGTTCGGACTTTCTGGTGAGACACAGGAGCTTTTTATCAGTGCAATGAATATCAGCTCAGTATGTTTTGTTTTTGCAGGCATAAATATTGCATTTCAGGGAATATTTCAGGCAATGGACGGAGGAATTCAGTCACTTGTAATATCGTTCTGCCGACAGATAATTTTCGTTTTTCCGGCTGCAATTATTTTCACCGGTATTACGAGGTCAAATCACGATTTAAGCTGGATTTCATGGATGACTTTTCCTATTGCGGAGTTACTGGCATCAGTTATCGGACTATTTCTTTTTCTCGGGATATGGCATAAGAATATTGTTGAAAAGTAAGAAAACTTCGTTCAAAATTACCATTTGAAAATAACGAAAAAATATGATAAAATAACAGCACAATTAAATATGCAACGACACAAGTTATACCTTAGGTATGTAAATCTGATTACGGTACAGCAATTATGATTTACGCCATAGGTATAGCTTTTTTGTTTGCTCAGAAGATTATGAAGGAGAATTTTTATGCCGAGAAACCAATTTGAAAGAATGATGTTTGCACTTATGACTGTAATAGTTACCGTTCACGGATATGTGTTTTACAGCCTATATGTAGTCAATGGTTCCACACTAATGGAGGTCAATCATACACATAGCGTACTTGACGCGATCAACGCTCAGGGCGGAGTTTATATCTTCGGACATTTTTTGCCGATATGGACTGTAGTTATCATTGAGTTCATTTTTGCGTATAGCCTTGAATGTATAGTGGGCAGTCCCTGTTCATTTAAACTTGCCTGCAGGATCTTTGACCCAAAGGAAACACATCCTGTACTTTTTGAAACAGCAATTACTTGTGCCACAGTGGGAATTATGTGTCCAGCAATGAGCTTTATTGCCGCATGGCTTTATTATCCTTACTATGAGGGATTTAAGGCAACACCGTACAAAGCCACCAATAAAATCACGCAAGTCAAGTTAAACGTATAAAGCTTTGTAACGGGCATATTGCCTCTGTAAATCTGCTTGCAGGCGCACTTTATCAAGCCGTCAGAGATTTTCTGTCAGC
>JAGAUA010000019.1 GCA_017847885.1 Oscillospiraceae bacterium
CTGGCTGACAGAAAATCTCTGACGGCTTGATAAAGTGCGCCTGCAAGCAGATTTACAGAGGCAATATGCCCGTTACAAAGCTTTATACGTTTAACTTGACTTGCGTGATTTTATTGGTGGCTTTGTACGGTGTTGCCTTAGAAAAAGAGTCCTGTATCTTCTGAAGTGTTTCCACAGTGATCAAGTCAGTAAGATGTATTTCTTCGTCCATATATATCATTATGAATACTCCTCTTAGCCCAGCAGAGATTTTATCGTTTCGTTTACTCTTTCCATGTTTATCGGTTTAAGCAGGTAGCCCTGCGGTTTAAGCGAAAGCACCTCGGTGATTTTCTCGCGGTCTGCAATACCGGTAAGAAAAACAACGGGTATATCCTTTGCACTGTCAATTTTTCTGATATTCTTTAGTACCTCGGGACCGTTTTCAACAGGCATCTGATAGTCAAGGAAGATAAGGTCGGGCGTTTTTGTTTCAAGCAGCTTCAAAGCCATTCTGCCGCTTGCTATCGCCGTAACGTCATAGTTTTCCTCAAGGGCGGATTTAAGCAGCTTTAAAATATTTTTATCATCGTCGACAATAACGATATGCTTTCTTTCGTTTCTGCTTTTTCTCTCAAGCTCTTCCGCAGCTTTCCGCTCCGCTTCTTCCTTTTCCTTGGCGATACGTTCTTTTTCCTCTTCAATAGTACGGAGAAGTCTGGTTATTTTATCACCGATAGCGGATATGGTTATCGGTCTTGACAGTATAAGGTCAATAAGATTTTCGCCTTCATTTTCGTTGGAATAGAACTCATAGCAGTCCTCGTCCGTGACCATGATTACAGGGACGCTGCCGAATACGCTGTTGTTTTTCAGCCGCTTTATTTGAGAAAATATCTGAGCGTCGGCATACTCTGCAATACAAACATACGCATCGGGCTTAAACATCTCATAATGCGCACTTAGGTCTGCCCAATACCCCGACGTACTCATACAGTTAAAGCCTGTTGAATTCACAAAAAAATCTCTTAACAATGCCGAATTACCGCCGTTGACAAGTATTTTATATTTCATACTGATATACCTCCCATTAATTATGTATATTTTTTGACGGGAACCGCAAGCATCCGCATAAAGTACGATAACCGCCGTAGGAGCTTTGAGCCGATTAGCTGCCAATATTATTCAGCATATTTTATATAATCTTTAGTATTGTTTTATCGTATTTTGTAAGATTTGTCAATAGTTTGTCACAATTTGTCGTCCATAATTTCATAATTTATCCTATAAAAATATACAAAGTATTCTGTGTTTTTTTATTCTTTCCCCTCTTCAAGCATTTTTTACGCCTTTTGTAAATCCTATAATTATTTTTTACAAAAAGAGCCTGTTTAACATCTGCCTCATGCAGATATTAAACAGGCTCAAAACCATTAATGAAGAATTATCTTTTTATGTAATACTAATTCTTAATCTCCTTATAGACAAAGTCTATAAGGAGAGCCGCCTGAAAGACGGCAAGTCAAAACCTGCGGTTTTGACGGAATTAGTATTGAACGGCTTTCCTGCGGCTTCGCCGCACCCACCGCAAAGCGGTGAAATCAACCTATAGACTTTGTCTATAGGTTGATTAGGAAATAGTATAAGCATATCAGGCAAGCATTTTCTCAAGCACCCATCTTCCGTTTTCGTAAACTGCCGTGCCGTCAACAAAATAATCTGTGTAAACAGGAACATCCGCAGGCTCTTCAATTTGGCATTTTACGGTAAATTCGCACCTGCTTCCGTCGGAAGAATTGACCGTTATCTCGGGGCTGCTCCAATCGACGTAATAACCCTTTGCACCTGCATAGTTAATGTCAATGCACAGCTCCCCGTCCACATCGAGATACATTGACGTATCCTCATAGGGAAAGTCATTCAGCAGCATATCGGTGTACTCCGCGGTATAAACCGTCAGCAGGTAGCTTTCCAAATCGGAAAGTGTCGCAAACTTATCGCTTGATACCTTGTAAACCGACTCTCCCATAACGGGCTCGTCCTCATGGGGAAGTCCGCCCATGCAGAAGATTTTCATCATACAGTAAAGGTTTTCGTCAAGCAGGGCGCGAAGCTCCGTCTCGTCGGGAGCGCTAATCTCGTTTTCCGCAGCTGTTTCGGACTCCGTCTCGGTCTGGGTTTCCGTCGCTTTTTCGGTCACGGTCTCCGAAGCTTCTGCCGTGGCAGCACTCTGCTCCGTTTCCGTGTCGGAAGCAGCGCTCTGCTCCGCTGTGGTCTGGGATATCTCGTTGATTTTTACGTCGTCGGTAACCTCTGCGCATGAGCAAAGCAGCGCCGACATTGCAAGCATACAAATCAAAATTTTTCTTTTCATCTTCAAAATTCCTTTCATTGTTTTTCAAAAATTTATTATGTCCGACAGTATCATTATAATAAAAATAATCAGAAACGGCGGAACTGCACATCTTGATTTCATATAAATACCTGCCTTTCCATATTACATAATTTTGTTTCTGCGCTCCATTATCGTTGTGGATTGCCAGTTTCCGAAACGGTCTTTTGCGATATTTTCACGGTATCCTATAACTCTGAAGCCGCATTTTTTATGCAACTCTATGCTTGCTGTATTTACCGAAAAGATAGCCGAATACAACGTCCAGTACCCAAGCTTTTCGGTTTCCTCACAAAGCTTTTTCATAAGCGCCGTTCCGATGCCTTTTCTGAGGTGATTTTCGTCCACGAAAATGCTTACCTCCACAACGCCTTTATATGCCTCTCTCTTTGAGGTGGGGGCTATTACCGTGTACCCGACAACCTTCCCGTCCGACTCATATACAAATCGGCACTCCTTTATATGGCTCAAATCCCACTGCTCATAGGACGGACGCTCAACAGCAAAGGTCACATCGCCTTTTTCGATGCTTTGCATATATATACGCATCATATCTTCCCAATCCGTTTCACGCATTTCTCTGAGCATTTCAAAGACCTCTTTTTCTGCATAATACATTGTAGCACGGAAATTATTAAATAATCCTTAAGGAAGCGCTGATTAAATCGCGCCTTACGGCTTGGCGCGCATCTTGCTTGCATATTTTTCGTCAGATTGTATAGAAATTTCTTGACATACGACAGTATGCCTGCGAAATTTCTATACAATCTGACGAAAAATCTGACTGCGCAATATGCGCACCAGATTTAATCAGCACTTCCTTAAATTTCAAACCAAGCTAACTAACGTTTGCTTTCTTATTATAGCACACCCTTGCTCTGATGTCAAGCAGAAAAATCATTTCTCATATGTACGGCAAAAGCGGAAGCAATGGTTTTGCTTTACGCTATAAATTATATACCCGATTTTCACCGATTGTAAGTGCCAATCGTCAGATTTTGATATGACAAATGTAATTTTTCAGTATGACAGCATAAGTAAATATGAAATAAATTGTTGACGGAAATGCAAAAAGATAGTATAATGATTATGTATATTTTATTGTGAAAGAAGTGAGCCGTCCCTTGAAAAAAGAATACATAATGGGCAACAGCGCAATTGCTCTCGGTGCTGTTTCGGCAGGAATAAGCTTAGCGGCAGGCTATCCCGGAACTCCCTCGTCGGAAATTATCGAGACTATTGAAAAATATAACAACGGCAACATTCACCTTGAATGGTCGGTAAACGAAAAAGCCGCTCTCGAGGTTGCCGCAGCCGCTTCATACGCAGGAGCAAGAAGCCTTGTCACCATGAAGCAGGTAGGTCTGAACGTTGCCGCCGACCCGCTTATGTCTCTTGCATACGTGGGCGTAAAGGGGGGTATGGTCATTGTCGTTGCCGATGACCCGGGACCCATATCCTCCCAGACAGAGCAGGACACCAGAATGTTTGCGGAGTTCTGCCGTATCCCCGTTTTTGACCCGTCCTCACCCGAGGAAGCCTTTGAAATGATAAAGGAAGCTTTTGATTTTTCGGAAAAGTACAAGACCCCCGTACTCTTCCGCCCCACCACAAGAATATGCCACGCATACGCTTCCGTGGAATTCGATGAAAGCTTCTCCCCCAAGCCTTACGAGGGATTTGTAAAGGACTCGAAGCGCTGGGTGATATTCCCGAAACTGTCCTTTGCAAACCATGCAATGATAGAAAAAAGAAATCCCGAGATTGGAAACGATTTTTCCGAATACAGCCGCAACACCGCCTGCGGAAAGGGCAAAAAGGCTGTTTTCACATCGGGAATAAGCTATGCCTATGTGAAGGAGTACCTCAAAGACAGGGACGATGTTACCGTGTGCAGGATAGCTACTCCCTACCCTTTCCCCGAAAAGCTGGTGCTTTCGGCACTTGATGGGGTTGAGGAAGTCCTCTGCATTGAAGAGCTTAGTCCGTACATAGAAACCCAAATTCAACGCGTTGCCGGCATACACAAGCTTGGCGTCAGCATTTTCGGCAAGACAACGTGGCATATTGCCGCCGCAGGTGAAAACAGCTCCGACTCCGCAGCAAAGGCGCTGAAAGCTTTTCTCGGTGACAGCGCCGAGGAAACGGGCATTGACCTGTCGGATATTCCGCCGCTGCCTGTCAGACCACCCGTTTTATGCGCTGGCTGTCCTCACAGGGCTTCATTTTACGCTGTAAAGCAGGCTATGAAGGGCAGAAAAGCGTTTTTCTGCGGCGACATCGGCTGCTACACCTTGGGCAACGCAATGCCCCTTGATATGGTGGATACCTGCCTTTGCATGGGCGCAGGCGTGACCATGGCGCAGGGCTTATACCACATGGAAAAAGACGCGGTAAGCTTTGCTTTTATTGGTGACTCCACGTTTTTCGCTTCGGGAATGACGGGCGTTGTCAACGCTGTATACAACGAAGCGGACATGATACTTTGCGTCCTTGACAATTCCACTACCGCAATGACGGGACATCAGCCTCACCCCGGTACGGGAAAAAATATGATGGGCAGCTTTGTTGAAAAAATAAGTATCCCCGACATACTCAAAGGTATGGGCGTTAAAAGGATAGAGACAGTCAACCCCTTTGAGCTTGCAAAGGCGGTTGATACGGTAAAAAGCTGTGCGGAAGAAAAAGGCGTTAAGGCAATAATTTTTGCGGCGCCATGTATTGCGCTTTACAAGCCCGAAAAGAAAATGTGCATAAACGACAACTGCATAAACTGCAAAAAGTGCATAAAGGAAGTGGGCTGTCCTGCCACCGTTATCGTAAACGGCAGGGTCTCCATTGATGCAAGTCTCTGCACGGGCTGCGGATTGTGCGCACAGGTCTGCCCCGTAAATGCTATCGGAGGTGAAGGTGATGAATAAGGACATTTTGCTTTGCGGCGTGGGCGGTCAGGGAACGGTGCTTGCGTCGAAGCTTATCGCTTCATCGGCAATGGAATGTGGCAATACCGTACATTCCGCGGAAACCATAGGCATGGCGCAGCGCGGCGGCTCGGTAACAAGCCACGTGCGTATCGGTGAAAACGCATTTTCTCCGCTTATTCCCATGGGCAAGGCGGATATGATACTTGCCTTTGAGCCTGCCGAGGCGGTAAGAAATCTCTGCTACCTCAAAAAAGGCGGCGTTGTTATCGTAAATTCCGTACCCGTCAAGCCTGTTACCGAATCGCTTCACGACACGGGCTACGACGGCACGGAAATGATCGCATATCTCAGAAAAAAGGTGGATGAGCTTGTTGTCATCAACGCGGACGAGATATGCAAAAGTCTCGGCTCGGCAAAAATATTTAACGTTGCAATTCTCGGTGCAGCCGTCGGCACGGGCAGGCTGGGCATTGACGCGGAAACCGTTCTGAAAGAGATTGAAACCAAAGTACCGAAAAAATTTACCGAAATAAATAAACGCGCTTTCTTTGCAGGAAAGCAGATTGGAGAAAGCTATGCAGTTAAATGACATTCAGTTAAAGCAGGTGGACGCTCAGATAAAAAGGCTGATAAACACCGACAGCTACTACGGAAAAATGTACAAGGACATGGGCATCACGGGCGTAAGCAGTCAGGAGGACTTTGAAAAGCTTCCCTTTTCAAGCAAGGCGGATCTGCGAAACGCTTACCCTCTCGGTATTCAGGCAGTGCCCGACGAGGACGTGGTGAGGATACATTCTTCCTCGGGAACAACAGGAAAGCCCGTTATAATTCCTTACACAGCAAAGGACGTTGACGATTGGGCAACTATGTTTGCGCGCTGCTACGAGACCGTTGGCATTACCAAAAAGGACAGGATACAGATAACTCCCGGCTACGGTCTTTGGACGGCAGGAATAGGCTTTCAAGCAGGCTGCGAAAAGCTTGGTGCAATGGCTATACCCATGGGTCCGGGCAACACCGACAAGCAGCTTCAGATGATGATAGACCTGAAATCAACGGTCATTACCGCAACATCGTCATATGCGCTTCTTCTTTCAGAGGAGATAAACAAAAGAGGCTTAAAGGACAAGATATGCCTTAAAAAGGGAGTTTTCGGCTCGGAGCGCTGGAGCGAGAAAATGCGCGCAAATATCAAAAACGGACTTGGGATAGAGCTTTACGATATTTACGGTCTGACCGAGATATACGGTCCGGGCATCGGTATCAACTGCGAATGCGGAACGGGTATCCACTATTGGGACGACTTTGTTTACATTGAGATAATCGACCCTGTAACGGGCAAGACGCTTCCCGACGGCGAAAAGGGCGAAATAGTTATAACCACTCTTGTTAAGGAGGGCGCACCGCTGCTTCGCTTCCGCACCCACGATATTTCAAGAATTATCCCCGAAAAGTGCCCATGCGGAAGAAGCTATCCCAGAATTGACGTTATCGAGGGCAGAAGCGACGATATGTTCAAGGTACACGGCGTTAATATGTTCCCGAGTCAGGTGGAGGAGATACTCCGTGACGTTGACGGCGCTTCAAGCGAGTACACTATCACAATTGCTCACGATGAAGACAACAACCGCGACATAATGATACTCACCGTTGAGGGCGAGGGACGGGTAAGCTTTGAGCAGATGTCGAAGCAGATAACGGCGCTGTTCAAGTCCCGTATCGGCGTAACGCCAAAGGTCACTATCGTTCCCGTGGGAACTCTCCCTAGAAGCGAGAAAAAAACAAAGCGCGTTACCGATTACAGAAGCTAAACATATCAAAAGGCGCAGGATACCGTTCCTGCGCCTTTTATCATCTTATCACATTCACCCTTGTGTCGGGATATTCCCCGTTCAAGGTGAAGCTTTCCTCGATGCCCTCGGTGATGTAAACCTCTCCGCCTTTCGTAACAAGCACCATTTCAAAGCCGCCGTATCCGCGCCAGAATTGTTCCGCCTTTTCCTGACCCATGACGAAAACCGCGGTGGAAAGCCCGTCGCAAAGCCTTCCCTTGCTGCCGATTATTGTTGCGGAGGCAAGTCCGCTTTCCGCAGGTCTGCCATTTTCGGGGTCAAGTATGTGGCAATAGGTGCTTCCGTTTTCGTCCGTGAAATACCGCTCGTATCCCCCCGAGGTTATCACCGCGCAGTCCGAAACTTCCAGCATGGCAAGGCTTCCGCCGTCAAAGGGATTTCGCAGTCCCACGCGCCAAGGCGTGCCGTCGGGCTTTGAACCTATCGCCTGAATATTTCCGCCAAGGTCAAGCAGGGCGGAATTTACGCCGCGTTCTTTCAGTATGCTGACGGCAATATCCCCTGCGTACCCCTTTCCTACCGCGCCAAGGTCAAGCTGCATACCCTCGGGTATCGTCACGCTTCCGCTATCAAGCCGCACCTTTTCACAGCCCGTATTTTCAAGCAAAGCCGCAATTTCATCATCGCTCGGCACGCGGTATTCTCCCGTTGTAAAGCCCCATGCTTTCAAAACAGGGTACAAGGTTATGTTAAGAGCGCCGTCCGTTGCTTCGGATATTTCCAAGGCATATTCAATAAGCGCTTCGGTCTCCTTGCTGACTGGAACGGTTTTTCCGCCACTGTTGTTTATGGCGTAAACTTCGCTGTTTTCGTCCGTTGCCGACCACATTTTTTCAAGCGCTATGATTTTTTCCGATACGTCATTTAACGCGCTTTCCGCGTTTTTACCATAGGCAGTCACGGTCATGTACGTGTCCATTGCAAAAAAAGAAACGCTGCACGGTTTTCGGTCGCTTTCGTATGCACAGGACGCAAACAGCACAGCGCAGGAAGCAAGTATGCCCAAGAATGTTTTTTTCATTTTTATGAATCCTTTCACAATAATCATATCATGCTGACATTATTATACCCTTTTTCAAAAGGCTTTGCAAGTATATTGTTACCCTAACACAAAACAGCAAAAAAAGTCGGGAAAAATTTTTTATCCCGTGTATACTTATATATGATGAAATAGAAAGAGGGGTTTATCATGAAACAAGACAAAATCATTATCCGCGGACTCACTCAAAACAATTTGAAAAATATCTCGCTGGAAGTACCCAAGGGGAAAATCGTTGTTTTCACGGGAGTATCGGGCTCGGGCAAATCAAGCATAGTTTTCGATACAATTGCCGCCGAGAGCCAGCGCCAGATGAACGAGACATACACCGCTTTCATGCGCGGAAGGCTTCCCAAATACGAAAAGCCCAAAGCCGATCTGATTGAAAATCTGTCTGCTTCGGTAATCGTTGACCAGAGCCGCTTAGGCGGAAACGCACGCTCGACCGTGGGCACGATAAGCGATATGTACGCGGCGCTGCGCCTGCTTTACTCGCGTATCGGCGAGCCTCACGTCGGAACGGCTTCATACTTTTCATTTAACGACCCCAACGGAATGTGCCCCGAATGTTCGGGCATAGGCAAGGTCATGGAGCTTGACATAAGCCCCGTGCTTGACAAGGAAAAAAGCTGGAACGAGGGAATGGTTGACCTTCCTGCGTTCCATGTTGGGAACTGGTACTGGAAGCAGTACACGGGAAGCGGTCTTTTCGATAACGACAAAAAGCTGAAGGATTACTCCGAACGTGAGCTTAATCTGCTGCTTTACGGTGCATACGAAAAGGGCGGACAACGCGTGCATAAGCAGGTCGAGGGAATATACAATCATCTGGAGCGCCTTATCATAAAAAAAGACCCGTCCGAGTCGAGTGAACATTCCATACAGCGCCTTGCAAGGCTTGTAAAGCAGCATGAATGTCCAGCGTGCCACGGAAAGCGGCTGAACGAAAGGGTGCTTTCCTGCAAGGTGTCGGGGTACAGCATAGACGAGATGTGCGAAATGGAATTTACGGAGCTTGTTGAGGTGCTTCGCGGAATTGACGACCCACGGGGTAAAACCGTTGCGGAAGCGCTTGTGGCGTCACTTACCCGAATGATAGATATAGGTCTGCCCTATCTTTCCATGAACCGCGAGTCCTCGTCCCTTTCGGGCGGAGAGGCGCAGAGGCTTAAGCTGGTGCGGTACATGGGCAGCGCTCTTACGGGTATGACGTATATTTTCGACGAGCCCAGCACGGGTATGCACCCAAGAGACGTATACCGAATGACAAAGCTTCTTCAAAGCCTGAGAGACAAGGGCAACACCGTTCTTGTGGTTGAGCATGACAAGGACGTGATATCAATTGCCGACGAGGTAATCGACGTGGGTCCCCTTGCAGGCAAAAACGGCGGACAGATACTGTTTCAGGGCAGCTATGAGCAGCTTCTTGTTTCGGGCACGCTGACGGGAAACGCTATGAAAGAAAATATTCCAATAAAGAAAAATCCGAGAAAGCCTTCTGCTTTTCTTCCCGTTCGGGGAGCTTGTCTGCATAATCTGAAAAATGTGTCGGCGGATATTCCCCTTGATGTTCTTACCGTTGTTACGGGCGTTGCAGGCTCGGGCAAAAGCTCGCTGATACGCGATGTGTTTGCAGCTCAGTACAGCGACAGGGTCGTGCTTGTTGACCAGTCGCCCGTTACCGCCACGGGACGTTCTGCGCCCGTGACTTTTCTCGGCTTCTTTGATGATATACGCAAGGCAATTGCCGAAGAAAACGGCGTAAGCCCTTCGCTTTTCTCCTTTAACAGCAAGGGCGCCTGTCCCGTGTGCAAAGGCAGAGGCGCAGTTGTGACGGAGCTTGTTTTCATGGACCCCGTCACCACCGTCTGCGAAGCCTGCGGCGGAAAACGTTACAGCGAGGAAGCGCTGTCCTATAAATATCACGGCAAAAACATAGTTGAAATTCTGGATATGTCCGCAGAAGACGCATACGAATTCTTTAAGGATAACCGCAAGATAAGCAAGGCTATCAAGGCTATGCTTGAAGTGGGACTTCCCTATCTTTCTCTGGGGCAGCCACTATCCACCCTTTCGGGAGGCGAGCGCCAGCGTGTCAAGCTTGCAAAATATCTCGACAAAAAGGGTAATATTTATGTGCTGGACGAGCCTACAACAGGACTTCACGCCTCGGACATCACAAACATAATGCAGCTTCTTGACAGCTTTGTAAAGCGGGGCAACACCGTTATCGTTATCGAACACAACCTTGATGTGATGAAGCAGGCGGATTACATTATAGATGTTGGTCCCGACGGCGGTACGGCAGGCGGCGAGATAGTGTTTACCGGTACTCCGCAGGAAATGGCGGACAGCGCACATACTATCACGGCGGAATATCTGCGCAGGTCGCTTTGAAACAGCAAAAAAAGTCGAGAAAAACATTTACTCCGCGAGTATAATCGTAAGTAAAGGGTATGAAAGGCTGTGATAAAATGAACGAACAAATATCGGCTGTCCAGAGAATGCAGGAATATATCGACAAGCATCTGAACGAAGAAATAACGCTTGCAGACCTCTCCGAGGCGGCGCTGTTTTCACCGTGGCATTCGTACAGACTTTTCAAGCAGCACACGGGTCTGTCGCCGTCGGAGTACATTCGCCGCCTGCGGCTTTCACGCTCGGCTGTTAAGCTGAAGCAGGGTGGATACCGCGTTATCGACGCAGCCTACGACACGGGCTTCGGCAGCGTTGACGGCTACCAGCGCGCATTCTTCAAGGAGTTCGGCTGCAACCCCGGCGAATACACCCGTACAAAGGTGCCTATCCCCCTTTTCATTCCCTATGGAGTAAAATTTCGCGAACTCAGAAAGGAGTGCATTGACGTGAAAGAAGTACAAAGCCTGTTTGTCCAGCTTATGCGCAAGCCCGAGCGAAAGGTCATCATCAAGCGCGGCATAAGCGCGGAGGACTATTTTGATTACTGCTCAGAAGTCGGCTGCGATGTGTGGGGCATACTCACCAGCATGGACTCGCTGTGCGGCGAGCCTGTGTGCCTGTGGCTGCCCGAGCAGTACAAAAAGCCCTACACCTCGACCTACGTTCAGGGCGTGGAGGTCGAAACGGATTACGACGGCGTAATTCCCGACGGCTTCGATGTTATCACCCTTCCGTCTGCGGAATATCTGGTTTTTCAGGGAGAGCCATTTCTCGAAGAAGATTACTGCGACGCCATTACGGCTGTTCAGTATTCTATGGATAAATATGACCCTGCGCTTATTGGATACCGCTGGGACGACTCCAATCCGCGAATTCAGCTTGAACCCAGAGGTGAGCGCGGATATATCGAGCTTCGTGCGGTATGTCCGTTAAACAAGGAGGAGTAAGTATGAATGAAGCTATCAAGGTAAACGGATTGAAAAAAAGCTACCGAGGAAAAACAGCGCTGAACGGCTTAGACCTTTCAGTAAAAGAGGGAACGGTTTTCGGGCTTCTCGGAGCAAACGGTGCAGGAAAAAGCACCTCTATCGAATGTATTCTCGGCACAAAGCAAGCCGACGACGGAAGCGTTTCCGTGCTGGGGTGTGACCCTGTAAAAGACCGCCGCAAGCTGTTTGAGAATGTGGGCGTACAGTTTCAGGAGTGCGACTACCCAAACGAGATAAAGGTGTGGGAGCTGTGCGAGGAGACCGCCTGCCTTTACAAAGCGCCTGCGGATTGGAAGCAGCTGTGCGAACGTTTCGGAATTGGCGATAAGCTTAACAGATACGTAAAAAATCTGTCGGGAGGCGAACGTCAGCGGCTTTTCATCGTTCTGGCGTTGATACCCGACCCGAAGCTTGTTTTTCTTGACGAGCTTACAACGGGTCTTGACGCAAGAGCGCGCCGCGGTGTATGGAAAACTCTTGAGGAGCTGAAAAAGCAAGGTCTGACGATTTTTCTTACATCGCATTTTATGGACGAGGTGGAAGCGCTGTGCGATGAAATTTGCATCCTGAAAAAAGGTAACGCCGTGTTCTGCGGAACGGTGGAACAAGCGAAAAAGCAGTGCGGCTGCGATAATTTTGAGGACGCATACCTTATGCTGTCGGACGAGGAGGATATTGCATGAAAGCATTTTTTACCATGCTGAAAAACGAAATAAAGCTTAGCCTGCGTGATATGAACATGGTGATTTTCGCCGTGCTTATGCCTTTGGCGGTGCTTGCGGTTTTGGGGATAATCTACAAGTCGAAGCCTGCTTTTGACGGTGCGGACTACACATTTGCAGAGCAATCCTTCGGTGCATTGTGCGCAATTTCGGGCTGTGCGGGAGGCTTGATGGGTCTGCCGATTACCGTGTCCGAATTACGTGAGCGGAAGATACTTAAACGGTACCGCGTTACACCCATGAGTCCCGTGCTGCTGCTTGCCGCAGAGCTTGCTGTTTTTATGCTGTACGCGCTTGTATCCATGCTTACGCTGCTTGCCGCAACCGCAATATTCTGGAGTTTTCCCATACACGGCTCGGCTGCGGCGTTTATCGGAAGCTGGCTGCTGACCCTTGTATCAACTTTGAGCATAGGCTTGCTTGTGGGGGGCATTGCCAAAAACACCAAGCAGGCAGGAGTTATTGCGAGCATACTTTATTTCCCAATGCTGATTTTTTCGGGCACGACCCTTCCGATAGAAGTAATGCCCGAGGTAATGCGAAAAATCGTAGGCGTATTCCCCCTGACTCAAGGAATAGAGCTGATGAAAGCAACGTCCCTCAACGCACCCATGGAAAATATATGGCTGCCAATCGCCGTTATGGCTTTCGTGACAGTCGTCTGCTCCACTCTTTCGGTAATATTTTTCAAATGGGAATAATACTAAAACAGTCCGTATGAAACCGAAGTCATACGGACTGTTTTTTTGCGATATTATACTTCATAAAGCCTGTTCAGCAGGATAGCGCGGTTTTTCCGCTCGTAGATGCCTATAATTATCAGCACTATCAAGCCTGCAAGGGAAAGCACCATGCCGACCTTCATGCCCTTGGGGAAGAACTTCATTTCAACCGTGTGAGTGCCCGCCGTCATGGGTATGCCGATAAGCGCGTCCACAAGCTCCACAGGCTCGGTCTTTTCACCGTCAACATATATTGTCCAGCCCGGCTCCCATGAAATTGAGGTGAAAAGTATGCCGTCCTCCTTGGCAGTAACCGTACCCTTAATGTGGTTTTCCTTAAAGGACTCGATCTCAAGGGGCTGCTGCTTAAGCTCGTCAATGGCGTTTCGGAACATTTCCTCGTTGAGGTAATAGATGTAGTTCTCCTTGAAAAGCACCTCGTTTTTCTCCTCGGTAATGGTGGTGATGAGCGAGATTTCCTCGCCCTCGCTGAACCGTCCCAAGGGGTGGATAACCATATTTCCGCCCTCGTAGTAGTAGTCCACAAACTCCTTGTTGAGCCAGAGATTTATCTTGCGCTCATACTGTGACGGGAAGTACATATATATCATATCCTCGGTAGGCGCCGTGAACAGGAACTCAATATGAGAGTTCTGCCCCTCAATTCTGGGCACATACTTGTTATGAGTGCCGTATGTGGAGGGCTTTGCATTTTCGGGAACGATATCGTCAATGTCAATTCTTGTGAAGAAATCCTGCTCCTCGTCGGAAAGCAGCGCGGAAAGCAGCATATTCTGATTTTCGAAAGGATTTTCCCACGACTCAAAGCTTACATCGGCAATAGCGTTATCCGCCATAAAACCGATTGGCAGCGCGTAGGGATTTTCGTAAACGTACATGACCTCTTTGCTGTCGCCGTTTGCAAGAACTATATCATTGTAATGCTTGGATGTTGCAATTTCAAGCTCCGTATCCTCTCCGCTCTTGGCATTGCCCTTTTCCATAACGTACTTTATGCCGAAAATCGCGTCTGTAACATAGGTCGCGCCCTTATACCTTATATAGTGACCGCCATAGGAAAAGCCCAGCTTACGCAAAAGCTGTATTGGCGCGGCATTCAGCGTAGAGCTTGAGTGTGCAAGTCCGTATGAACCGAAAGCAAGAGCGTCGTTTACAGTTCTCTGGAAATCCTTCTCAATTCTGTATGTGTCCCCGTCCATGTCATAAATCTTGTTTACTGTGTTTCTTCCGAGGGTTATATATCTGTTGTAGGAGCTGTATTTGGAGTATGTCACGTCATTGTCGATTTGGTACATTGTATACGACGAGGTTATGGTCAGCTCCACAAGCAGGAATATCGCAACCGCAATGGGTATCGGTTTTACCTTGTAATATTTCTTGTGCATATACAGCAGCAGCGCGTATATCGCACCCATAACCACGGTAAACCATACCACCGCAAGAATATTTACCCTTTCAAGGTCCTGCTTGTCTATATAGAACACGTACACCGCAAGCAGTAAAAACACTCCGCCTATCTCCTTGAAGGTTATGCCCTCAATGCGCTCAAACGCCTGCGCAGCCATGATGAGCAGCACAAAGCTGAACGTAAAGGAGTAACGGTAAGGCAGCCAGTTGGGTACCTGAAAGCCGTGCCAGACAATGTCTACCGTGGAAAGATACATTGAAAGAATGACCGTAAGCGCCAGCACGCCGAAGCCTATCTTGTTTCTAAGCTTGATGTTGGTGTTCATAAAGTAAAGCGGAATAAGCAGTATCGTGATAATTCCGCAGTACACCACGGGCGAGCCTTCGGGGCGGCAGGTGTCATACACATTCGGCAGCAGATTTACGAAAAAGTCGATAAAATCGAACTGGGTCTTCATGTCGTAATTCGGCGTTGAAAACTCGAATTTTCCGAGACTGAGGCTGTAATAAAGCGGAATAAGCAGCCATGCCGAGCATATTGCCGCAAGCACGCCTCCGCAGGCAAATTTCACCCCCGAAAGGAAGAAATGCTTGAATTTGAATGGTACTGTTTCTTCGGAAACAAAGAAATAGTACACCAGAAAATATACGCAGCAGAAAATCGCTATCATCCAGCCGATATAGAAATTGGCAATAAACATAAGCGCAAGTGGAATGATGAAGCCAAGCCACTTGCCGTTGTTGACAAGCCTTTCTATGCCAAGGCAGATTATCGGCAGATAAATCAGACCGTCAAGCCACATCGGGTCCATGAGCTGAACTATCATATACGCCATAAGGCTGTACAGCATGGAAAAAATCAGCGACGTGTGGGGAGATGTGCGCTTTGAACGCCGCAGGAAATAGCAGAACGTTACCGAAGCCGTACCCACCTTCAACATCTGCATTATCAGCAGAGAAAACGGCATAATAGACCGCGGCAGAAGCATGACCACCAGCGTGAACGGGCTTGCAAGGTAGTAGGCGTAAATGCCGATAATTTCGCCCGAAAGGTTGCGGCTCCAGCTGTTCACAAGGCTTCCCCTGCCCCAGAAAGCGTCTCTGAGGTTTTCAAAGTAGTAAACGTACTGACCGTTCAGGTCGAGGACAAGCACCGACTCGTCTCCGAAAGGGTATATTCCGAATATCGCGTAGGAAACAAAAAGAATTATCATCGGAATAAAGAAAGCAAAAATATAAAGCCTTTTGTTATACAAAAAGGTTTTTGGACTGAATTTCAAGGTTATCTGTGCGTTTTCCAAAATAAACCTCCGTTCAAATTTAAAAATGCAAATACATTATCATTATAATTCCTTTTTAGCTCTATTACAATACTTTTGCTGAAATTTTCAGAAAAATGCGATTTTTTTGACAAATATACACAAAATTCCGTCCGTAAAATTCACCTTTACAGACGGAAAAAATTACTGTGCAATTGGCTGAACGCTTATTAACAGGTTAAATGCGTAAATAACGAAAACAACTATCATGCTCCATGAAGTGACCAGAATGGGCATGGTACGTTTTTTGTGGTGTATCGTGTACTCGGGAAGCGTAAGCTGCCGCTTGGATACCATCGAGAACAGCACGACTGCACCCAAAACAAGGAATATAGGCAGCATTATCCAGTTCACCGCATAGGACGCGTCATCGTTGAAGTACTCCACTATCTGCGGAATTGAAGCGACAGCGTTATTTACCATATGGCAAATTATAGCAGGAACAATAGAGCCTGTCTTTATCGTGATAATCGCCAAGGGTATGCCTATGAGAAATCCCAAAACGAACTGGTAGGGGTTACCGTGCATTATTCCGAAAATGAACGCCGAAAAGAATATGGCAAACCGCTGGCTTACCTTAGCCGAGCAGCGCAGGACAATTCCCCTATAAATAAGCTCCTCGCCTATGGGTGCAAGAACTATCGCGCCGAAAATATCGGCTGCGTACACCGACGGCTTATGCTCCAAAACATAGTTAAGCCCCGCAACCTCAAGTCCGAGGGAATTCAGAAAAAGCGATATAAAAATAGTGCATATCATGGATATTTGCTGGCAAAAAAGCACCAATACCACGTATTTTGCCGTCTCCCCTGCTTTTACACATCTGACGGAAAAAAGCTCCTTCGGGTTATACCTTGCAAAAAGGCAGTAGCCGATAAATACGGCAATTGCCAGAAGCGCAGGAAAATATCCGCCTGCGACGACCTCCCAAAAGCCGTAAACCGACATTCCGTCTTGGGTCTCGTCAGAGAGCATACCAAAAGTATCCAGCAAGTCATATGCGACAGAGCAAACTACCAATATCAGCACTTCAAGGGAAAGCAGGGTAATTCCTATCACATTGTAGTTATGCCTGATTTTCCGCTTTTCCTCGTAGGGAACCTCAAAATTCGGCGGATAATACATCTGATTTGGGTTATATTGACCGTAATAATTCATTTTTTCTCCTTAGATATATCTGATAACAGACACAACTCTGCCGATAATTTCACATTCGTCCACAATAATCGGGTCCATTGTGTCGTTTTCGGGCTGGAGACGGTAATGACCGTTCTCCTTATAAAAGGTCTTGACCGTCGCCTCGCCGCCGTTTACCATAGCAGCCACGATCTCGCCGTTTCTCGCGGTGGAGCATTTCTCGATAACAACGATATCGCCGTCAAGAATAGCCGCATTTATCATACTTTCGCCGCGCACCTTCAAGGCAAAAAGCTCGCCCGAATAATTTTTCTGCTGGTGGAAATTTATATAATCGGTAATGTCCTCGACCGCTGTAATAGGCTGACCGGCTGTTATCGTACCTACAAGGGGTATCTTGGTCGCACCCCTGCCTGCGATTTTTATTGCACGGTTGCAGCCGTCCACCTTTTCAAGATATCCCTCGGAAACAAGGGTGTTGACATATCTTGCGGCGGTAGAGGTGGAGCGTATGTCCAAAGCCGAGCAAATCTCCCGTATCGACGGCGCAAAACCGTCCTCCATTCTTTCCTTGATATATTCAAAAACACGTTTTTCCTTATCGTTCATAGCATTGCCGTCCTTTCATCGGTTGTATTTTTCATCCAGAATTTCCAATATTCTTCTTGCAACTTTGTTTATGTCTCCGCAGCCCAAGGTAACTATCAAATCGCCCTCTTCGGCGTGCTCCGCAACATACTGCGCCGTCAGTTCAAAGTTGGGGTCATGCTCCTCCTCGTCAAAGTAAACGCTTCCCTCAATTTTGTCCGCAAGAGCCTTTGTGTGTATGCCCAAAGTATTTTTCTCGCGGCTGCCCATGATAGAGGTCAGAACCACCTTGTCTGCAATGGAAAGCGCCTTTGCAAAATCATCGAGCAGCAGAGCCGTCCTTGAAAATGTAAACGGCTGGTGTACCGCCCAAACCCGCTTGTAGCCAAGCTTTACCGCCGCGTTGAGGGTAACCGCTATCTCCGCAGGGTGGTGAGCGTAGTCGTCCACAACGGTTATGCCGCCGACCTCGCCGTACTTTTCAAACCGTCTGCCTGCGCCGCGGAAATTGAACAGAGCCTTGGTTATACCGTCAAACGGCACGCCGCAGTTCTCCGCCGCCGCAATTGCCGCAAGGGCGTTCAAAACGTTGTGCCTGCCTGCCACGTTAAGCGTTACCCTGCCAAGCTTTTTACCGCCGCAGTACGCGTCGAAGCCCGTTACCAAGCCTGCAAGCTCGATGTTGTCGGCGTAATAATCATTCTTACTGTCAAAGCCGAAGGTAATGATTTTCTTGCCCGTTATACCCTCGACAGCCTTCATGGAATTTGCGTCATCGCCATTGACAATGACCGCCTTTTTGGCGTTTTCGCAAAATTTATGGAAAGATTTGATAATATTGTCAAGATTTTTAAAATAGTCGAGATGGTCCTCGTCAACATTTGTAATAACCGCCGTATCCACCGACAGATTAAGGAAATGGTCCTGAAACTCGCACGCCTCGCACACCATAATATCGCTGCTGCCCGAACGTCCGCTGCCATGGATAAGTGGGAGCTTTCCGCCGATTACCGCGCTTATGTCCAAGCCGCTTTCAACCAATATCTGGGTTATCATTGAAGTGGTGGTGGTCTTGCCGTGAGTACCGCTTACGCATATCGCATTATCAAACTCCTCGGTAATTATCCCCAGCATTTCACTTCTTTCCAACACGGGAACGCCGCTTGCCTTTGCCGCAATAAGCTCGGGATTATCCGCCATAATCGCAGCCGTGTGAACGATAAGTTCGGCTCCCTCGATATTTTCGGCACGCTGACCGAGAAAAACGGGAATACCCATGTTTCTGACCGCTTGAAGCGTTTCGGTCTCGTTATTATCCGAGCCTGTAAGGTAGTATCCGCGGCCGTGGAGAATTTGCGCAAGAGGGTACATACCGCTGCCGCCGATGCCAATAAAATGAATATGACGACACTTGTTAAAAAATTGTTTATTCAAAAAATACACCCCGCATATTTTTGTTTCAGATTTAGTTAAGAAAAACCTGCTATAATATAGGACAGTGATATATATTGTAAGCAAAAATTTTTGTTAAATACTGAATATTTTACCATTCAATGTTCAATAATAGGTTTGTAAAAAGTATATCACAAATGTCAATTATCAAGGAGGACACTAAAATGAACATCACAGACATTAAAATCAGAAAAATTATACCTGAGGGCAGACTTCGCGCAGTAATTTCCATTACCATTGACAATATGCTTGCAGTGCATGACATAAAGGTAGTACAGGGCGATGAAAGACTGTTTGTTGCTATGCCCAGCAGAAAGGACGAGAGCGGCATTTTCAGAGATATCGTTCACCCTATCTCTCCCGAAGCTCGCAAGCTTATCGAGGAACAGATACTCGACGCTTACACCCGTCACATCGAGCAGATGCAGGCTGAGGCTGAAGCTGAGGAAGCAGGTCTTTGAGCATATTATCGGGTATAACCTGTAAATTTACATTTTCTCTTCGGCAGCTTGAACGCTGCCGATTTTTTATTTTCCGAGAATACGTGCCGCTTTAAGAACCGCACACTGGGTCTTTGCGTCGGGTATTTCGCCGTCCATTATCATTTTCAGCACGTCCTCGAATTTGATTTTCAGCACGTCGAGGAACTCGTCGTCGTCCAAGTCCTGATTTTCAAAGGAAAGCCCCGTTGCAAGATACATATGGATTTTTTCGGTAAGATATGCAACAGAGGGATAACAAACTCCCAAATACTCGAATTTTTCGCATACCGCGCCCGTTTCCTCACGAAGTTCCCGCAGACCTGCCTCGCGGTGATCCTCGCCGAATTCCAGCTTACCAGCAGGTATCTCCAGAAGCGCCTCACCGAACGGATAGCGGAACTGCTTTACCATAAGTATCTCGCCCTTTTCATTCACGGGCACGATGCATACTCCGCCGGGGTGAACAACAAGCTCACGGTTGACTATCTCGCCGTTTTCAAGCTCCGCCTTATCCTTTTTCACGGTTATGATCTTTCCGTCGAATATCATCTCGGAGCTTACAGTTTTTTCAAAAAGGTGCATAACAAACCCTCCATGTATCACAGCAGGCATCGTACTCCATATCGGTGTGCAACGCACAACAAATGTTCTATTTTTAACATTATAACACATTTAAATCCATTTAACAAGGGGGTTTTTGCATTTTTTTATAATTTTCACACAAAAAAAATTAAGCTGCAAGCACAAATCCATGCACTTGCAGCCTGTTAAGTTATCCTGCCGCGTCAAGTATTCCGCCTTTTCCCTGCGACGGGTCGGACATTCCCACATTGAATTTATCGCTGTCATTTCCGCTTCTTGTGGTAGTTCTCGTTGTGCCGCCCGAAACGTAAATTTTACCGCATTCGGGGCAGATACCCGTGTGTATAGTCACGCTCTGGGAAACTATCTCGCCGCCCTCGCGCTCCGCCTTTGAACGGTTTCTGCTGACATGCTCCTGCTCGTGGCTTCGTACTCTTGCGCCTGCCGCCTTGGGGTCGACCTTTGTAGGAGTCTGGAACGACACCCCCGAATCATCGGAACCGTCCTGATAACGCCTGTTTTTGCAGGTCTGACATTCAAATGAATCGAAGCGGCGCTTTTTATCAGCTTCGTCCGAGACCTTGCCGCCGGGCAATTTTTCGGCATTTTCGCCGTCCTTGCCGATTTTTGCAGCGTAGCCGTCCTGTTCCGCGCCGAGCGTCTTGCCAAGGCTGTTTCTGCGGTAAACGCCCATTCCGTAGGAAGCGTCCGAAAAGCCCTGCATTATGCCTGTACCGATAGGTTCAATTGCCATAAAAAATCCTCCTTTCGGCGTAAAATATTTCTGTTGTGAAAATTATACCACACTTTTATTGCTTATTCAATAGTTACGGTTAAAATTTTGGTGCAATGATTCAAAATTTGTGCAGTCAAATGGGTTTAAGGTAATTTACAAAAAATTAATAAATATTTTTGTAAAAAGCTTGACAAGCTTAATGTGGCGTGATATAATAATAAAGTCGAAAAAATGAATATGATATGCGAGTGTGCTGGAATAGGCAGACAGGCACGTTTGAGGGGCGTGTGTCTTTGACGTATGGGTTCAAGTCCCATTACTCGCACCATATCAAAACCGTAAGAAGCGTAAATGCGCAGCTTACGGTTTTTTATTTTATAATGTAATAAAATCCTTTTTATCAGCCAAACTATTTATATAAAATTTTATATAAATATTGCCGAGGAAGGGATTATATTATGGATACAAAAAAAGCCGTTTGGACGATGATTATTTGCGGAGCAATGACCGCAGGACTGCTTGCCGTACCCGAATTTGTTCTCGATACCGTACCCACAGCGACCGCTGTTGAGGTGGAAAAGGTCGAGCATACGGACAGCCTGTCCTTGTCGGGGTCGATAACGAAAAATTATCGGGACGAAACCATGTCCGTGCAGATATACGTTCCCGAAAAGGATATCAGCAAGGTCTCGGAAGGGCAAAAGGCTGAGATAACGGGGGACGCTTTTCCCGGTAAGAGTTATACGGGCTTTGTGGAAAAAATTGCAGAAACGGCAACTAAAGTCCAGAGCGGCAGCGTACATCAGACGGCGGTAGAGGTCACGATAAAGATAGACGAGCCCGATAATTCCCTAAAGCACGGCTACACTGCGTCGGTCAAGCTTGCGACATCGGAGCCGTATGTGATGAACATTGTCCCCTACGAAGCCGTACAGCAGGACAGCGGCGGCGAATATGTATACATTTTCAACAACGGCAAGGCTGAAAAAAAGTATGTCGAAACAGGTGCGGAGCTTAGCAGCGGCGTTGAGATAAAGACGCCAATTTCCGATACGGAGCATATCGTTGAAATAGACGAGCTTGTGGAAAACGGCGATACTGTAAAGCTTGGAGGCAGCCATGATTGAGATACTCCGAACAAGATTTCGCTGCCTTTTTATAAATAAAATGCGCTCTCTGTTGACAATTACGGGCATTGCCGTGGGGGTAATGTCGGTTATAATAGTATCCTCCATAGGCGAGGTTGGCAGGGCTTCCATAAACAGCGAGCTTTCGGGCATGGGCATGGACAGTCTGGTGGTCTCGGTGCAGTCGGGTGCAGTGGGCAAGCTTACCGAAAACGAGCTGGGAAAGATAAAAGAGCTGGACGACATTGCAAATGCTATGCCCCTTATAAGCTGCATAACCGACGGGAAAATAAAGGACAGCCGTATCAGATGCATGGCGTGGGGAGTAAACGAGGACGCAGACAACGTTATCGACCTTGAGATACTCCACGGGCGGCTTATCAACAGAGGGGATATTTCCCTAAAAAGCAACGTATGCGTAATTGACGAGGCAATTGCTTCAAAGCAGTACAAAAGGACAAATATCGTGGGGAAAACCCTTACCCTAAATTTAGGCGGAAAAGCGGAGGAATTTGAAATAATTGGCGTTGTAAAAAACGGCGTGAACACCCTGCAAAATATGCTGGGCGGCTTTATTCCGGATTTTGTGTATATCCCTTATTCCGTTATGCAGGCGGAGCTTGGCAGAAACAGCTTTGACCAAATAACCGTTAAAGTCGAAAACCCTTCACAAAGCGATATGATAACGGAACGGGTCGAAACTGTTCTTGCGTCCGACGATTATTCGGTGGATAACCTGCTGAGCCAAAAGGAGAAGATGAACAACATTTTTTCGATAGCCTCACTTGCTTTGTCGGCAGTCGCAGGGGTAAGCCTTATTGTTTCGGGGATATCCATCATGACGGTCATGCTTGTGTCGGTAAGCGAGCGCACCCGTGAGATAGGCATAAAAAAATCTATCGGCGCAGACAATTTCGTGATAATTGCCGAGTTCCTGTTTGAGTCGGAAATGCTCTCGCTTTTGGGCGGTCTGTTCGGAATAGCTTCGGGAGCGGTGATATCCTTTTTAATATGTATAATAACAGGCAGCGGATTTGTATTCAACTTTAAATTGTACCTTGCGGTACTTGCCGTGTGCCTGCTTATAGGCGGCGGCTTTGGGGTATATCCTGCAATAAAGGCGGCAAAGCTAAAGCCTGTTGATGCGCTTCACCATGAATAAAAATGTATGTCGATAACCAATAATAGTAACGGGCGGCTAATAGCCGCCCCTACTGTGAAATGACGCATTTAAGCCATTTTGTAGGAGCGGATATTATCCGCCCGTTATAAATAATAAATCATTCAGCCAAACTGATATTTACTGATTATCCGAATAATCAAGGGTAAAATTCTCAAATTCCGCTGTATTTCCGCTGACGGCATAGATTCCGATAACAACGCCCGTAAAACCGCCCGAGACCTCGCTGGTGAGGTACTTTGTCTGTCCGCAGCCCAGGTGGGTATCGCCAACATAGAAGTTATAGAAAAGGTTGTCGGCAGCTATTCTAAGCTTTGCGCTGCCAGAATTTATCGGCACGGCGGTTTGGATATGCTTTATGCCGCCGATATTCAGCTTCAGCACCGCTTCAAAACCGCTGTCTGTCTTGCGGAGAGCCACTTCGTAATGCTCGTCCTCGCACATATAAACGGTAACGCCTGCTTCTCCCCCGTCAACGGTAACGTCAGCCGAAAGTTCAAATCCGAAATCTCTCTGGCGTATGCCGATAAACGTGGGAGAATCGGTATCGTCAAGGGTGATATCCGTTCCGTGCAGGACTGCCTTGCTTTCGGAAAGCTCATAATTTTCAAGCTTCGGGTGACGGAGATAGCACCAGTCGATGTTCCAATCGGTATTTTCAAGGGTGTAATTTTTCTTGAAATTCTGCGCAAAATCCCCCTCAATTTCGTAGCTTTCCGCGCAGGTGCCGTCCGTGCCTGCGGTAAACCAGCCGTCACTGTTAAACTGTACGGGAATGAGGAAAACCTCACGTCCGAGATTGTGGTAAGGCATCCACATATGTATCTGACGGAAGCCGAGGCAGGCAATGTGCCAATTGCCGTTATAGTCCTCGATAAGGTCGCCGTGGCCTATGCCCTGAATGATGAACGGCGCTTTGTTGCGGTTTGTCAGCACGGGGTTTTTCGGGTAATTCTCAAAGGGACCCCACACCGACTTTGACCGTGCATAGGTAATCATATGACCGTACTCCGTGCCGCCCTCGGCAGCCATGAGGTAGTAGTAATCCCCTATCTTATACATATGAGGGCTTTCAAGATAACGTCCACCCGAGCCATGCCAGATGCACTTGCTTGCGGACAGCTTTTCGCCCGTTTCAATGTTTATCTCGCACTGTGTAACGCCGTCAACGCCGTCATCGTCACAGCCGTTGCTCATGAAAAAAGTTCTGCCGTCCTCAAAGTAGAGGGAGGGGTCTATTCCGCCCTGCTTTACCGTGATAGGCTCAGACCATTCGCCGTAAATGTCGTCGGTGTAAACGTAGAAATTCTCATGAGTGGTGTCGTTTGTGGTAACCATGTAAAATCGTCCGTTGTTGTAACGGATAGTAGGCGCAAAAACGCCGCCCGAGCTGTTTATCTTTTCAAGCATGACCTGACTTTTCCGTGTGAGGACGTGACCTATCTGCTTCCAGTTCACAAGGTCCTCGCTCTCGAAAAGAGGGACGCCGGGGAAATACTGAAACGAGCTGCATACCATATAATATTTGCCGTTTGCTCTGCATACGCTGGGGTCGGGGTAAAAGCCCTTGACTACGGGGTTTGTATAAATCATAAGAATTCTCCTTATTTTTTGTTTGTTCCGTAAAAAATACGTCCTTTTCACCTGCGTATCTGACATACAGAAGTATATAGATTATACCATATTTTATTTTGGTTTACAAGTATTTTTATGCAAATATCCCTAATGACTTGGCAAGCAGGCTGCACAGCATAATCAGCGACAATATTTTCAGTTGCTGCGACTTGACTAAATTTAGGCAATGAGGTATAATTAATTATAAATTTTATTTGCTCAACTTTGAGCTTGCCGATTCTGCCCTTTACGAAGCAAAGCATAACGGAAAAGCGCGTTCCGTTATTTACGGCGCTTCACTTCACGAAGTATGATATCGGAAATCTTTTTATGGTATCCGATAACATATCATAGTATAACAAAAGCAACCGCACACGGATTTGATTTCCGTATGCGGTTATATTTTTGTTTAAATAATCAGTATTCGATAACATCAGCAGCAAATCTTCCGCTTGTCACAACTATTTTTACATCGTGACTTCCGTCGGGAACATCTGCGGAATAGAAGCACTGACGAGCCTTTACGCCCTTTGTTTCCGCTGCTTCAAGCAGATTTCCGTCAACGTACACATCAAAGCCGCATTCGGGAGTCTTGCCGATAAGTGCGAAATGACTGCCCTCAAAGCTGAATTCCATGCTCTTTTCTTCTGTGTCCTCCTCGGTTATGTCCGCCTTGGAGCGTGTGCGGTTGAAATGGATATAATCATCGGGAACCTTTCTGTCCCAATTGCCGTTATAGGTAACGGTGGGTTCGTGGTCGTCCACTCTTGTGATGACAGGCTTGCAGCCGTCCACAGGAGATATTTTCAAGTTGTCGAAAATATTGCCGTAAAGTCCGCTGCCGATTGAAATTCGTCCCGAATGTGCATAGCCCGACTCATCGTCAAATGCGGCAATTTCCGTGCCGTCAAGCTCTGCGGCAATATGATTTCCTGCGGCGGTTATCTTTATCGCATGCCATTCGGAAGCGGCAAAATTATCAATATTCCCCTTCTGCACGGCTTCGGTGTTCTTCTTCAGCTCAAAGTATCCGCTGGGATAAACCTTCAGGCTGTATCCGTTTTCCGCAGACCATGCGTCCAGCTCAGACGTAAGATAGCGCACGCCAAATGAAACGTAATTATCCGATTTATCTCCGTCAAGCTTGAAGCTTATCTCTGCCGAATAGTTAGCCCATCGGTCGTCACCAAGAGAAGTGATAGGATTTGGAGTACCCCTCAAACGCCAGTCGGTAGGCTTGTTTTCGGCGTTTATCATCTGCATAAGCACCTTGTTTCCGTCAACCTCTGCGACCTCGAATGCACCGCCCTGGTCGGTGGTGTAAAGGGGTGCGTTTCCTCTTGCGGAGAGAAACTTGTCGGAGTATTCAAAATCGTCCGAATAGTTGATGTCAAGTGGGATATCCTCATACTTGCAGCTGTAAACGGAGGTATCTGCGGTCTTGTCAAGGGTGGTAACGGTAACTATGGAATAAGGCTTTACCTCAATGGAATGGGAATATTTTCCGTCAGCTTCAACAGGACGGAAAGTTCCAATATTCTTGAAATAATTCTCATCAAAAGCCTGCCCCTCGTCGGAACCTCTTGTTTCCCAAATTGTGAAGGGAGCGTCCCCAAGCTTCATATTTTCAAGGGTAAAGGTGTAGTTTCTCTGCTCCTCGCTGTCGTTGCAAATTATGATGGAGTAATCCCCCGTTTCCGTGTCGGTAACGGTCATGTAGTTGTTGGTGGTCTCGGAAATAGCGTGGTTTTCCTTGCCGTCGCCGTAGCAAGCGCTGTCGATAAATCTCCAGCCGTTTTTGATGAAATGGGTGAAATGCGCCGAAGTCCATATTCCGCTGTCGGCTTCATAATAGCCGCTCCACGGATTTTGCGCATTTATCAAGGATTTCGGGAAGAATTTTGCTCCCGAATAGTACGCAGCTACTGCAGGCTGATACTCATACATCGTCATTCTGCCGTTGTAATAGCCATTTATGACTCTGTTGCATACGTCCAAAGCACCGTTAGTTCCATTAATTCCGCTGCCGTTGCTTGTTACACCCAGACGGGAAATTATCGCAGGAGCAATGCCCTCGGTGTACCACAGCTCCTTGCCGTAGGTCTTGTTCAGCAGCTTTGCACTTTCGCTTGCCCATGTGTTGTAATGCTCGCCCAGAACGTCAACGGCATTTCTCAAATCTTCGTTTTTCATCATCTCCTCGGCGATATTCCATGAGCCTACCTCGTCCGAAGCAACTATCTTTATTGTGCCGTAGTCGTAACGCTCATCTGTCTCGTTTTCCAGCCTGTCCGCAAAGTAGATTATCCAGTCGGTATCTATCTTATCCGGCTCGTTGCCGTCGGCGCTGATGTGGGTGAACTTCATTCCATAGGTATCAAACGCCCCGTCGATAGCCGCCTTGTACCATTTGTATCTCGCTTCAAAGCCTTTTTCCTGTGACTCGGCAAATGCGTCCGTGACCCATTTCGGCTCGCCCCAGCGCAGCAGGTCAACAGTAATGTCGGGGTTTATGGACAAGAGCGTCTGCCGCAAACATAAAGCCTGCTCCTCTTGTAACGTCCGCCGCCTCGTCTGCGGAACGCATTATGCAAGGCTCCGTTCCCGAGGAAGAATTGACGTCCGTGCCAAACTCAATCTTAACGTGGGAAAGTCCTGCGCCGTAATCGGGCTTGAACAACAGGTTCATTATCTCCCAATACGCGTCGGGATTTTGTGTTTTGTAGTCCATAAGCAGACGGGAGGAGTTGTTGCCCGTTACAACGCCCAAACCGCGCCATACCGTACCCTCGTCCTTATTGACCGTGTTCCCGTCAACGGTGACCGCCTTGTAGGACGTATTCACGCTCGCGAGGGGTATCTTGCCCACGCGTTCAAGGCGGAAACGGGAATGTCTCCCTGTGAATATCTGACCCATATCCGCTGCACGAGAGCCTGTGAGCTTATCCGATATACGGCGATGAAATTCGGGGATATTGCCGATGTTACTGGCTTCTGCTGCGCAAATGATATGAGCAGAAAGATAAGGGAACACTACGGTCTTTCCCCCACGGAGATACGTTTTAGCTCTCCCTCACAAACGCCATAAGCACGGCATTGCCTTAATACAAATCGGGCAGTTCATCAAGGGTTATAACATATTTGTCATTGTATATTTTCTTCAAAGCGTCGGTATCGTTATGGTCCGTAATGTATTCGGTATGCCACGTCATAAACCATACCCAGTCCGCGTCAGCTTTTTCAAGCTGTTCGGCTGTCGGGATACGTCCGCATTCGTGGAAGCATATCGGCATTTTGTCGCCCACGACCTTGCTCACATTTTTGTACAGATTGCTGTTTGCACCGTCGGTATAGGAATCCGCACCTGCAATGTCCACATATTCGTTGCCGGGATACCAGCTTTCATAGCCCTTGCCGTTGCCCGAATAGCCAAGCACCCAGATGAGGTTGTCGAGTCCCCAGTAATTTGTATAGCGGTCGTACATCATTATCCAGAGCTTTTTGAAATTCTCTGCGCCGCCCTTGCCCCACCAGAACCATGCACCATCAAATTCGTGGAACGGTCTCCAAAGCACGGGGATATTCTCATCTTTAAGCTCTTTCAAAGCCGCAGCAGCCTTGTCCATACCCTTGATAAGCTTTTCATATTCGGGAGTACCCTCGGTAAGAGCCTTGTCCCAATCGGTAATCTCGGTATTCATGGATTCCGTCCAGCTTCCGCTGAAATCGGAGCCGCAGTGCCAGCAGATGGTGACGATACCGCCGCGGTCGTGCCAATCGGCAGCGCGCTTGTTTACGCCGTCAAAATCATCATTCATATAGTCAAGACCCCGTATCGCAGGGTATTTGCCCGTATTTTTGTAGATATAGTCGAACTCGTATTGGTCGCTGCCCATCCATGTGGACTCCTGCTGACCCGAAATAATGCCGCTGCGATAGGTTTTGCATATGTAATCGAAAAGCGCACGGGCTTCCTTTGAAGCGTTGGGGTTTGAAAGCTTCTGCTTATAGCCTGAATTTACGGCTTCTGTTTCTTTGGTTGTAACGGTAGTTTTCGCAGTTGTTTCTTTTGTTGTAACAGTAGTTTTTGCAGTTGTATCTTTAGTTATAACGGTAGTTTTCGCAGCTGTTGTTGTCTCTGTCGCCGCGGCTGTTGTTGTCTCGGTTGCCGCGGCAGTCGTTGCAGCAGTTTCCTCCGATTCGGCAGTTGTCTGAACGATAGTGGTTTCTTCTGCGGCTGTGGTCAATGCGGTCGTTGTTTCCTCGGACGCAGTGCTTTCTTCAACGGCAGCTTCGGCTGTAACTGCTTCTGTTGCAGCCGAAGCGGAAGTCGTTTCTGCCGACGCTGTTGAAGTGAGTTCAGATTCGGTCAAGCTCGTTTCTTGGGTAATTGCAGACGAAGCCTCCGAGGTAGTTTGCGGAGCGCTTTCGGTCTTATTGCAGGCAGTTATATTAAGCGCAAGTGCCGCAACGCAAAGAATGGACAATAGCTTCTTTTTCATATTACTTCTCCCTCACATATTCCATAATGTCGTCATAAACCGCACGGTAGCCGTCCTCGTTGATGTGCATACCCTCAATGGTGTACTCCGCCTTGAGCCTGCCACGGTCGTCCTTGAGATTACGGTTGATGTCAATGTACCGCTGACCGTGCTTTTCGGCAAGCTTTTTCACCTCGGCATTGGCGGCGGTTATCTTCTCGTTTGTGCGTATTTTCAGGCACTCCTTCATCTCCTCGGACGCCGCCTCGTAATTCACGGGATAGTACGCCATAAGATATATTTTTACATCGGGAACAGCGTTTTCTATCGCAGAAATTATCTTATCATAATTGTCCGTAAGCTGACTTATGGGGATACTCGACCAGCTTAAATCGTTGGTGCCAATGTTGATAAACACCTTTGACGGCTGCAAATCAATTGCGCACACATCAATTACCGCAAGAAGCTCATGGGAGAGAAATCCACCCACTCCGCGGTTGTATATTACGGTATCGTCGCCGCGCTCCTTGAGCAGCTTGTTTATGGGGAACATCTCCATGAGGGACGAGCCTGTGAAAACTGTCTGACCTTTTAAGGCGGACTTGTTTTCCTCTCTGTAACGTTCAACTTTCATTTCCTTGTCGGTCATTTTTATTTACCTCCGTGTTGAAATTTTATTGTTTATATGGTATAATCAATCTTACAATACATAGCTTTTAAAATATATGCAAGGGAGATAACATATGGAGCTTTTGCAGATAAAATATTTTCGCATTATTGCCGAGACCGAAAATATATCAAAGGCGGCGGAGCGGCTTTTCATCGCCCAGCCGTCCCTTAGCCAGACCCTAAAGCGGCTGGAGGACGAGCTTGGCGTCCCTCTTTTTGACCGAAACGGCAAGAAGATCGCTCTCAACAAGGCAGGCAGGGTATTCCTGAAATACTGCGATGAAATTACCTCTTCCCTTGAAAATGCACGTCTTGAACTTGCGGAGTTAAAAGGCTCGGAAACTGCGGACGTTAATATCGAGGTGCGTTCCGCTTCCCTGCTTATTCCCGATATTATCAAGAAAATACGGGAAAAGGACAGCCGTATTATGCCGCATATTTTCCAAAGCGGCTGCACCGACGCGGACTTGAAAATTTACTCGGATATATCGGAACACAGCGGCACGTCGGAGCTGCTTATGCGTGAGCCAATGGGTATCGTAATACCGAAAACTCACCCTCTTGCCCGCAAAAGAAAGATACTGCGCAGGGACTTGGAGCAATGCAGCTTTATAAGCCTAAGCTCCGAATGCAGCCTGTATAAAATTATATCACATTTTTGCGAAAATGCAAATTTTCAGCCCAATATTTCGACCTATGTGGACTCGCCTGCGTTAATTCGCGAGCTGCTGAAAATGGACATCGGCGCAGCTTTTGTGCCCAAATATACATGGGCGGATCTTTTCGGCGACGGTCTGGTATTCAAATTTGTTTCCGATATGCCTATGGAGCGTTTTGTACATCTTGCGGCAAACGAAAATAAATACGCGTCCGAAGCGGTAAAAAGCTGCCGTGATACCATTATGGAATATTTCGCAGAATATGCTCGGAAATTCCGATAACAAGTGGCATTGTGACCACGCACAGCAGGGTGCTTAACACTATCTCACGGACGGCTCTTTTGTGATCTCCGCCGTGTATCTGCGCGTAAACTGCCACGTTAGAGCCGATCGGTGCCGCCGCAAGAATAAGCACGGTCAGCTTTAAGGTGTTATCGCCCAACGGCAGCAATGCAAGCATAACAGCTATGCGGTTAAGAATTATCAAGGACATTTTTTCATCTCCCCGATATAATCATACCACTATATTTATACCTTGGGATATATTTATACCTTGGGAAATATTTCAAATGCATATGTATATAGATTTTAAAATATATAAGTAAACAGCATATGGATTTAAAAGAAAAACGCCGATTTGACCCTTTTCGAATCAAATCGGCGCTGCCTATTTATGTAAGCAAATATGTGTCATTATTTCTGTCTAAGTTTTCTTGATACTGCAAAGCCTGCTGCTGCGATCACAACGATCGAAACTCCGCAGACAATAACCTTTGCGTCAACAGAATTGCTGCTTGCTTCAAGCTTGCTGTCATCGGTATAGATACCTGCTGCAGCAGAAACATCCTCATACATTGCTTCATCGGAGAATATTATTACATATTCCGAAGCGTGCTTAAAGGGAAGCTTTGCTGCTCCACCCTTGACATTAGAGCTGCCTATGAAGTCGAAGCTGCCGTCGTCTTTATAATGGAAGAGATTTGCAGTTTTGCCGTTGTATTTCTTGTCAACGGGTATGCTCAGGTTTGCGTTGAAGCCAAAGCTTCCGTTATGGGAAAGTGAGATCTGCATACTGTCATTTCCACGTGAGATATTTTCAACCTTTTTGGTTGGAATATTCTTAGTGTTAATATCTACGTTGATGTTAACGTCTGCGGCTTTATCCGTAATTTCACTTGCTTCAATTTCCCACTTTACGCCGTTGTCGAGCTTGATCTCAAGCTTGACATTTTTGTCCTTTGCTTCAAGGAAAACCTCTGCGGTGATCTTTGTAGCCTCTGTTTTGATTTCAATTTTTACAGTGGAATTTTCCTTTGCCTTGGTTACAGCATTTTCAACAGCAACATTTACAACTGCATTGTTATCCTTTTTATCGGTGTTATCAGTGCTTGTTGTTTTATCATCTGCCGGAGTTGTCGGCAGTGTCGGCTGTGTAGGCTGTGAGGGCTGTGAAGGCGGTGTAGGAATTACAGGTTCAACAGGCTTTACAGGTTCAGCAGGCTCGATAGGATCTATCTCCGTGCTGAAGTCGCCGCTGTATGAAGTCAGTATCTTTGCGTCTGTAACTGTGAAGTTGGGAGCAAAACTGTCGCCTATCTTTGCTGTTGTCTTAGCAACGGGACCTACAAAAATGTTATGATATGTCTTATCCTGCATTTCCGAAAGGTCGATAACTATGGAACCGCTTGTGCCGTTTGCAGGATAGAATTTCTCCATCCAACCAACGCTGTTGTCTTCCCAGCCGTGGAGAACAACGATCAAGCCGCTGCACTCGCTGGGATTGCCTAAGGTATAGTCGATCTTGATTGCCGAATAACCGTTGAAGCTCTGTATGCTCGGATTATTTGCAATCTGAATTGTAGGCTTTATTTCGGGTTTGCCGTTGGGAACATTGCCAAGAACAGGATCCCAGTCGTTTTGTTCTTCGATCTTGGTAGTGGTAATGCTGCCTGTTTCAAGCTGAACATCGGTTTTGGAAGAAATCAAATTATATTTGATATATTCAGCAGAGTAGCCGGTAAATACCAGCTTTTCGCCGCTTGAAAGGCTTCCAACCTCAGCTGTTATATCACTCAATAGAACTGTAGCTGTTCCGACAGCCAAGTCACATCCTACGCTGTTGTTAACCCAATAAGCATTTTCGCTCCATTCACCGTTTTTATATACTTTGTGGATTTCTATAACTGACCAAGGACAATATGTGTAGCTTTCAAAATATTCCTTACCGTCATCACCGATATGCTTTACATCATGACCGCATTCGGTCTTTTTCTTAATGCCATAGGAAAGGTCAACATACTTTGCGTCGCCGATGTCTTCATATGCCAAATATTCGGTCACAGGCACATCAGCAACTGTATACTGCACATCAAGGGTAATACCTGTAACGTTAAATGTAAGCTTATCGTTGGGGTTGTCAGTCCATAAGCCGACATTAATACAAAAGCCGTAATAGTCAGCTACAGTTTCACCGCCTTTTGCGATAACATCACTGCATTTAATAGTGCCGCTGCCTGTCTTTGATGTTAATTTAAAAGGTTCAATATTTTGAGAACCATCTTCATTACTATAATCAGGTGTATCTACCCAATTTTTGTCATCTGTCAGTGAAGCAAAACCATATACAGACGGGTAAAGTTCTATACTTACATCTTTATCTTCTTTTGTTGTTGTATATTCCCAGCTGTAATCAACTGCAATATCAGTTATCTTAACTGCGTAATCTGCGGTTTCGTCGCCTGTTTCTGCTTTAAGAGCGGCGAGAATATCATCTGTACGGTCTGCCGGCTTGCCGCTTTTCGTGTCGTGCATTGAAAAAGACCAAGCTCCGGAAGCAGCATTGTCATATAAGGATTTGTATGCACCTGTTACTCCTTCTACTGCATAGCTTATGTCAAGAGTAACACCGGTTACATTGAGAGTAAAAGTATCGCTTGCATTATTTGACCAGATACCTACACCGGCCCACGCGCTTGCGTAATCAGCAATATCCGATGTAAAATCACTGTCGGAGATAGTGCCGCTGTAAGTACCGTCATCGTTTGTTGTATAGGTAAATCCTTCCTCTTTGTTGGCATCAGACCATGAACCCGAAGAAGTATTTCCGCCTAAACCGGAAAAGATTGTAAATTCTTTGCTTGCACTGCTATTAAGTGCACAATCAAAATCTGTCGATATTCCCGTTACCTTTATTATTGAAGCCTCTGTCAGATCGTCTCCTGTTTTGGCTTCAATAGCTGCAATAATAGCTGCTTCGGAATCACTCACACTAAAGTTCCAGCTGCCTGATTTAGTATTATCATCATATAACGGTCTAAATTCACCGTTTTCCGTGTCAACATCGGAAAAATCAATGGTGCCGGAAAAACTCTGTGCAAGATTTACCTGCGTGGTTTTAAACTCCGGTGCAAGGTCTTTGAAATCCAACTCTCCCGTCCAGTTATCCGTAAGGGTGAGTGTGGCTTTTTTGACCTCGTCCTCCGCCGAAACGCTCATTGCGGGTAAGGCAGCGCTGCTCATAAGCATAGCCGCTGTCGTCATCAGGGCAAATGCCCTTGATTGCTTCAATCGTCTCATTTAAAGTCCTCCTTATTGTTATTATTTTCCTGTAAATTAATACAGAAAAGCCTTTACGAAAGTATTATAGCACACATTAATATAAATTTGGTATGCATTTTTGCATTATTTTTAAAAAATTGTAATTTTGAACAAAATTTGAACAAAAAAAAATATTTAAAATAATGCAATTTTGCATACCACTTAATTTGCAAAATATGCTATAATATGATATAATGCATTATAGAGTATGAATAAACATTAGCTGATATCAAAATTTTTTATAAATTTTGGACGAAAGAGGTGAACGATATGCCGAAAAAACAAAAGCTGTGCGGAAACTGTTTTTCACGCCTTAAAGGGAAAAAGTGCCACGAGTGCGGATATACGGAAGATGATTCAAGAACTATGTATGACATTCTTCCCGTAGGAACGGTGCTGAACGACCGCTATGTGGTCGGCAAACTGCTTGGCAAGGGCGGCTTCGGCATAACCTACCTTGCTTATGACCAAAAGGAAAATCGGGCGGTCGCCGTCAAGGAATACTATCCCGACAAAACCGCGATACGTTCAAATGACAATATTACCGTTGAACCGATGACGTCCTTTCAGACAGAGGATTTTTCCGAGGGGCTGGAACGCTTTTTCAATGAGGCGGAAATAATAATGAAGTTCCGTGAAAGCTCCGATATTCTCGGATTATACGATGTTTTCCGCATGAACGGCACAGCTTACTATGCAATGGAGTTCTTTCACGGTATCCCTCTGAAATCCTATGTAAGCAGCATAGGCAGAATTACCGAAAGTGAAGCCGTATATATTGCCGAGCGTATTCTCCCTGCTCTGTCGGTGATACATAAAGGCGGTATTCTTCACCGTGATGTTTCTCCCGATAATATAATGCTCTGCGGAAACGGCAGAGTCATGCTCATTGATTTCGGTTCGGCAAGGATTTTATCCGGCGGCAGTCAGCAGAATATGTCGGTAATACTCAAGGATGGTTTTGCGCCAATCGAACAGTACCAGAAAAAAAGCAGTCAGGGCGGCTGGACAGATATTTATTCTCTGGCAATGTCTCTTTATTTCGGTCTGACGGGTATCGCTCCCGAAAATCCT
Source organism: Oscillospiraceae bacterium (assembly GCA_017847885.1). GTDB lineage: Bacteria > Bacillota > Clostridia > Oscillospirales > Ruminococcaceae > RGIG8773. The sequence goes on from JAGAUA010000019.1 coordinate 35,167, forward strand.
ATCATACGCCTTGAGGACGACAGCTCTTTTCAGAAAGGTATTAAAAGTATTTCCGACGGACTTGCCGAAATCATAAAAAAAGCCTCCGCCGTAAACAAAGAGGACAGATACCAAAACGCTGACGATATGCTCTCCGATATTGAAAAATGCCAAATTACAGCAAAAATGCCCGATATCGGCGAAAATGCAGGCACAATTATCAGCTCACCCGATTTAACCAAGAACAATCGCGGCAGAAAAAGGCCTACAACCGTTATTTCCGCTTTCTTTGCTTCAGCCGCAATGATTTTTACGGCTATACGTGCTGCCATAAAACCGACTGTTATTGAGGTGAAAATAGGCGGAGAGATGTTTTCCATAAACGAAACGGAGCTTGATTTGCAGAACCGTGAGCTTACAAACGCTCAGATCGCAAATCTCAAGCATATGAAAAAGCTGAAATCTCTCAACCTTTCCGATAATTACATTACCGACCTTTCCTGCCTTGACGGTCTTACCGAGCTTGAGTCGTTGCATTTCAACAACAATAACGTTTCCGATATAAGCTTTATGCGTTCCATGAAGCATATTAAAAATATCAGCGCCGAAAACAACAGCATTTCGGATATTTCCGTCCTCAGCGACAAAACCGAGCTTGAGCAAGTTTTTTTCGGGGATAATTATGTTACCGATATTTCTCCCCTTGCAGGCAGCAGAGGACTTGTTTCTGCCGGCTTCAACGAAGCTCAGATAGGAACTCTCGACGCCTTGACGGATATGCCCAAGCTTGAAATGGTATGTCTTGCCGGCTGCAACCTGAAAAGCATCGAACCCCTCCGCGGCTGCGATAATCTGCGATTTGTATACCTCGGCAGGAATAAACTTGACGACGTATCTCCGCTGGCAGGCTGTAATATCAAGGAGCTTTACCTCGACAACAACCGTCTTTCGGGTCACACGGACAGCTTTAAAGGGATAACGCTCAACGGCTTTGTGTTCATTGAGGGCAACGGTTTTTCCGAGGACGAGATACAAAATATCATTAATATTATGGACGGCAAATTTAACGTATATTACTGATATATGTCAGCTGAAATGTGGTGATGAAAATTAAAACGTCAGATATTGAAAAAATGATAAGAAGAACCAAACGTCTCAATATGAAGGTCATTGAGGAAAATGCGCCGCCTACGCTGAATGAATATATTTTGGAGTGCCTTAACGAAAAAGGAGTAAGGCGCAGCAAGCTTATCGGTATGCTTAATATTGACAGAAATTACGGATATCAGATACTTAACGGAACACGCACGCCCACGAGGCGTATTATCATTCAAATCGGGTTGATACTAGGTCTTGAAGTCAGTCAGGTTCAGAAAATGCTGACAATTGCAGAACGTGACGTTCTTTATGTCCGCCGTCCGGAGGACGCAAAGATCGTACATTGTCTTGAACATAAATTCACCTATGAAGAATCCTGCGAATTTATATGGGGAGAAGTACCCATTAAAACATAGCATAAACATATGCTTTAATTATTACAGCCAATATATGGATTTGCCACTCTTTATATAAAAAAATAGAAAAAGCACTTGAAAATTTTGTCTAAATATGTTATAATTGGTATGTATTAAGCATTTTGTGTCTATTATTCATTTTTAGGAGTGGTGTATGTGAAAAAAACGCTGAACAGACATATTATGATCGCGTGTATTCTTGCGCTGGTGTTTATGATAACCGTTTTGTTTACAGTCCAGACATCGGTAATGAAGACTAATGCTAAAAATACGTCTGTGACCCGTATAGAAGATGTAGTTGAAAAGCTTGAAGCAAATGATGCCGAAACAGCTGAACTTGTTGATCAGCTTAATGCCGATTATATCGCTAAGGCAGACGCTTTTGCTGAAATGATCAGCCTTGACCCAAGCATTATTGAGAACAAGGAGAAGCTTGACGAAATCGCTGAAAGGCTTGATGTTGACGAGCTTCATATTTCCGATGAAAATGGTATACTCCAATGGGGCAACATTCCTGGATATTATGGATTTGATTTTAATTCCAGCGATCAGGGAAGAGAATTCATGGCCATTCTTGATGATCCCTCTATCAAAATCGCTCAGGATGCTCAGCCTAACGGCGCAGAAGGAAAATACTTCCAGTATATTGGTGTTTCAAGAATTGACGCTAGAGGTATCGTTCAGATAGGCAACACCCCCGAACGTCTCCAGAAACAAATTGAAAATAACAGCATAGACAATGTTCTCAGTTCGTTTACGGTAGGAAACAACGGCTATGTTATGGCAGTTTCCAAGGCGGACGGCGTTATTGCCGCTCATCCGAACAAGGACTTGATCGGCGTCACAGCTGCCGAGGCAGGTATCAATGATAAGCTTCTCAGCAGCGGAAAAGCTGCTTTCTGCAAGGTCAGCGGAGAGTCCGTTTACTGCTGCAGCGGTGAAAACGACGAGTATATCCTTATTGCAGCAATGCCGCAAAACGAGGTTTACAGCGGCAGATCTGTACTTATGCTGATATTCATACTGTCTATCCTTGTTATGCTTGTAATCATAATCATTCTGATAAATAACATTGTTCAGAGGGTAATTATCAACGGCATCAACAGTATCCTTGACAAGATGAATGTTATTGCTTCCGGCAACCTTGATATTGACTTTGACGTAAGAACTTGTCCCGAATACGAAACTCTCAGCAACGGAATAAACTCGATGCTTGCAAACATCAAGAGAAATATTGCCGAAACTCTTAAACTCAACGAAGACCAGAAGCGTGTGTTCGAAGAGGTTACAGGCATATCCGCAAATATCGGAGTTGAATCTTCCGAGATGCAGGACGTTGCCGCAAAGCTTTCCGACGGCTCTGCAACACAGGCTGCTACTGTTGAAGAGATCACAGCTTCGTTCAGCACTATTTCCGAGCAGATAAAGGACAGCGCCGAATCTGCAAGAAACGCAAGCAATCTTTCGGGAGAAACCACTCAGCTTCTCGACGCAGGTGCGGAAAAGCTTGGCGAGCTTCAGAACGCTATGCACAAAATCGAAGAATCCTCGAATAAGATCAGCAATATCGTTAAAACCATTGAAGATATCGCGTTCCAGACCAATATTCTTGCTCTCAACGCGGCTGTTGAGGCTGCCCGCGCAGGTCAGCACGGAAAGGGCTTTGCGGTTGTTGCCGATGAAGTAAGAAACCTTGCAAACAAGAGTGCCGAGGCAACAAAGGGTACTGCTGCGCTTATTGACGAAACCAAGCAGGCTGTTGCCGAGGGTGCAAGAATTGCAAACGAAACTGCTGAGCAGCTCCGCTCGATGATGAACGGAATTTCTGAAAGCAACAAGCTTGTTGACAGCATTGCCGAGGCTGCGGAACAGCAGGCTGACGCATTTGAACAGATTGCAGACAGTATGCTTCACATCTCCGAGGTTGTTCAGCAGAATGCAGCGATTTCCGCAAGTGCCGAATCTACGGCGAATAAGCTTGACGGACTTGCACAGTCGCTTAAAGTTCTTTTTGAATGATTTTCGTTACATACAAATATTTAAGGCTGCATAGCGATCTATGCAGCCTTTCGTTTTATCAACACACACTATGCAAATATTTTAAACGCAAAAATCGCCGCACCAAGTACCGTAAGCACAATGCCCGTTGCCCTGTTGAGGGTTTTCGGCTCGGCTTTGTTTGCAAAAACTGCGGCTATCCTTGCCCAGATAAGCGTGAAAACAACGCACAAAACGAGAACAAGCGGGTCAGGCATACCGCCGAATGAAATATGTGAAATACACCCCGTCAGCGCGGTAAATGCCATGATAAGCACGCTTGTGCCGACAGCGGTTTTAAGCTCGTAGCCAAGCACGCTTGTCAGTATCAGAAGCATCATCATTCCACCGCCTGCGCCGATAAATCCGCATATAAAGCCAATTATTACACCGCATATAACCGACTGAATGATACGCTTTTTCGGAGAAACCGCCTGCATTGCTTCTTTTGTTGTCATAACCGGCTTGACAATGAACTTTATTCCCAGCAAAAATGTCATAAACACAGAAAAATTGCCCATTGTATTTGACGGCACAAGCTTTGAGATATAGCTGCCGATAACGGTAAATATCAGAACGCTTACCATCATTACAAGACCGTTTTTTATGTCAAGGTTTTTGTTTTTGCCGTATGTATACGCGGAAATCGCACTTGCAAGAACATCGGAAGCAAGGGCAATGCCTACCGCCTGATACGGTTCAATGCCCAGAAAGGTTATCAGCATAGGCGAGATAACCGCCGCCGCGCTCATTCCTGCAAAGCCTGTGCCAAGTCCTGCACCCATACCTGCAAAAAAGGTTATGATTATGGTTGTTAAAATTTGCATTAATGTTCCTCCGTTTAAAACGCTTGATTTATATTAAATATCAGAGTATAATTATAGTATCCAATTATTAAATTTGTTAAGGCAAGGTTTTTAACTGTTTCTGAATTTTGGAAAATCAGCGGAGGCTTGTGAGTATGAATAAAGTTAAAGTGATTGCTGCCGCTGTAATAACGGTGTTTGCCGCGTCTGTTATCGGTACGGCATTGATTATGCAAAAGCCCGAAAGCAGGGTCGCGGAGGTCGTGCAGGACGGAAAGGTGCTTTACACTATTGATTTAAGCACGGTTGAAAATCAAAGCTTTACCGTGACATATGAAGGCAGAAGCAATACTATCACCGTGGAAAACGGCGAAATATACGTGTCAGCGGCGGATTGTCCCGATAAGATATGCATGAAGACGGGAAAACTGCAATACGAGGGTATGCCCGTTGTTTGCCTGCCAAACAAGCTGATAATTCGTTTTAAGGAGGACTGAGCATAATTAAGGTCAAACGGCTTGCGGAGCTTTCGGTCCTTACGGCTGCCGCGCTAATAATTTTTATTGTTGAGCTTCAGCTTCCGGCACCCGTGCCTGTTCCGGGAATTAAGCTGGGACTTGCAAATATAATAACGGTTTATGCGGTGTACCATTATTCTGCGGCGGAAACGGCGTGCATGACTGCCGTGAGAGTGTTCCTCGGAGCGGTTTTCTGCGGAAATATGTCTGCACTTATATACAGCGCGGCTGGAGCGGCGCTTTGTCTTGCCGCAATGCTCATTATGAAGAAAATTCTCGACGAAAAGCATATTTGGCTTTGCAGCATTATCGGCGCCGTTTTTCACAACATCGGTCAGATAATTGCGGCTGTCATAGTTATGGACACACTCTCGGTTGCCGCATATTTTCCCATTCTGGTGCTTTCTGGGTGTATAGCAGGCTTTTTCACGGGAATTTGCGCCCAAACGGTCATAAGCAGGCTCGGACGAAAAATGAAATAAAAAGCCGCTTTTGGTCTTGCTATTTCGGCATATTTGTTGTATAATGAATGAGTATGGTTTAATATCATGTTATTTTGCTAAAACGATAAAGACCTGATTTTCCAAAGACTAATGAGGTGATTTTTTGAGCTGGGAAGAAATCCTGCAATGTACCGGGGTCATCGCCAAATATCTTATACCGACCTTGAAAATATTCGGCTTTACGCTTATTTTTTCCATTCCGCTGGGCATGATAGTTGCGCTTTTGAAAATGTGCAAGTTCAAGCCTGTTTCGTGGATAATCAACGTATACATACTCATAATGCGCGGTACGCCGCTTATGCTCCAGATAATTACGATATACTACGCAATACCTATGCTTAAGGTTTCGGATTCGGCGTTCCTGCAAAACCTTTTTGCAAATGTTGACACCAGAAGCGACAGCTATCAGTTTACCGCTCTTATTGTAGCGTTTGCACTCAACTATGCTGCGTACTTTGCTGAAATTTTCCGCGGAGGCATCGAGTCTATCCCGAAAGGACAGTACGAGGCCGCAGCGGCTTTGGGCATGACAAAGCTCCAGACATTTTTCCGCGTTATCCTGCCCCAGGTAGTAAAAAGAATTATTCCTGCAAGCTCAAACGAAATCATAACCCTTATCAAGGACACATCTCTTGCCTCGGTCATTGCATATGCCGAAATATTCCGCAAGGCAAAGGAGCAGATGGTAACTTACAGCAACCTTACTCCCCTTTTTGTTGCAGGCATATTCTACTTCATAATGAATGCGATACTGACTGCGGTATTTGCGGCTGTTGAGAAAAAACTGGATTATTACAAATAATGGAGGCGTTGATGCGGCATGGCTATATTGGAGGTATGCAACCTTTCAAAGAGCTTTGACAAACTTGAAGTTTTAAAGGATATTTCATTTAATGTTGAAAAGGGCGAGGTCGTTGCTGTTATCGGACCTTCGGGCAGCGGCAAATCAACAATGCTGCGGTGCATAAACCAGCTTGAAAAGGTCAGCGGCGGCAGCATTAAGGTTTGCGGTATGGACCTCATTGCCGAATACAAAAACGGAAAGCCTGTATATTCCTCTGCGGACGTTCTGCGGTCTATACGGCTTAAAATCGGACTTGTTTTCCAGAATTTCAATCTTTTTCCCCATATGAGCGTGCTGAAAAACGTTATGGAAGCACCCATGTGCGTACTGAAAAAAAGCAAGGAGGAAGCAGAGGAAACCGCCATGCTGCTCCTTAAAAAAATGGGTTTGGAGCAGAAAGCGGCTTCTTACCCATGCGAGCTTTCGGGCGGTCAGCAGCAGCGTGTATCTATAGCCCGCGCACTTGCGCTTAGTCCTGAAGTGCTGTTCTTTGACGAGCCTACTTCCGCACTTGACCCCGAGCTTACGGGCGAAATATTAAAGGTAATCAAGGAGCTTGCCCGTGAAAAAATGACAATGGTTATCGTTACACACGAAATGGCTTTTGCCCGTGACGTTGCAGACCATGTTATTTTCATGGACGGCGGTGTTATCGTCGAGGAAGGCACTCCCGAGCAGCTTTTTGGCGATACTCAAAACGAGCGCACAAAGCAGTTCCTGCAAAGATATAACAATGATTATAAAGACTAAAAAACCGAGGCTGTTGCAGTTTTGCAGCAGCCTCGGTTTGTATTAATAGCAGTTTAGCCGACCTGACCGTTATCGCTGGGCATTACAAGAGCAGCAATGATGTATGCCGCAATGCCGAAGCCCGAGAGGCAAAGGATACCCCAGATAAGGCGGACAACCGTTGTGTCGATGTTGAGATAACGTGCAACACCCGAACATACACCGCATATCTTGCGGTCGGATTCACATTTCATAAGCTTATTCATAAAAAATCATCCTTTCAAAATTTATATTGAGTATCAATCTTCGGAGAAATCAATATTGCATTCTCCTGCCGTGAGCTTTATATCAATTGAATTTCCCTTGCTGTCGGATTCTTGTGGAACTTCAGTTACGTTAGTTTCAAACGAAGTTTCGGCAATCATTGTAGTTACAGTTACGTCAACATTATTTTCATAAGACCTGCCGTTTATCGAAACATCGCCCGCTGTCTTTTTAACATTGATATTGTAATCACTAAGCGAACCTATGATATCCATGTTAAGCGCGCCTGCCTGAAGCTTGATATTATTCTCGCCTGTGAGATTAAAATTGCTGAAATCCATAGCGCCTGCCTGCATTTTAAGGTCGCAGTCGTTAAAGCTGCTGTTATAGAAGTCTGCCGCACCTGCGTTCATCTTTATGTCTGCGGAATCCTGCGCAATAATTCTGTCAAAGCTTGCCGAGCCTGCGTTAATGGTTATATCAATATCATTTGCTGTAATATCATACGCATAAAGCTCGCCTGCGTTTACACAAAAATCAACTTTTTCATAAGCGATTTTCGGAAGCGTAATAAGAATTTCTGGATACTTTCCGCTAAATAAATTCATTAAGTTCTCGCTGTTGTTATATTTAAGGGTCAGGCAGCCGTCCTTTACCTCCAAGGTATAGCGCTGGGGGTCAATGTTATTGGAGTAAACATAAAATTCATCGCCCTGCTGAACTGTTACCGAGCCGAAATCAACGCTTATATCAAGAGAATCTATTTCAACATCGTCACCGAAGTGTGCTTCCTCCGAGGTCAGCTCTGTACTTTCTGCTGTGACAAAGCTGCCGTCGGAAAAATATTTGCTAATATCGATATTAGGCTGTCTGTACAAGCCAAAGATAGCTAAAACAACCATGGCAATAACGCCTATAATTGTAAGCACAATGCCTGTTGTAAGGAACTTTAAGCATACCTTTTTCATTACACATCACCTCTTTTGCACAGTTTGACAATTCCTTTATATATAAAAGGCAGAAGTCTGAAAAAGAATGAAAGTGCGCCCGAGAGCATCAGGAAGCCGATACCTGCCGTAAAAATACCTGCGGCAATGCACGAAAGTCCAAACGCAATTGATGACGGAATATTAACGATTCCCACGATGACTGCACATACTGCGCCAACCACACAAGCAGCGCCTGCAATGCCTACCGCAAACATTGCTGCAAGGATTGCAAAGATCGCCGGAATTATTCCGCAGGCAAGAGGGATACCTACAAATACTCCTAAGATTATCCAGAATGCCAGCCAGCCTCCGCTGATGGGCTTTTTCTGCTGCTTAGGCGGAGGCGTACTCTCGGTATTTCCGTGAGTGTAGAAATCATCGAACATACCCTTGTTCTGTTCGTGAGCAGCGCTCTGCTCGTGATATTCACCCTTCTGCTCCTGCGTGGGCATATTCTGGGGCATGATGTCCTCTGCCATATCGGGTGCAGGCTGCTCTGCCTGCTCGAAAGCCTCGGGCTTTTTCAGCGAAGCAAAAACGCTGGCATTATTTTGGGGCATGGGCTTGCTTGCCTTGTAATTGAGGTAAACCTCGCTTTTGGAATACAATGAAGTTTCCCCGATAATGCTTCTTGCAAGGCTGAAAGGCTTACCCAGATCCTCGATAACAGCCTGTTCGTTTTCGGGACCTGCCTCATCGAAATATTCCTCATAAAACCTTACTGCCAGATCGCGTTCTTCCTTTGGCAGTGAAATAAGGTGTGAGTCAAGCTCTTTAAGATATTCGTCACGTGTCATTGATTAACCTCCTCGTCTGACGGTTCAGTAATAAGACTGTCAATTTTTTCTTTGTATACCAGCCATTCATCGCGGTATATTTTAAGCTGTTCGATACCCTTTTCGGTTATCTTGTAATATCGTCTGTTTCTGCCGATATACTCCTGATCGTAGCTTGCAAGGTACTCATTTTTCATAAGACGTCTCAGCACGGGATAAAGCGTCGATTCCGACATCTCCATAGCCTCGCGTATCTCCTGGGTTATTTTATATCCGTAAGTATCCTCTTTTGCAACAACTGAAAGCACAAGTGCGTCAAGCAAAGCGGCGCTGACCGGAAAAACCATATTTGACCTCCTTTTATTTTGAGAAATAAAAAGCTTTGGATTGCTGTCTGTGTTATATTATACAGCATATAATATAATTTGTCAACAGGTATTTTTAAAAAATATTTTTTAGGCAACATCGCACAAATTCTGCCGTCTGTTTACGCACATAATTGTACATAATCCAAACGGCAGACCGATAAACATTATATTTCTTCCGAAAGCATGACCCACTCGTCCTCATATTCGGAGCAAAGCTTTTTCATGCTTTCCAGCTTTTCGCATTTTTCCTGCATAAGCTGATAATCCGAGCAAACATCGGGGTCGGCAAGCTCGGTTTGTATGACCGCCATTTCCCCTTCGAGGCGCTCTATTTCCTTTTCAAGCTCTTTTATGCGGGCTCTCTTTTTTGCGTCCGCGGCACGCTGCTCCTTGGAGCGGTATGTCTTCGCATTCTTTTCCTCCGCAAGCTGTCTTGCACGTTCCTGCTTCTGCGCTTCAAGGATTTTTTCCGCGGCTTCCTCTTTTTCCCGTTTAACAGCAATATAATCGTCAAAGCCGCCGTTGTAGCTTTCCACGGAATTTTCGGTTATCTCTATAATTCTCGTTGCCAGCTTATTCAGCAGGTAGCGGTCGTGGGAAACAAAAATAACCGTTCCGTCAAATTCGCAGAGTGCCTGCTCCAGCACCTCCTTGGTGTCAATATCCAAGTGGTTTGTCGGCTCGTCGAGGATAAGCACGTTTCCCCTCTCCAGCATCATTATCGCGAAGCACAGCTTTGCTCGCTCGCCGCCGCTTATCACGCCTACCTTTTTGAAAACATTCTCTCCCACAAGCCGTACACAGCCCAAAAGCGACCTTACCTCGGTATCCGACATTGTTCTGTACCGGGAATGTACCTCGTCCATAACTGTCTTGTTGGGGTCAAGCTGGGCATTTTCCTGGTCAAAATAGGAAATCTTAACATTTTTTGTCCACTCGATAATGCCGTGGTCGCAAGGCAGCTTGCGCTGGATAACCTTGAGCAGCGTGGATTTTCCGATGCCGTTTGAGCCGATAACAGCAAGCTTTTCGCCCCGTTTTACCTCAAATGAAAGCGAGTCCACAAGAGTTTTGCGTTCTGCGCCTCTGCCTACGGAAACGTCAATATTTTTTACCGTCAGCAAATCGAAGGGAGGAGTGATGTCGTACTCAAACTTGATTTTCGCCGATTTTTCATACAGTATCGGCTTTTCGATAATCTCCATGCTTTCAAGCTTTTTGATGCGGCTTTTCGCCATAGCGGAAGTAGTAGCGCGCACAAGATTTCGGTCGACGAAATCCTGAAGCTTTGCAATTTCAGCCTGCTGCGCCTCGTATTCCTTGAGCTGGCGAGTTACCTCTGCCTGTTTAAGCTTTACAAATGCCGAATAATTGCCCCTGTAACGCTTCAGCACGCCACGCTCTATCTCGCATATCGAGGTCGTAAGCTTGTCCAGAAAGTAACGGTCGTGGGATACGATAAGCAGTGCGCCCTTGTAATCCCGAAGATAATCCTCCAGCCACATTATCGTATTGAAATCAAGATGGTTGGTAGGCTCGTCAAGAATAAGCAGCTTTGGGTTTTCAAGCAGAAGCTTTGCAAGGGCAAGTCTGGTCTTTTCTCCGCCGCTAAGTGTGGAAATTACCCTGTCGTAGGTGTCGGGAGGAAAGCCCATACCGTTTAAAACCTTGCTGATGTTCACGTCCACAAGGTAACCGTCGTTGGACTCGAAAAACGCAGTTTTTGCGTCATACTCACGGGAAATCTCAAGGAAATGCTTTTCATCGTCGTGTGCCGACGGGTCAGCCATAATTGCTTCAAGCTCTCTGAGTCTGTCGGCAGTTTCCAGCAGCTCCGTAAAAACCGACTTCATTTCCTCTATAATGGTACTTGAACGGTCAAGCCCCGTATTTTGTTCAAGAAAGCCTATCGTCATGCCCCGTGAAAGCGATATCCTTGCAACATTAGGCTCCTGCTGGGTCTCCGGCTCTTCTTTGCCCGTAATTATCCGCAGCAGAGTAGATTTTCCGCAGCCGTTTATGCCGATAAGACCTATTCTGTCGTTATCCTCAATAGTAAGCGCAACGTTTTTCAGCACTTGATTTCCGTTATAAAACTTACTTATATTTTCAAGTGAAATAACCATTTTAATATCCTTTCGCTTGTATCATCACATAAAAATCCATTATAATTATACGTCCAAAAGTAAATTTTGTCAAGAAAATCCCCGTGCAAAGGGGAGCCCCTAATGCACGGGGATATGTTTTATTAATTATACTGTTCTTGCTGTTTCATTATCTGTAATGACCTTGTTTTTTCCGCTGCTTTTTGCTTCATACAAAAATTTGTCGGCTCTTGCAATGGTATGCTCGATATTTTCGCCGCCATTGTAGAACGTAACGCCTGCGGAAATGCTTATGCGTATGGCATTTTCATCATCAACGGGGACATCGCAGTTCATCAGCTTTGTGCGGACCTCCTCCGCTTTATCGGAGATACGTGCAAAGCAATCCTCGTCCGTGCCGACAATGAGGAATTCCTCCCCTCCCCATCTGCACGCAAAATCGTTCCTGCTTTCAACGCTTCTGAGAATATCGGCAAGAGTTTGAAGCGCCTTGTCGCCCGTATCATGGCCGTATCGGTCGTTTACCTTTTTAAAATTGTCAATATCGAGAATTGCCACGGCAAGCTGCACTTTTCCTTTAGAAGCTTTGCCGAGTATCTGCTTGAACACCTCGTTTGTCCTGTGCCTGTTTGCAAGCCCCGTAAGTTCATCATATTCCGCGTTGTATTTAAGCTTGCTTTCAATGTCAAGAGTAAGATTTTCGTATACCGTCATGTAAACTATCAGAAACATGAAAATAACTATAATATTTGCCGAGAAAATAATCGAGCATATCGTTTTATGTTCAAGCGGATAAATAGGAGGTATTTCAAAGGTTATCATACGCACTGTTATAAAAATAACCATAATGACCATTGAAAAGATAACGGGATATGTGCGCTTTCCGCTGCTTCTTTGTGAAAGGTAATCATTGTAAAAGGCAATTGGGACGTTAGCAAGGCAATAGAACTGAAAGCCGTAGTCCCAGCCGACGCAGAACGTAGCCAACGTCATATGTATAACAATTTCAATATTTACCAAAATCAGATACAAGGTAGTATTTTTGTTTAACATTACAAAAAGCGATAAATAGGTTATAACGCTGACTATATTCATGTAAACCATGATATTAACTTTAAGCAAGGCAAACATTACCAAAAATGAAATATGGATAGTAAGCAAAGCCACATTTACGGCAAATCCAAATCTTGAGATAAAGTTTGCCAGGGTCGTATTTTTAAAGTTCATAATAGCACCCGTATTGTAAGATTATGTTGATCTAAAGTTATATACACTATTATAACATTTTTATTTTATAATTTCAATAGAAATTAACAACAAAACCTTGATTTTGCAGAAATTTACCGTTTCTCTTGCTTTATATTTGTAAATGTGGTATAATTGAAGAAACGTCGGTTAAATCAGGTGCAAATACCGTTCTGTAATATTTTGGATAAATATGCAGGTAAAAACGGTCAGAACCGATTTTATCGGCAGTTATCGCTACATGAAACGGGGTATACAAAATGTCTCACTGGATCGAAAAAACCAATTTTTATCACATTTATCCTCTTGGCTTCTGCGGCTGCGAAAGGCTGCGTTCGGAAGCAAAGGAGCTTCCCGAGGGCAGGATATTAAAGGTTATCCGCTGGATCCCTCATCTCAAAAAGCTGAATATAAACGCTGTTTACTTCGGACCTGTCTTTGAATCCTTTGAACACGGCTATGATACGACCGATTATTACACTATTGATAAGCGTCTCGGCACAAACGAGGACTTCAAGCGTGTGTGCAACGAGCTTCACAAGAACGGTATCCGTGTTGTGCTGGACGGCGTTTTCAACCACGTCGGCAGAGAGCATTTCGCTTTCAAGGATGTTCAGATGCACGGTCAGGGCTCGCAATACAAGGACTGGTTCTCGGGCATGAATTTCGGCGGACGTTCACCCTACGGTGACAATTTCTCCTATGAGGGCTGGAACAACTGCTACAACCTTGTAAAGCTTAATCTTTACAACAATAACGTTGTTGAGCATCTTCTCGGTGCAGTAAAAATGTGGATACAGGAGTGGGGCATCGATGGTATACGCTTTGACGCGGCAGATTGCCTTACCGAAGATTTTATCAAGCGCATACATAGATTTACACGCGAGCTGCGTCCCGATTTCTGGCTTATGGGCGAGATAATTCACGGTCAGTACAACCGCTGGGCAAACCCCGATATGTTTGACTGTGTTACAAATTATCAGTGCTATAAGGGAATTTATTCCTCACACAACGACCGCAACTACTTTGAGATAGCTCACTCCATCGAGTATCAGACAGGTCAGTACGGCAACCTTTATATGTATAACTTCCTTGACAACCACGATGTTGCACGTCTGATGTCCGTGCTTAGAAACCCCGCGCACGCAGAATGCTGCTACACAATGATGTACTGTATGTACGGCGTTCCGTCTATATATTACGGCAGCGAGTTCGGCATTTACGGTGCAAAGGGCAGCGGACGCGACGCCGATTTGGCTATAAGACCCTGCTTGGAGCTTGACAGTATCCCCGACCGCAATGACGCGCTTTTGCAGCATATTTCCGAGCTTGGAGCAATACGTCTTTCCAGCCCTGCAGTTCAATCGGGTTCATATGCAAAGCTTGAGCTTAAAAATCAGACCTTCCTTTTCAAGCGTGAGCTGAACGGGGAGACCGTATATGTTGCGCTGAATATCAGCGACGGCGACTACACATTCAGAATAAACACCCACTATCAGAAGCTTGCCGACCGTCTCAGCGGCAGACAGTTTAACGTAAACGGAGGCGTTGCCGAGGTATGCGTGCCGCAAAACAAGTCAATGGTTCTTGTTGACGGTTCAATGGCAGCACCCGAGCCTGTAAAGCATGAAGAGATACCCGTTCCCGCACCGACTCCTGCTCCTGCACCCACACCTGCTCCCGTTCCTGCTCCCCAGCCCGAGCAGCCCAAGAATAACGGCATAAGAGGTCTTGGAGTTCCCAACGGCAGAAAAATCGTTATCGGCGGTCACTACAAGCATTTCAAGGGCGGCGATTATGTAGTGCTCAATGTTGCAAAGGACCACGAGACCTGCGAAGAACAGGTAGTCTATATGCAGATCTACGGCAAGCCTGTTGTATGGGTACGTCCGCTTAATATGTTCCTTGAGGATATCGACGACCACGGAAATGTTAAGCCGAGATTTGCATTTGTTCAGGAATAAGTTTCAAGGGTACCGTTTTGCGGTACCCTTGCTTTTTACCGAAGCTTATTGTCAGCTGTTCTTCTTAACGAAGGATTGACAGTCAGTACATTCGGGAACAGTGGGGTTAGCCTCGTGAGTGCCGACCTTAATGCAGTCCAGAGTGCAGTAATGCTCGGTATCCATGTTGTACTTGCAGCTTGTTACATCGCATTTAATTGAAGGATTTTTCATGATAAATCATTCCTTTCTTAGTCTCGTTTTTTTCGGAAAATCAGACTTGCGGACGCGGAGTATCCTTCGTATCTGCCTGCCTGTTTTCCTTTGAGATCAAGCCGTTTTAACATCGGCAAAACTTATTATTTGCGCCTTATCCTTAAAAATGCAATGGAATTTTTGGAACAGTAAATATATTGTTATTTTTGCTTGAAAAAATATGTACAGTATGTTATAATAATAAATAAGTTTTATTTTTCGCGAAAGGAATGATCTTATGGATATATATATGCCGCCGTATGTCGAAGCTGTGATAAACAGGCTTGAAGACAGCGGCTTTGAGGCATACATAGTGGGCGGCTGCGTTCGCGACTCTCTTCTCGGCAAAGAACCGAAGGATTATGATATCACCACATCCGCTTCACCCGAGCAGATAAAAGAATGCTTCAGTGACAGTACTGTTATTGAAACGGGCATTAAGCACGGAACAGTAACCGTTGTTTCCGACGGGAATAATATCGAGGTCACCACCTTTCGCGTTGACGGCGATTATACCGACCACCGACACCCTTCAAGCGTTGAATTTTCCGACAAGCTTGTTGACGACCTTTTAAGGCGCGATTTTACAATAAATTCAATGGCGTACAACCACAGGACGGGTATTATAGATAAATTCGGTGCGCAGAGAGATTTGTTTCGACGGGTCATTTCCTGCGTAGGCGAGCCTGCGGTAAGATTTAACGAGGACGCTTTGCGGATAATGCGCGCTCTGCGTTTTTCTGCAGAGCTTGGCTTTGAGATAGACGAGATAACGACTCTTGCGATACATGACATGAAACGGCTGCTGAAAAATGTTTCCGCAGAACGTATCGCAAAAGAGCTTATGCTGCTTTTGACAGGCAGCTCGCCCTATAAAACGCTTACGGAATTTGCAGATGTTTTTGCGGTAATTATACCCGAGATCAAGCCATGTATAGGCTTTGACCAGCACAGCCGCTATCATGTTTACGATGTTTGGGAGCATACAGCGGCATCTATCGAACATTCAAAGCCCGACCCCAATGTGCGCCTTGCACTTCTGCTGCATGATATTGCAAAGCCTCAGTGCTTCAAGCTTGACGACGAGGGCAACGGACATTTCTTCAATCACGAAAAGCTCAGTGCGGAAATGGCAGAGCAGATACTGCATGACTTGAAAATGCCTTCCGCAGTTATCAAGCGCGTTACAAAGCTTATAAAGTATCATTATGTGACCCCTGTTGACGATGTAAAGGTTGTAAAACGGCTGCTTTCTGCTGTGGGGGAGGAAGACTTCCCGTTGCTTATCGAAGTAATGAAGGGCGATAACAAGGCGAAGCAAAGCTTCTGCTTTGAACGTGTCCAAACCCTTGACACAATGCAGGTCAGGGCGCGTGAAATTATTGAGCAAAATCAGTGCGTAAAGGTTTCCGATTTGACCGTTGACGGAAACGATATGCTGAAAATAGGATTTTCCGGCAAAGGCGTAGGCGAGATCCTTGACGTGCTTTTAAACGAAGTTATTGAGGAGAATATTTCCAATACACGGAGCAGCCTTTTGGAATTTGCTGAGAAATATTACGCTGAAAATGCCTGCAAAGCATAGTTTTTGCACCATTTAAAAAAATATTTAGTTTTGCTCTTGACAAATGATACATAATATGATAAAATATATAAGTCGCTGATAGTTTGCGGCTTATACGGAGAGGTGTCCGAGTGGTTTAAGGAGCTGGTCTTGAAAACCAGTGATTCCGAAAGGAACCGTGGGTTCGAATCCCACCCTCTCCGCCAACAAAATACTTTTTTTGTTACCATTATGCAGAAGTACTCAAGTGGTGACGAGGCGCCCCTGCTAAGGGCGTAGGTCGGGTAACCGGCGCGAGGGTTCAAATCCCTCCTTCTGCGCCAATTAAATCCAAAGGCAATATGTTGTCTTTGGATTTTTTTGTTATATTTAGTTTTTTTATTCTCAAAAATATAATTAAATTTGCCGAAACGTCTTGCAATTTGAGCAAAACAATTGTATAATAATCAATATAGTGCTGCAGCGGCGTCTGCGTAATTCGACCATTTGCCGCCGTAAATGGTTCATCATAATTTTAACGGCGGAGAAAAGGAGCTTTTCTATGTTCAAGGAATTTACCGAAAATGCAGTTGCAAAGGCTAAAGAGGATGTTGTACTCACAAACGGCGTGCTTGTTCTCATTGCGTTGGTATCGTTCATTACAGGGCTTGTTATTGGCATACTTTGCGCTTCGGGTGCAAAATCCAAGAAAAATAAGAAGCTTTCCTTCAATGCGGATGATTATGTCCGCGACCTTAACTTTGACGATGATGAAGACGATGACGATTACGAGTATTCGTTCTGATACGCCGAAGAATAATTTTTACAGAAAAGGACTTTCAATAATATGAAGCTTGGTATGGTTGGTCTCCCGAATGTGGGAAAAAGTACACTTTTTAATGCTCTGACAAATGCAGGCGCAGAATCTGCAAACTATCCGTTCTGCACTATCGAGCCGAATGTGGGCATAGTTTCTGTTCCCGACGAGCGACTCGATAAGCTGAAGGAAATGTATAACCCCGAGAAGTTTACTCCCGCAACTCTCGAATTTGTTGATATTGCGGGGCTTGTAAAGGGTGCGTCAAAGGGCGAGGGTCTTGGCAACAAGTTCCTTGCAAATATCCGCGAAGTCGACGCTATCGTTCATGTTGTGCGCTGCTTTGAGGATATTGATATCATACACGTTGACGGTGAGATAAATCCCGAACGTGATATCGAAACCATTGACCTTGAGCTTATCTTCTCGGATATAGAGCTTATTGAGCGGCGCATTGACCGTGCAAAGAAGGCGGCAAAGGGCGACAAGAAATTTCTTGCCGAGGTCGAGTTCCTTGAGGACTTGAAAAAGCACCTTGAGGAGGGACATTCCGCCCGTTCATTCGGTTTTACGCCCGAACAGGAGGAAATGATAAAGACTACTCCCCTGCTTTCCGCAAAGCCTGTTATTTATGCTGCAAACCTTTGCGAGGACGACTTTAAGAACAATATCGAAACGTCGGTACATTATAAAAAGGTATGCGAAATCGCAAAGCGCGAAAATGCTGCGGTGCTGCCTATCTGCGCACAGCTTGAAGCGGAAATTTCCGACATGAGCGACGAGGACAAGGCAATGTTCCTTTCCGAGCTTGGACTGGAGGTTTCGGGTCTCGACCGTATCATCAAGGAGGGCTATGCGCTTCTGGGGCTCATTTCCTACCTCACCGCAGGTCAGCCCGAAGTTAGGGCATGGACTATCACCAAGGGCACAAAGGCTCCTCAGGCGGCAGGAAAGATACATTCCGACTTTGAGAAGGGCTTTATCCGCGCCGAAGTCGTTAGCTTCGACGACCTTATTGCCTGCGGCTCGATGACCGCGGCAAAGGAAAAAGGTCTTGTCCGCTCCGAGGGCAAGGAATACGTGATGAACGATGGTGACGTTGTTCTGTTCAGATTTAACGTTTGATGCAAAAAATTGCCGCTGCGCGTGTTGTGCGTGCAGCGGCTTTTTCGTTACAAAATAAGCATTGCGTCTCCGAAGCTGAAAAATCTGTACCGTTCCTCAACGGCTTTTTTATAGGCATTCATAGTGTTATCGTACCCCATAAACGCCGAAACAAGCATGATGAGCGTGCTTTCTGGCAGGTGGAAATTGGTAATAAGCCCGTCCAGAACCTTGAATTTGTACCCCGGGTAGATGAAAATGTCGGTATACCCCTCGCACTCGTCAATTTTATCGTAAAATGTCGCCACGCTTTCAAGCGTTCGGCAGGAAGTCGTTCCCACAGCAATTACTCTGCCGCCGTTTGCTTTTGTACGGTTGATAAGCTCGGCAGTTTCCTTTGGCATAAAGTAATGCTCGCTGTGCATTTTGTGGTCAAGAATGTTATCTTCCTTTACGGGACGGAACGTTCCCAAGCCGACGTGGAGCGTTACATAGGCAAGGTTAACACCCTTACACTTCAACTCTTCAAGCATTTCTTTGGTAAAGTGGAGTCCTGCCGTCGGAGCCGCCGCAGAGCCTAATTCACGGGAATAGACGGTCTGATAGCGCTCTTTATCCTCCAGCTTTTCGGTAATATACGGAGGCAGCGGCATTTGCCCGATATTCTCAAGTGCTGTAAAGAAGTTCCCTTCACACTCGAATTTTGCAATTCGGTTGCCGCCCTCGACGGTTTCCATAATTTCCGCTTTGAGTATGCCGTCTCCGAACGTGAATTTTGCACCGGGCTTCGCTTTTTTTCCGGGGCGCACAAGGGTCTCCCAAAGCTTGTCCCCTTTTTGTTCAAGGAGAAGGAACTCAACAACCGCGCCTGTGCTGTCCTTTACACCGAAAAGACGTGCAGGCAGCACACGGGAATCGTTCATAACAAGCAAGTCACCCTTTTTAAGGTAATCGCATAGATTATAAAAATGAGCGTGCTCCAGCTCCCCCGTTACGCGGTCAACCTTCAACATTCTTGAATGGTTGCGCGGCTCAATGGGAGTCTGGGCAATAAGCTCCTCGGGCAAATCATAGTAAAAATCGGATTTCAGCATTTTGTTTCACTTTCCTTAATATATTTACTTATATTTCATTACAATTATTTTTGAAATATGTATTGACAAACAGCTGTTTGCGTGATATTATAAATTAAATCGGATAGAGGTGCGGCAAAGAAAAGTATCCGCTGAACAGACCTGCCGAGGTCGATTACGCTGCGGAAAAAGGCAATGCCGCCGAAGGATCTCATTTGGCGCATGATTTCCTGATTGCATATTGAACAGGTATGCAATTGTCATCATTGTATATGATGGAGTGCTATCGGCATAATAATGTCAGTATTTCTATTATATAGCATGATGAATCGGTTTGCAACCGATTTTTTTGTTTTTATGTAAATTTTTATTTAAAGGAGCATTTTTATTATGAAGAAGTATAATGTTGGTATTATCGGCGCAACGGGTATGGTTGGTCAGAGATTTTCTCTCCTGCTTGAAAATCACCCTTGGTTCAACGTTGTTGCACTCGCTGCTTCCCCCAGAAGCGCAGGCAAGCGTTACGAAGAAGCTGTCGGCAGCAAGTGGGCTATGACCTCACCTATCCCTGCGGCTATGAAGGACATGATCGTTATGGACGCAACTGCGGATATCGAAAAGATCGCTTCAATGGTTGATTTCGTTTTCTGCGCTGTTGATATGAAAAAGGACGAGATAAAGGCTCTTGAGGAGCGTTATGCTAAGGCGGAATGTCCTGTTGTTTCCAACAACTCCGCTCATCGCGGCACTCCCGATGTTCCGATGGTAGTTCCCGAAATCAACGCTGATCATATCGAGATCATCAAGGCTCAGCGCGAGCGTCTCGGCACAAAGCGCGGCTTTATTGCAGTAAAATCTAACTGCTCGCTCCAGAGCTACGTTCCCGCACTTCACCCTCTTATGGCTGAATTCGGCGTAACAAAGGCTCTTGTCTGCACATATCAGGCTATCAGCGGCGCAGGCAAAACTTTCGAGACAATGCCCGAAATTGTGGATAACGTTATCCCCTACATCGGCGGCGAGGAAGAAAAGTCCGAACAGGAGCCTCTCAAGATTTGGGGTCACATTGAGGGCAACAAGATAGTAAACGCTTCCGAGCCTTCTATTACAGCACAGTGCCTCCGCGTTCCCGTTTCGGACGGTCACACAGCTGCTGTATTTGCTTCATTCAAGAAAAAGCCTACCAAGGAGCAGATGCTTGAAGCTTGGAAAAACTTCAGCGGCGTTCCTCAGGAGCTTCAGCTTCCCTCTGCTCCCAAGCAGTTCCTGAACTACTTTGAGGAGGATAACCGTCCTCAGGCTAAGCTTGACAGAATGCTTGAAAACGGTATGGCTGTTTCTATCGGTCGTCTCCGCGAGGATACTCAGTACGACTACAAGTTCGTGTGTCTCTCACACAACACACTCCGCGGTGCGGCAGGCGGCGCTGTTCTTATGGCAGAGCTTCTCGCTGCAAAGGGATACTTTGACTGATGAACGTTTTTATCCGAAATGCGAAGGACTCCGACGCGGCTTACATTGTAAGCTGTCTGAAAAAGCTTGCGGAATTTGAAAAGCTTGAAGATGTCTGCAATATTACCCCCGAAGCGCTTCTGAAAATCATGCACGAGGAAAACGGTCTTTCCGTAAGTATTGCCGAAGCAGACGGCAAGCCTGTCGGCATAATGACCTATTATTTCTACAAGATAGCTACATTTTCGGGCAAACGGGTCATGTATATCGAAGATATTTTCATTGAGGAAAACTTTCGCAGAAACGGCATAGGCAGCATCTTTTTTGATAAAGCAAAAAAGCTCTGCGCGGAAAAGAACTGCTCCCGTCTTGAGTGGAAATGCCTTGACTGGAACAGCAATGCAAGACGTTTCTACGAAAAAATCGGCGGTAAGGTTTCCTCCGATGAATGGCTCACTTATACAATTGAAATGTGAAGCTTATATATAATTTAACAGAAAGGAACGATTTATATGAAAAACACAATTTTTACAGGCGCAGGCGTTGCAATCGTTACCCCTATGAATGCTGACGGCTCTATCAACTGGGACGAATTCGGCAGAATGATTGATTTCCAGATCGAAAACAGCACCGACGCTATTATCGTCTGCGGTACAACGGGCGAAGCTTCAACAATGACCGACGAGGAACATATCGAATGTATCCGTTACTGCGTTGAGCGCGTTAACAAGAGAGTTCCCGTAATTGCAGGCACAGGCAGCAACGATACAAAGTATGCCATTGATTTGTCCAAGGAAGCTGAAAAGCTCGGCGCGGACGCGCTTCTCGTCGTTACTCCCTACTACAACAAGACCTCTCAGCGCGGACTTGTTGCACACTTTACAGCAATCGCAGACAGCGTAAATATTCCTATAATTCTTTATAATGTTCCCTCCAGAACGGGTGTGAATATCGCTCTCGATACATACATCACACTTTCAAAGCACAAGAACATTGCCGCAACTAAGGAGGCAAGCGGAAATATTTCCGCAATCGCAAAGATAGTTGCTGCCTGCGGTGACGACCTTGACGTATACAGCGGCAACGATGACCAGATAGTTCCTATTATGTCTCTGGGCGGAAAGGGCGTTATCAGCGTGCTTTCAAACATCATGCCCAAGGAGACCCACGATATTGCGCAGTACTGCCTTGACAACAACTTTGCAGAGGCTGCAAAGCTTCAAGCTAAGTACCTTGACGTTGCAAACAGCCTGTTTATTGATGTAAACCCCATTCCCGTAAAGGAAGCTTTGAACCTTATCGGCTTCAAGGCAGGAGAATGCAGACTTCCGCTGCTTAAGATGGAGCAGAGCAAGATAGACACTCTCGCAGCTTCCATGAAGAATATAGGTCTTATCAAGTAATGAGTAAACAGCAGCGTAAATATTAAAAAAATTTATGCTGCTGTTTTTATATCGGAAAGGATTGATAAAAATGGTTAACATTACCATTACAGGCGCAAACGGTAAAATGGGCAAATTCATTGCTTCGGTAGTCAAGGAGCGCTCCGATTGCCAAATAATTTCGGGCATTGACCTTATTACAACGCCGACACCCGATTTTACGGTTTACGCAAAGCCCCAGGAACTGCCTGAAAAGCCCGATGTGATCATTGACTTCTCTCACCCGTCGGCGCTTAACGACCTGCTGGAATACGGTCTTTCCACGGGCACGGCGATTGTTTTTGCAACCACAGGATACACCGAAGAGCAAATTGCCCAAATCAAAAAGGCTGCGGAACAAATCCCCGTTTTCTTCACCTTTAATATGTCCCTCGGCATTAACCTTCTCTGCAAGCTTGCAAAAACCGCTGCTGCCGTTCTCGGCGGACAGTTCGATATTGAAATCGTTGAAAAGCATCACAATCAGAAAATCGACGCGCCCAGCGGCACGGCGATCATGCTTGCAAACTCCATCAACGAGACTCTGGGCAACGACCGCCATTATGTTTATGACAGACATTCCCAGCGCAAGAAGCGTGAAAAGAACGAGATCGGTATGCACTCAATACGCGGCGGTACTATCGTCGGCGAGCATGACGTTATTTTTGCAGGACGCGACGAGGTCATCACACTTTCACACTCTGCCGCTTCCAAAGAGGTGTTTGCCGTTGGCGCGGTAAATGCCGCAGTTTTCCTTGCAAATCAGTCGGCAGGCCTTTATGACATGGAAAACGTAGTCGAAAGTATGTAATTATTCCAACCAAATAAAAAATGCAGCGCACTTTTATAGTACGCTGCATTTTTTTGTGAACACAAATCAATTCGAGGTGATCTCAAGTTCGCCCTTCTTTTCACCGATTTTTATTACCGCAACGGGGTTTTCCGCGCTGTTGATTATAAGCTCGGCAATTTTATCCTCAATTTCGGTACGTATTACCTTTCGAATATCACGCGCGCCGAATTTTTTGCCGAATGACTTTTCTGCAATTGCGGTAAGCGCCTTTTTGCTGTATTTGAGCGCTATTCCCTTTTCTGCAAGCGGCTCTTTCATCTCGTCAAGCATGAGCGCTGCAATTTGCTCGTAATTTTCAAGGGTAAGCGGATTAAACACGATTACCTCGTCAATACGACTCAGGAACTCGGGTCTGAGGAAGTCGGAAAGCGCCTTCATCGCCTTATCCTTGGAAATATCCTTTTCGGTTTTGTTGAAGCCCACGCCTGTTCCCTTGTCGGTGGAGCCTGCGTTGGAGGTCATGGCAATTATCGTATTTTCAAAGCTTACGGAACGTCCCTGCGCGTCGTTCACCTTTCCCTCGTCAAGAATTTGAAGCAGCAAATTCATAACGTCGGGATGCGCTTTCTCAATTTCATCGAAAAGAACTACGCTGTAAGGCTTTCTGCGTACCTTTTCGGTAAGCTGTCCTGCCTCGTCATAACCCACATATCCCGGAGGTGAGCCGATAAGCCTTGAAACGCTGTGCTTCTCCATATATTCGGTCATATCAAGACGGATAAGCGGCTCAGGGCCGTCGAAAAGCTCGGAAGCAAGTACCTTTACAAGCTCGGTTTTGCCCACGCCGGTAGGTCCTACAAAAATGAACGAAGCAGGACGGCGGCGCTTTGAAAGCTGAACTCTCGTGCGCTTTATCGCCTTGCTCACAAGCTCCACAGCCTCGTCCTGACCGATTATGTGCTGTTTCAGCACGTCCTCAAGTCCGGCAATTTTCGTATATTCGCTTTCGATGACCTTGCTTGCGGGAATACCCGTCCAAAGCTCGATAACCTTTGACAGGTCAGCTTCGGTAACATAGATATTTTCAACCTTTTCGGCAAGCTCGTTCTTTTCCTTTTCAAGCCTTAGTATGTCAGCCTTTGACTCTGCAATTTTCGCAAAATCAGGCTCGGTGGACTCTTCCATTTCCGCAGTAAGCTTTTCCGCCGCTTCAAGCTTTTTGCATATCTCGTCGTACTCCCCTATTTCCTTGCTGCGTATGCTTGTGCAGGCACAGGCTTCGTCAAGCAGGTCAATTGCTTTATCGGGAAGAAAACGGTCGTTGATATATCTTTCCGAAAGCACTGCGCAGCGCTTCAGCAGTTCATCGGTTATCTTTACACGGTGATGCTCCTCGTAGTATTTTCGTATGCCGAGAAGTACAGCCTCTGTCTCGGAAATATTCGGCTCTGCAACCGTAACAGGCTGGAAACGGCGTTCAAGAGCGCTGTCTTTTTCGATATATTTGCGGTATTCCTTAAATGTTGTTGCACCTATAACCTGCACCTCGCCTCTTGAAAGAGCAGGCTTCAATATGTTGGCTGCGTTCATTGAGCCTTCGCTGTCACCCGTGCCCACAAGGTTATGCACCTCGTCGATAAAGAGAATGATGTTGCCCTCGGATTTAACCTCATCGATAAGCCCTTTGACGCGGCTTTCAAACTGACCGCGGAACTGTGTGCCTGCAACAAGAGCGGTAAGGTCGAGCAGATGCACCTTTTTATCCCGCAGATTAAAGGGCACGTCTCCCGACGCGATTTTCTGCGCAATACCCTCGGCAATAGCAGTTTTACCAACGCCCGGCTCACCGATAAGGCAGGGGTTGTTTTTCTGGCGGCGCGATAATATCTGGATAGTACGGGCAATTTCCTTGTCTCTGCCGATTATGTTATCCAGCTTGCCCTCCTCGGCGCGTTCGGTAAGGTTGGTGCAATAGCTGTCGAGAAATTTGGTTTTGCTCTTCTTTTTTCTGCCCTTGCTTTCCTTTTTGGCATCTCCGCTTGAAAACGGCTCGGCGCCGTCTGCTGCCTCGTCAATTATTTGGTCGCTGTCGGAACTGTTCTTCATCTTATCGGTAAAGTTTTTCAGCGTTCCCCCAAAAAGATTCTGGATAAATCCGGGAAACGAGCCTGTACCGCCAAGCTGAAAGGAATCGCCGTCCAAAGCCTCGGATATATCTGTCATCTGGTCGGCAAATTCCTCGACCTCGTCGTCTTCAATTCCCATTTGTTCCATATATTCCCGAACCTGAGGAATACCAAGCTCCTTTGCGCAGACGAGACAAAGTCCCTCGTTGCGCTTTTCTTCGCCCTGCATTGCCGTTATAAATACAACGGCGGTTCTTTTCTTGCATCTTGTACAAAGCATATCGTTGTTGTCCTCCATATATTCTATTTGAGTATCAGGGAAATCAGTAAAAATGTTGCGCTGTAAAGCCGTTTAAACACCATTGTTTCCGATATTACAGCCGTGCTTAGATATTGGTTTGCATCCGAAGTAAGCTTGATAAAAACGCTTACTCCGATGTTCATTAATATTATTAAAAGAACGCCCTGCAAAAATCCGAGTACGCCTCCGAAAAAGCTGTCGGCATTTTTTACCACGGGTATCTCGCGTATCACCCTTGCCGCACGGGATATTATCGAAAAAATAATTCCCACAGCGCCGATGGTAAGCACAAAAAGTACGGTTTTTACCGTTTTCAGCATTACGGGTCTGACAATTTCCCGTTCTATTATTTCGGTAACGGACTGCCTTTCCTCCAGCATAAGCTGCATTTTTCTCTCGGCTTTCATATCGGTCTCGTTAATGTATCTGTCCGTCTCGGTAAGAATTTCATCGGGAAGCACTCCCGAAAAAGCCTCCGTCAAAGCCCTGCAATAATCGGTAAACATATGATTAAGTGTATCACGAAATTCCGCGTCCGTCAATACCTCGGAATACGCCTCGCCCCCGTCAATGACAGTTTTTATCTGCTCTTTTGTAAGGGTTATCCCGTTTTCGGCAAGCTTTTCTTCAAGCCTGTCGGCGGAAAGATATGTTTCCCCCAGCTCATCAGCCTTGCTTTCCAAAGCTGATACGACCACGGGCTTTACAAGGGTGTCGTAAACATATTCCGTAGCTACATTGCTTACAAATACCGCTGCTGCAATGGCGGCAATATATCCCGCAAGTGAGATGAGCATTCTTACCGCACCCTTACGCGAGCCTGTATAGACGCAGCCTATTACAGCAGCCGCAATAATAAGGTCCAGCAAATATTTCAAGCAACCATTCCTTTCAGCGTAAAAAATCAGTTAAAGCTTATCCTGTTTATCTCGTCATATCCAAGAAGATAGACATATCCGTCAATGCGGCAGAAATCGTCGTAGTCCGTGTTCAGCTCTACCGAAGAAATCTTATCTCCAAGGGCGGTAATAGATTCGATACCGTTTTTGTTTTGCATATAAACAGTATTCCCGCTTACCTGCAAATTAAGTACCTCATAATCAAGAGAAATTTCTTTTACGGTATTGTTCAGACAATCTATGGTAACCACCTCGGAACTGCGGCGTTCATCGTTTCTGAAAAGCAGCGCCGCAATATTGCCGTCGGAGGAATAATCCACCAGCTGCCGTTTGTACTCATAGCTGCCGATAAAATTGCCGTTTCTGTCATAATAAGCGCAGACCGTATCACCGAAAATGATTATATCGTTGTCGCCGTAAAGCCGTACCGAAAGCGCCAAAGTTTCAAGATTTTCGGTCTCCCACACGGGAACGGGACTTCCCGACTCGTCATAATCTATTTTATCGAAACGGTAATAGAACATTTTCGACGTAATAAATCCGCCCGAAACGCCTATTGTTGTAATATAACAGCCTGTGTTTTCGGGATTGAAGGTAACATCAATTATGCGTGAAACAGAGCGATAATTAAAAATATTCTTTCCCGTCGCGTCATATACCATTAAAATGGAAGGATATTTATCGCTCTTTGTAACAACAGCCGCAGTATCATTGCTTCCGAGACGGGCAAGCAAAATCGGGTCGTCGGTGTTTTTGCCGTAAATATTCTTGTATTTACTGTAAAGTCCAAAGCTTTTACCGCCTAAATCGTAAAGCAGAGCCTTTTTGTTGCCCACAGTTATAACGGGATTTGCAAAGGTATGCTGCTCGCTGTATATCAGCTTTCCGTCGGAATTATGTACAAAAAAGTGGGAGTCGTCAACTATTGCAACGCTGTTGTCAAGCTGCTTTAACTGGTAGCTGGCGCCGCCCTCTATCGACAAGGGGAAGTATCCTTCGGCAAGCTCGGCGCTGTTTTCGGGTGTCGGTATCTTTGTGAGTATGCCGTCCAGCTTAGGATACCACAAATCTTTGGTCAGAACTATTGCTGCAACAGCTGCGGCAATAATCAGAATTATAAGAAGCTTTTTAAGAAAGCGTTCTGTTTTTTTCTTTTTTCGTCTTTCACGAAGCATGGAAACATCTGTTACCGCCAAGCCGTTCACTCCTTTTTAATAAAAAACTTTGTTAAGGTACAAGCCCTGCGCCTGCGCTGTTTTTCCAGCAAGATTTCTGTCCCTTTTTTCAAGCAAAGCGGGAATACAGTCGGGAGCAAGCTTTTTTTCGTTGATAAAAATAAGCGTTCCTACCATTATCCTAACCATATTATACAAAAAGCCATCGCCTTTAACAAGCAGTTTCACCAAATTTTCATCTTTCTCCACCTTGAAATACTCAATAGTACGGACGCTGTTTTCCTTTTGATTTGCCGTGCCGCAGAACGCCGTAAAATCGTGTGTACCCACAAAATCCTGTGCGGCGCGCTCAATTAATTCCGTATCGAGCGCAAAGGGATAATGCAGCGCCAAATCGGACAAAAACGGATCCTTGCTGGGTCTGTTGAGTATGAGGTAAAGGTACTCCTTGCCCGTGCAGGAATACCGCGCATGAAAATCCTCCGGAACTTCCTCACAGCTTAAAATTGCCAAATCGTCGGGAAGGATAGAGTTCATGCCCCGGACAATATTTCCGCAGGGAATTCTGTGCGCCGTTTCAAAGGAAAAGCAGTACTCGTTGGCATGAACGCCCGTATCAGTACGTGAACAGCCGTTTATTTTCACCTCGGCATTTGTAAGCGCCGACAGCTTTTCTTCGAGGATATTCTGTATCCCGACAGCGTTTTCCTGCCGCTGAAAGCCGTGGTAAGCCGTTCCGCGGTACGCCATCATAACCTTTAAATTCCGCATTTAACCGTCCTTTCGGTTATCCCATAAGGCAATTGAGAAGTAATACCAAATCAAAAAATACTATTGACAAACCAAGCGCAAAATAGTCCGCGCCGCTTGAATGAAGCTGACGAAGCCTTGTTCTTCCGTCGCCGCCCTGATAGCAGCGACATTCCATTGCAAGGGCAAGCTCCTCGGCACGTCTGAATGCCGAAACAAAAAGCGGTATCAAAATCGGTGTAAGCGCCTTTGCACGCTGTAAAAGGCTTCCGCTTTCCATGTCAGCGCCCCTTGCTTTCTGGGCAGACATAATTTTGTCCGTTTCCTCGATAAGCGTAGGAATAAACCGCAGGGCAATAGTCATCATCATTGCAAGCTCATGTACGGGAAGCTTTATCTTCTTTAACGGCGAAAGAAGCCTTTCTATCGCGTCGGTAAGTGTAATAGGCGACGTGGTATAGGTAAGCAGTGAGCTGCCCATGATAAGGGCAATTATGCGGATTATCATAAACGCGCTTGTCCGCAGACCCTCAACGGTGATTTTCAGAAAGCCGAGCTTGAAAATCGTTACGCCCTCAAGGAAAAATATGTTCAGAACTGATGTAAACAGTATTATCGGCACAATGGGCTTAAGGCTTTTCAGCATAAGCTTGAAGGGTATCTGTGACAGCAAAAAGCTTATGAGAAGGAAAATTACTCCCACGCCAAGCCCGATAAAGCTGTCCGCCGAAAAAAGCATTGCTATCAAAACGCCTGTGATGATTATTTTAAACCTCGGGTCAAGCCTGTGTACCACTGAATTTCCTGGGAAATACTGTCCGATAGTTATATCCTTAAGCATTGCTTTCACCTCGCTTTGCAAGGTATTCAAGTATTGTTTTGCGTGCAAATTCCGTTGTATACACGTCTGTGCGTATATCAATGCCGCTCTGTCTCAGACGGTTGAACACGCGTGTTACCTGGGGCACGGCAAGTCCTATTTGGGTAAGCTCTTCCGCCCGTTTGAAAACGTCGGGGGTATCCTCATAGCAGAAGACCTTTGCCTTATTCATTACAAGGATTTTGTCGGCAAACTTTGCAACGTCCTCCATGCTGTGAGAAACAAGAAGCACGGTAGATTTTTTCTGCTGATGGTATTCCTTGATCTGTCCGAGAATTTTGTCCCTGCCCTTGGGGTCAAGGCCTGCGGTAGGCTCGTCCAGAATAAGCACCTTCGGTTCCATTGCCATTACGCCTGCGATAGCCACACGGCGCTTCTGTCCGCCCGAAAGCTCAAAGGGCGACTTGTACAGATTATCCTTGTGCAGTCCCACAAGCTCGGCGGTTTCCTTAATACGGCGGTCTATCTCCTCCTCGGGAAGCCCCATGTTTTTGGGTCCGAAAGCGATGTCCTTGTATACCGTTTCCTCAAAAATCTGATATTCGGGATACTGAAAAACCAATCCGACCTTAAATCTTACGTCGCGTATCTTCACGTCCTTGCCCCATATGTCCTCGCCGTCAATGTATATCTTGCCCGACGTAGGCTTGACAAGTCCGTTGAAATGCTGGATAAGAGTGGATTTGCCCGAGCCTGTATGCCCGATTATGCCCACAAGAGCGCCCTCCTCGATTTCAAGGCTGACGTTATCCACCGCCGTTTTTTCAAAGGGTGTGCCTATGCTGTAAGTATAGGTCAAATCCTCGGTTTTGATTACTGACATTTTAATTCCTCCGAAACGGAATACATCTTGCATAGCAATAACGTTTCCGATTTTGTATAAATTCAGTTTTGTTTAAGGCAATACCGCATAATTATTGCCGTGCAGATGCGCAGTCAGATTTTTCGTCAGATTGTATAGAAATTTCGCAGGCAGGCTGGCGCCTGTCAAGAAATTTCTGTGCAAGATGGCGGAAAATTTGCAAGCATATGTGCGGCAAAGGCGACAGCCGTTAATTGTGCGGTGTTGCCTTTAGAATCTTCAAAAGCGCCTCGGTACATTCTTCCTCGTCAATAATGTGCGTATCTGTGGGCAGACCGCTTTCCTCAAGCAGGTACATAAGCTCCGTTACCTGCGGCACGTCAAGCCCGATTTTTTTCATAAGCTCAACATTTGCAAAAACCTCACGGGGAACATCGTCCATAAGGATAACACCGTTGTCCATGACAACAATTCTGTCCGCCTGCGCCGCCTCGTCCATGTAATGGGTTATCAGCACTATCGTTACTCCGAAATCGCGGTTAAGCTGGCGAATTGTTTTCAGCACCTCGCTTCTGCCCTTTGGGTCAAGCATTGCCGTCGGCTCGTCGAGAACAATGCAGTCGGGGCGCATTGCGATTATTCCCGCAATTGCCACACGCTGCTTCTGTCCTCCCGAAAGCTGGTGGGGAGAATGTTCACGATATTCGTACATACCCACGGACTTCAGCGCATCGTCAACGCGCTTGCGCATTTCATCGGGGGGCACGCCTAAATTTTCAAGGGCAAACGCCACGTCCTCCTCAACAATTGTGGCAACTATCTGATTATCGGGATTTTGAAATACCATGCCAACGCGCTGACGTATATCAAAAATTCTTTCCTCATCGGCAGTATCTATACCCTCGACGTAAACCTTTCCGCCGCAGGGCAGCAAAACGGCGTTCATATGCTTTGCGATGGTCGACTTGCCTGAGCCGTTATGCCCGAGAACTGCGGTAAATTCGCCCTTTTTTATGTCAAGGGACACCCCTTTAAGCACCTGCTTTACAGGGGCATCTTCCTCAAATTCATTTGTATAATGAAATTCCACATTCTGTGCGGAAATGATTTTATCCTGCATAATATAAATCCTCTTTCAACGGGAACTATATCCGTCCCTCCAATGTCATAGCAATAAGCAGAAGTCCTGCCGTCACATAAATTATCCGCATGACTTTTACCGCCGCGCCTTTGAGCGACAGCTTTTTTATCCGGTAAAAAGTCTCGATATTACGTGAAAAACCTGCCGACAAAAGCATTATTCCCAATGCAACAGTTATTATCTGCCTCAACAGCAATGCCTCCCCGAAAGGGGTCACGCTATGCTTAGAAGCTCAATTCCGTTTATCAAAGCCACCAACAGCAGAAGCGCCCCCACTATAATATAGGTAAACTTAACTGTTTTGACTTCCTTTGCGGAAAGGGGCGTGCCCATTTTACTTTTAAAGGCTCTGCCCTTTCCCGTTATGCCGACGAAAATAAAGAATATTCCGCCTATCAGTGCCAATATCGGCATTTGCCGCACTTCCTAACGTTTCTTACTTATTTGACCATATCGCCGTTGAGCCGCATGGCAGCACGCAGCCGCTTGCTTCAACGGGAAGTCCTATTTCGTCCGCAGTAACGCTTCCGCCGAACTTTTCACCTATGGTTTCGCTTAAAATGTACGCCATGACCGACGGTGAAAGCCCTGTTGTATAGCTGTTCAGCAGGAAGAAAAGCGGCTCGTCGCTGAGTACGTTTGAGCAAAGCTTTACCAAGTCGTAAATGCAGTCCTCAAGCTTCCAGACCTCCTGATTGGGTCCCCTGCCGTATGAGGGAGGGTCCATTATCACCGCGTCGTAACGCCTGCCGCGCTTTATCTCACGGGCAACAAACTTCTCGCAGTCGTCCACTATCCAGCGTATCGGCTTGTCGGAAAGTCCCGAGGAAGCGGCGTTGTCACGCGCCCACTGTACCATGCCCTTTGACGCGTCCACATGACAGACGGAAGCGCCTGCGTTTGCACAGGCGAGAGTTGCTCCCCCCGTGTATGCGAAAAGGTTAAGGACGCTTATCGGTCTGCCTGCGCTGCGGATAAGATTATCCATATAGTCCCAGTTTACAGCCTGCTCGGGGAAAAGTCCCGTGTGCTTGAAGCCTGTGGGTCTGATATTGAACTTCAAATCACCGTAGCTGATAAGCCAACTTTCGGGAATTTTTTTCTTAAAGCTCCACTGACCGCCGCCCTTGTCGGAGCGGTGATAGTGTCCGCAAGCATTGTTCCACAGATTTGACTTTCTTTCGGTTTTCCAGATAATCTGCGGGTCGGGGCGGATAAGTGAGATATTCCCCCAAAGCTCCAGCTTTTCCGAGGAGGTACAGTCGATAAGACGGTAGTCCTTCCAGTTGTCTGCTGTTCTCATTTAATTTATTTCCTTTCAATTTTACTCTTCCGTGCAGCGCTCCTTAATTATATCTGCAATCTCAACTGCCATATTGTTGATAAGGTCAAAGCGCTTGCCCTCTATCATTACTCTGATAAGCGGCTCTGTTCCGCTTTCACGGACGAGTATTCTTCCGCTTGAGCCAAGCTTTTTCTGATTTTCGGTAATTGCCTTTTCAATTTCGGCATCGTTTTTCCACGCCTCTTTCCACTTAGGCGTGATCTTTACGTTCAGCATTACCTGGGGATACCTCTCCATCATAGAGCCAAGCTCGGAAGCCTTGCGCTCCTGACGTTTGAGTATGCTGAGGAGCTGCACCGCCGTAAGCTGACCGTCGCCCGTTGTTGCAAAGTCGTGGAAAATAATATGCCCCGACTGCTCGCCGCCCAGGTTGTATCCCCCTGCAAGCATTTGCTCCATAATATAGCGGTCGCCCACCTTTGTGGTTATCATATTGATGTTATTATTCTTTGCAAAGTGGGTAAATCCAAGGTTTGTCAGCACGGTCACAACTGCGGTGTTCTTTTTCAGAGTACCCTTGTCGCGCATATCCCGTGCAAAAATCGCTATCAGCTTGTCGCCGTCGAGAAGGGTTCCGTTTTCGTCCA
The DNA here is from genome assembly GCA_017847885.1 of Oscillospiraceae bacterium. Classification (GTDB taxonomy): domain Bacteria; phylum Bacillota; class Clostridia; order Oscillospirales; family Ruminococcaceae; genus RGIG8773. The sequence continues at coordinate 68,251 of JAGAUA010000019.1, forward strand.
CCGCAAGACATCTGTCCGCGTCGCCGTCAAAAGAAACGCCGATGTGGCACTTGTTTTCCACCACATATTTGGATATTGCCTCCATATGAGTCGAGCCGCATTTATCGTTGATGTTTGTGCCGTTAGGCGTGCTGTTGAAAAGGAAAACCGTTGCGCCGAGACCGCCGAAAAGCCGCTCGGCAGTTGTGCTTGCAGAGCCGTTTGCACAGTCTATCGCAACCCTTACTCCCGACAGGTCGTGGTCAATGGTTTTCATTATGTAGCGGATATAGTCCCACTCCGCATTTTTATCATAGCTTATCTTTCCGATGTTTGCGCCGCCCGTCATTGCATTGGTTATTTCCTCGGGAGCGTCAAGCACCAGCCTTTCTATCTCTTCCTCAATATCGTCGGAAAGCTTGTAACCCATGCCCGAAAAAAGCTTTATTCCGTTAAACTCCATGCTGTTATGGGAAGCGGATATCATAACGCCTGCGTCAGCCTCGCGCTTTTTTACGAGAAATGCGACCGCAGGAGTAGGAACAACCCCCAGAATTACCGCGTCCGCGCCCATGGAGCATATGCCTGCTATAAGTGCTGCTTCAAGAACGTCGGAAGAAATTCTTGTATCCTTTCCTATGATGATTTTCGGTTTATGATTTGACTTTCGGGTAAGCACCATAGCCGCCGCTCTGCCTATCTGCATTGCCGTTTCGCAGGTAAGCTCCGTAACTGCAACGCCTCTTGCTCCGTCAGTTCCGAATAATCTGCCCATGTCTGATTTCTCCTTTTACAGTAAGTTTTCCGAATTATTCAAAAAAGGTCTGCTGTGCATTATCCGCAGCGCCGCCCTTGTATTCGTATCCCAAATGCTTGTATGCAAGCGCCGTTGCACATCTTCCCCTCGGAGTGCGCGCAACAAATCCCAGCTGCATAAGAAACGGCTCGCAAACATCCTCCAGCGTGACAGCTTCCTCGCCTATCGCAGAAGCAAGGGTCTCCAGACCAACAGGGCCGCCGCTGTATCCCTTGATAAGCATATTAAGCATACGCTTGTCGAGGTTGTCAAGTCCGAGACTGTCAATTTCCATTCGGTCAAGGGCTATCTTGGCAATTTCTTCGGTAATTCGTCCGTTGCCGATTACCTCCGCAAAGTCGCGTACACGCTTCAACAGACGGTTGGCAATACGCGGCGTACCTCTTGCACGCTTTGCAAGCTCCATTGCTCCTGCCTTTTCGCAGGCGATGCCGAGTATGACAGCCGAACGCATTATGATGTCGCAGAGCTGGTCGTAGGTATAAAGCTCAAGGCGCTGTATCACACCAAATCTGTCACGGAGAGGCGAAGTAAGCTGACCTGCTCTTGTGGTTGCACCGATAAGGGTAAACTTCGGCAGGTCAATTCTAAGCGAACGTGCCGAGGGACCCTTGCCGATGATTATATCCAGCGCATAGTCCTCCAGCGCAGGGTACAAAACCTCTTCTATCGAACGTGAAAGACGGTGTATCTCGTCAATAAACAGCACGTCATTTTCGGAAAGGTTTGTCAGCAGCGCCGCCAAATCTCCCGGCTTTTCAATTGCGGGTCCTGAGGTTATGCGTATATTAACACCCATTTCATGGGCAATAATAGCCGAGAGTGTGGTCTTGCCCAGACCCGGAGGTCCATACAAAAGCACATGGTCAAGAGGCTCTCCACGCTTTTTTGCCGCTTCGATATAGATGGACATATTCTCCTTGACCTTATCCTGACCAATATATTCGGACAGAGTTTTCGGTCGGAGATTTACCTCAATATCATCGGTATCGTTCTCGGTCACATGAGGAGAAACCATTCTGCTCTGGGGGCTCTCAAAATTCATTTCGCTTGATTCCAGCAAATTTATCTTCCTTTCGGTTAAACGTGTTACAGCAGCTTTTTCGGCTTATACGCGGCAGTCTGTCTCGTAGGTATAACAATAAGGGGTATTATCATTTCCTCATCGGTAAATCCGCCGTGATTTGCCTTGTTGAGCTGTTTCGGTTTTTCGTTAAGGGTCTGATATTTAAGGTTCTTATCGCCGATAGCGCATATCATATAATCCCCGATAAAATCAATGGTTTTGGGGTGGGGTTCTCCCTTTCCGAGAATACCCTTGGACAGGATATCATTCCTTGAAAGCAGTATAAAATCGCTTCCCAGATAATTATGGAACGCGCGCTCAAAATCCGTCCTGCGGTCATGCTTGACATAGCAGGCGGCGGCACGGCTTTCCACAAAAGGTGGAATAACAAGACAATCCGCTATTTCGGGAATGTGGTTTATCTTTATTTCCTCGGAAATGTCGATAAGTCCGTGGTCGGCGGAAACAATGACAAGCGTGTCGGTAAGCGACGCACAAAGGGCGCCTATCTGGGTGCTGAGGAATTTCAGCTTTTCTGCCGTCTTTTCGCTGTAACAGCCCTCGCGGTGAGCGGTGTCGTCGGGACTTCCCCATTGCAGAAAGGTAAAGGTATTCTGCTTTGTGTCGCATATCATTTTCACAATATCGCAGGCGCGCTCAAATTTGTCCGCGACCTTGTGAATGTTTCCGTTTTCGGCAATATTTACTCCCGTCTGGGCAATTGTAAAGGGCTGTACATTACCTATTATGGAGTCCGCAATATTCTTATATACCGTTTCATAGGGCAATACAAACTCTGCCGCGTTTGATTTGGTAACAGGCAGCTTCGTGTATGTATCAAGATTTGTAAAAACATCAATTGTACGGCAGAATTCCTTGAAAAACAGCGACCAGCCCAGCCAGCCATGCTCCTTGGGTGATACTCCCGTATAGTAGCTGGTCATTGCAGATACGGTAGTGGACGGAAATACAGAGGTAAGGTCACCGATGTGATGCCGCCTCAGAAAATCCGAAACAGGCAGGTTTCTCTCCATCATATGCGTGCCCATGCCGTCAAGCACTATGAGAACCACGTTTTTGTAAAACTTTTTAAGCTCTGCGTCAAGCTGCGGCAGCGTAGGATAATTCACGGGAACTCTGTAATAGCTTAGTATTGACGAGATTATATTTACGGGACAGCTTGTATAATCCGGGTATGACAGCATTTTTCACCTCTCCTTTCCATAATATGCCGTATGGTGCATGTACCGTTACAGGTTGGCAGCCATTTTCTTAAGCGATTGGCGGATAAGCTCCTCCACGGGCAGCGATGGGTCAAGCTTTGCAACCGCAGAAGCAGCTTCCGTTTGGCTGTAGCCGAGTACAACAAGCGCCGAAATTGCTTCGGAGGTATTACTGCCGTTGGTAACGGCTTCAAAATCAACTTCGGGAGCGCCTGCCGAAGAAAGCTGTTCCTTGGAAATCTTATCTTTAAGCTCAAGAACTACTCTCTGCGCAAGCTTCGGGCCAACGCCCTTTGTTTTTGTAAACGCCTTATAGTCCCCCGTTGCAACGGTCAATGCAAAGCGCTCGGGGTTGGTATCGGAAAGAATTGCAAGTCCTGCTTTCGGACCTACTCCCGAAACGGAGATAAGCATTTTGAAGCAGTTAAGCTCCTGCTCCGTTGCAAAGCCGAAAAGCTCAACGCTGTCCTCGCGGACGTGCAAATATGTGTAAAGCATAGCTTCCTCGCCCGTTCTTCCGATTTGAGCAAGGGTAGCAAGAGTCGTTCGGCAGGCATATCCCACGCCGCCGCATTCGACTACCGCAATATCCGTTCCTTTATGTATGATTTTTCCTCTTACGCTGTATATCATTTAAACTGCTCCTTATATGCCATGTTTATATTTTATTCCGCCGCTGGAATGTCCGTGACAGATGGCTATTGCCAGCGCGTCGGCAGTATCGTCGGGCTTTGGCACGTCGGCAAGACCGAGAATACGCCTTGTCATTTCCATGACCTGCGGCTTTTCGGCACGCCCATAGCCTACGACCGACTGCTTCACCTGCAAGGGGGTGTACTCATAAATCGGGATACCCATATTCGTTGCCGCAAGAAGAGTTACTCCCCTTGCCTGCGCAACGTCAATACCCGTTTTTTGGTTGGTATTGAAAAACAGCTTTTCAATCGCCATAGCTTCGGGCTTGAACGTATCAAGAACCGTGTTCATGTCGTCGTATATCGTTTTGAGACGAAGTGTAAAATCCGTTCCTGCTTCCGTGGTAATTGCCCCGAAATGCACGGGAACAAACTTATAGCCGTCATATTCCACAACGCCGAAGCCGACTATTGCATAGCCCGGGTCAATTCCAAGAATTCTCAAATAATACACTTCCCCCATCATAATAACAATTAATTATATCATATAATTGCAAGTTCTGCAATATTTTTTTGAAACTTATTGTATTTTTGCCATAAATATTGTATAATGAGTTTTATGTTAATGAATTTATTGGAGGATACCAAAATGGATTTGATCGAACTCAGAAACCAAATAGATGAAATCGACAGCGAAATTCTCAAGCTTTTTTCGCGACGTATGGATATTTGCCGCGATGTTGCGGAGTATAAAAAGCAAAACGACCTTCCCGTTATGCAGGGCGGACGGGAGCAGCAGATAATCGAGCGTGTACGCAGCAATTCCCCCGACAGCCTTAAAGACGGCGCGGCTATGCTGTTCCAGAACATTATGGACATAAGCAAGTGTATCCAGAATATGGAGATACGCCGTGATTCCCACCTTTCGTCGCCCAAGCCGTTTATTCCCGAAAATGCGGCAAAAATCGCCTGTCAGGGTACCGCCGGGGCATACTCCGAGGCAGCCTGCAAAAAGCTTTTCGGTGACAAGCCTGCCGTGTTTTACCACGCATTCGAGGACGTTTTCAATGCCGTTGAAAGCGGCGAAGCGGACTACGGTATCCTTCCCCTTGAAAATTCTACGATCGGCACGATTTCCGAGACCTACGACCTTATGTCAAAGCACCGCTGCAATATCTGCTCCATTGTAAGGGTTGAGATAACCCATTGCCTTGCTGCCGTTAAAGGCGCTGACCTTGACAGCATTAAGTATGTTTATTCCAAAGCAGAAGCCCTCTCCCAATGCTCGGAGTTTATCAAAAGCAACGGTCTGATACGCCGCGAGTACGCAAACACCGCACTTTCCGCGGAGCTTATCAAGGAAAGAAACGACCCGTCCATAGCCTGCATATGCTCAAAAAGCTGCGCAGAGCTTTACGGGCTTGAGATAATCAGCGACAGAATTGCCGACGCATACCCCAATTACACGCGCTTCATCTGCTTTTCAAAGGATTACATATCCCCTGCCGACGCGGACACTATCAGCGTTTGCGTTGCCATTTCCAATACCCCCGGCTCGCTGTACCGTATGCTGACAAAGTTCTCGGTGGCAGGGCTTAACATGACGAAAATCGAGAGTAAAAATATTGCGGGAAGCGACTTTGAGGTGCTGTTCTACCTTGACTTCAAGGGAAGCTGCGCCGACCCCAAGGTCGTTACGCTCCTGCACGATCTTGAAAATGAAATGTCGTTCTTCCGCTTTCTCGGAAGCTTTAAGGAAATCGTTTGAATGGAGGGCTGTTTATGCAGGATATGACCGTTTCCGCAATTATAGCCTGTGCAGGCAGTTCCTCCCGAATGAACGGAGTAAACAAGCAGCTTTGGGAGCTTGGGGGCATTCCCGTTGCCGTGCGTTCCATGCTTGCGTTTGAAGGCATTGACGAGGTAACGGAAATAATCGTTTCCGCAAGGGAATGTGATATTCCCGAAATTGAACGGCTTGCCGAAAAACACGGCGTAACAAAATTCAAGTGCGCGGTAACGGGCGGCGAAACTCGTCAGCAGTCGGTTTTCAAGGCGTTTATGCAGACCGACAAGGCGACCCGTTTCATTGCTGTACACGACGGCGCGCGCCCCTTTGTTGACCCCAAACACATTCGCAGGTGCATCAAGGACGCTTCAATTTTCGGCGGTTCTACCCTTGGCGTACCCGTAAAGGACACGCTGAAAGTGGTTGACGGCGGTCTTATCGTTGACACGCCAAACCGCAAGCAGCTTTATATTACCCAGACGCCCCAGATTTTCCGCAGGGATATTTATGTAAAGGGCATCAACTTTGCAAACGACCACGAGCTTGATTATACCGACGACTGCCAGCTTGCGGAGGCGGTTGGGGTCAAGGTGAACATGACGGTTTCCGATTACCGCAACATCAAGATAACAACTCCCGAGGATATGGCGATAGCGGAGGTATTTTTGAGAATGGAGCATACAAATGATTAGAATAGGTCACGGCTATGACGTACACAAGCTTGTCACGGGACGGAAGCTTATTCTCGGCGGTGTGGAAATTCCCCACGAAACGGGTCTGCTGGGACATTCAGACGCGGACGTTGTTGTTCATGCGATAATGGACGCTATGCTGGGCGCGCTTGCACTTGGCGATATCGGAAAGCACTTTCCCGACAGCGACCCCCAATACAGCGGCGCGGACAGTATCATGCTGCTGAAAAAGGTCACAGAGATTATTTCGGAGCAAGGTTACACGATTGGAAACATTGACAGCACCATTATATGCCAGTCGCCGAAGCTTGCGCCTTATATTGATACAATGAGAAGCAACATTGCCGCAGCGGCAGGCTGTGACATTTCCCGTGTGAGCGTTAAGGCGACAACCGAGGAAAAGCTTGGTTTTACAGGTGCAAAAGAGGGTATTTCAGCCCATGCGGTCTGCGTCCTGTTCAGAAAAAAATAAGACAATCAAACCCGTCACGGAATCAATTGAATACGCATATTATATTGCAGGAGGAGCAGAAGCATACCTTGTTGTACAAACGTACAAAAGGCACCCCTTCCCTGCAATATTTTTTTGCAGTTTTCCTCTGCCTACAACGGAAAGGATTGAAAAACCCATGAAAAAATATGTTATAGCTTTCGGTTCGGTCACTGTTGCCATGAAGGCGCAGGCTGCTCTCCTTAGCAGCGGAATAAGCTCCGAAGTTATCCGTACCCCGAAAAATCTTGCTTCGGGCTGCGGATACAGTCTTGCGTTAAGCACAGACGCCGGAACGGAAATAGATATCCTCGAAAAAAAGAATATCAAATATAAGGCCGTGATGGAAATAAAATAATGCGCACAGAATAACCTTCATTCGGCATAGCTTGCCGCAGACCTGAGCCGCAAAAGTTTTCCTGCGGCTCTTCTCTGCGGTTTATGGAATATGTACACCTCATTTACACGGAGGATTTATGCATGATAAACTTTGACAACTCCGCTACATCATTCCCCAAGCCGCCTGTTGTGAAAAAAGCCGTTATTGAAGCAATGACGCGATACGGCGGAAATCCGGGAAGAAGCGGTCACAATATTTCCCTTGAAACGGCAAAGGCGGTATATTCAGCCCGTGCGGCGGCGGCTGATTTTTTCGGCGCAGAGCCGGATAATACCGTTTTTGCGCAGAACTGTACCCATGCGCTCAATATGGCGATAAAAGGCGCTGCTTCACAGGGCAGCCACATAATCATTTCCTCTCTTGAGCATAACTCTGTTGCTCGTCCCGTTCATGCTCTTTCAGCCCAGGGAAAATGCACATACAGCATTGCCGAGGTAAGACCCGATGACAGCGAGACAGTAGAAAATTTCCGAAGGCTTATTACACCTCAAACGCGTATGATAGTTTGTACTGTCGGAAGCAACGTCACGGGACAGATACTTCCCTTTGAGCAGATAGGCAGACTTTGCAAAGAGCATAACATCTGCTTTATTGCCGACGGAGCGCAGGCGTGCGGCGTTATACCGATAAAGCTGTCGGACGGGATAAATATTTTATGTACCTCGGGGCATAAGTCTCTTTACGGTCCCAGCGGAACAGGACTTCTTGTTACCGATGGAAAATATAATATAGAGCCGATAATAGAGGGCGGAACAGGCAGCGAGTCCCTTGTTCTTGAGCAGCCCGAATATCTTCCCGACAGACTTGAGTCGGGCACGGTGAATACTATCGGCGCGATAGGTCTCGGCACGGGAATAAATTTTGTGAAAAAGCTTGGCACAAACAGAATTTACGAGCATGAAAATACGCTTTGCAGAAAATTTATTTCCGCAATGAGAAAGCTGCCGCGCGTAACCGTATACCGCGACGACAGAGTGAAAAGCTATCTTCCCGTTGTGTCCTTCAACATTGACGGTATGACAGCCAACGAAACGGCTGCAAGGCTTAACGAAATGGGCTTTGCACTCCGAGGCGGACTTCACTGCTCGGGTCTTGCCCACAGCTCTATCGGCACAATTCCCGACGGAACGGTACGCTTTTCCCCGTCGGTGTTCAACACCGAAAAGGAAACAAGCGAGCTGATTTTAGCTGTAAAAAAACTCGCCATATAATACTATCTCCGCAAAGCGTTTGCTCTGCGGAGATTTTCATATTATACGGGTATACTACCGTTAGGAATTCATACCCTGCTTGTAAGCGTCGATCATTTTCTTGACCATCTGACCACCTACAGAGCCAACCTCTCTTGCTGTAAGGTCGCCGTTGTAGCCGTTCTTGAGGTTTACACCTACTTCGCTTGCAGCTTCCATCTTGAAGCGTTCCATAATTTCCTTACCCTGCTGAGAATTTACGTTTTTCATAAAAATTAAACTCCTTACATAATAAATTGTTTTTGCATTTCTGCGATTTTTGTAAACCGCTTTTCGGGTTTGCTTTAGTATTATTAACGGGCAAAAAACTATTATGTGAGGTAATTATATGAATGATTTCCACTTTATTCGTCAATTTTCAATTATTTTCAGTGCGCACTTTACCCCGTCAACCGCTGCGGACATTATTCCCCCCGCATAGCCTGCGCCCTCGCCGCAGGGATAAACGCCCTTTACCGAGACCGACATCAGCTCGCTGTTTCGGGTTATTCTTACGGGAGACGAGGTTCTGGTTTCGGGTGCGGTAAGAATTGCGCCCTTGTCTCCGAAGCACCTCATCTTTTTGGAAAATTGATAAAGACCCGTCCTCATCATGTCTGTTATGCTTTTGGGGAAAAGCTCGTCAAAATTACATTCTGTCACGCCTATCGCATATGTGGGAGCAACCGCTGCACCGCGTAAATCTCCGCCGCCGTCAAGAAAGCTTCCGACGGTTGCGGCAGGCGCGGTATAGTTCTCCCCTGCAAGCCGATATGCTTTGCGCTCGATACTGCGCGCAAACTCAACACCGTCAAGAGGATCGCTTCCAAAATCGCTTTCCGATACGGAAACAACCAGCGCAGCATTCGCATTTTCCCCATCACGGGCAAATTCGCTCATTCCGTTTGTCACAACGGTTTCTCTTTCGCTTGACGACGGCACGACCGTTCCTCCCGGACACATACAGAACGTATACACCGCTCGCTCTCCCTTACGGTAAGAAAGCTGATATTCGCCCTTGGGAAGATTTGGATTATCCCAATGCTTTCCGTAAAGAGAGCGGTTTACGTCCTCCTGCTTATGCTCAATACGTACACCAACCGAAAACGGCTTTGTTTCAAGAAAAATATTCTTTTTATACAGCATTTCAAAGGTATCCCTTGCACTGTGTCCTATTGCAAGTATAAGCGCGTCGCAGGGAATTGTCTCGTTTCCGTTCACCGTCACGAAGCTGACCGCGCCGTTTTCCTCGCGGAAATCCGTCAGCTTTGAATTGAACCGCACCTCTCCCCCAAGCTCGATAATTCTCCTGCGGATATTTTTCACCACTCCGCGCAGCTTATCCGTACCGATATGGGGCTTTGCCTTTATCAGTATTTCCTCGGGCGCGCCGAATTCCGAAAGCTTTTCAAGCACATATCTGCAAAGAGGGTCTTTTATTCGCGTGGTAAGCTTGCCGTCGGAAAATGTTCCTGCACCGCCTTCGCCAAACTGAACATTTGTGGAGGGGTCAAGCTCTGCGGTCTGCCAGAAACGGTTTACCGCCGCAGTACGTCCGTCAACGTCCTGACCGCGCTCAATAACTATCGGGGCAAAGCCGTACTCCGCAAGAGTCAGCGCCGCGAACATTCCGGCAGGACCAAAGCCTGCGATAACGACCCTTTTTCCGCTTTTGCAGGAAGGCTTTTCGGGCATAAGAACTGCCTGCTTAATTTCCGAGCAAAAATCATATTTTTCGCAAAGCCGCTGCTCCGCCGCTTCATCGCCAAGCTCAAGCCATACCGAGGAAACAAGTCTGATATTGCTGTTATCCCTTGCGTCGAGAGATGTCTTATGCACGCCTGTTCTGACAGTATCCCCCGATTTTATCCCTATACGCTTCAAAGCCGCGGAAATGATATCCTCATGCTTTGCGTCAATACCCGTTTTTACCTGTGAAATAATTACAGCCATAATATTTTTCCCTTATCAAGAATAATCACAAAGCGGGCGGAAGTGAATTCCGCCCAGCCTTTATTTTTTAAGTGTTGCTTTGATGGTTGCTTTCGGAGAGAGAATTCCGTCCGAGCCGATACACCATATATCGTCATATGAAGAAATATTGAATGTAACAGGCAGCTTGTTGTAGCCTTCCTCCATATCAAAGCTTGTAAGCATATCTATCTGAGCAATGATATCCATATAGCTGAGCTTTTCAATGGACTCCTCCGGACCTACAAATATCGGAGTAAAGCCCGAAGTGATTATTTCAAAATCATACTGTGACGGAGCATTGATAAGCTGAATATATGAATTTGTAATATGAATAGGTCGGCGCACCAATCCCTCGGACGGACAGGTTATCTTTACCGAGCCTATATCATGCCAGTCGATATATCCCTCGGAGGTAAGGAAGTCATCGGTATAGAAAATGAATTCCGAGCCAATGTCCACCTCACGCATATCAATTGTACCAATATCAATTGATGTTCTGTCATTAGCGCTTTCCTGAGATGCCGCAACTACAATTTCCGATACGGAATATTCAAGCTTGGACTTAAATGCTTCAATATCAAAATTGCTGGGTGCATTGACTATCCGCACATCGGGCGTTAACACGATTTGTTTGTAAACAGGTATATGAACGGTAAAATCGGATTTGTCGAATGTTATCTTGTTTTCCTCGTCGGAAATTATCTTTGAACCGCTGTAAAGGCGCAGGGACGTGGTCTTTATATCAACTGTATTTGTCAGCGAAGTATCCTCGCTTATTATCGCCGCTGCCTCCGAAACAGTTTCAATTATCTCGGCAGGACCTGTTATTTCTACCGTATTCGGAACGACCGCTATCTGTTCAAAATCGTCCATTACATATCCTTCGGCAGCATGAATTCCCGATATCATCGGCTTTACCGGCACAGACTTTGTAATGAGCCTGTCAAAGGACACATTAAGCACCTCCGGCTCTGTTTTGGTTACTTCGAATTTTTTGCCTGTGCTGCACTGAATTTTTATCGGAAGCTTGTATTCCATTGCATACATAACATTGTCTGCTGAAGCAACTGCCACAAGCTCGTCGGCGGTAAGGTTGCCGACTTCGCCTCTGTCGCCCGTCAGATACACCGTTACCGTTTCGGCTGACTGGGATATGGGCTGATATCCGTTCGACTCGGCATATGTTCCGTCAAGAGCGATCTCAACAGGAACATTGTATATGACCTTATCCATTGTAGGATATACGCTGACCGAAATGCAGAACCATATTATTATAGCCGCCAAAAAGGAACCCAGCTTTATAAACAGATCTTTTTCAAATAAACGCGAAAAAAATCCGCTTATTTTGTTCCATATTTTTTTAAGTGTTTCAAGCATAGCTTTGCGTCCTAAGCGGACAACTCCCTCCTATCAGATCTTATCGGTAAATTTCTTTTTTCGGAATATCCCGAAGGAACCGTTTTCATTTTTTTCTCCGTCTTCATCATCAGGAGGTCTGTTGTCGGTCTTTGGCGGCTTAACAGGCTTCTGCGGCTTTTCGGGAAGCAATCTGGTGCGCAGAAATTTTTTGAGGCTGTCTCGTGTATAGCCTCTTGTAAGCTCTCCGTTTTCGGCAATGGAAATAGTACCCGTTTCTTCGGATACAACAATTATTACCGCGTCCGAGTTCTCGCTCATTCCTATTGCGGCACGGTGTCTGGAGCCTAAAGCCTTGTTAATGGTTTCCTCCTTCTGGGGCTTTGGAAGAAAGCAGGCAGCCGCAAGAACGATCCCGTCACGCATTATTACAGCACCGTCATGAAGCGGTGTTTTGGGGTAGAATATATTGCCGAAAAGCTCTTTGGAAGGTTCAGCGTTTAAAACCGTACCGGTGTCGATCTGTTCGCCCAGCTTGGATTCCTGCTCGATTACGATAAGCGCGCCTGTGGTCGTGGAGGACAGATCCTCACACGCGTCGCATATAGCTTCAATAGCAGTATTCCATTTTGCCGCAACAACGTCGGCAGATTCCGCGGAAAAGGATGAAAAAACATGGAGCTTTGAAACCTTTGAATGTCCCATTTTTTCAAGTGAGCGCCGCAATTCGGGCTGGAAAAGCACTACAATTGCAAGCAAACCTATATCAAAAACCATTTTGAGAATATACGCCATTGCCTGCATACCTACAAAATCCATTACCAGGTATGCAACAAATATCAGTACGATACCACGTATCAATCCGCCTGCACGGGTCTCCTTGACCAATGTAACACCTTTATAAATAAGTATGGTCAGAACCGCTATATCCAATACGTCCCATATCTCGATAGGCAGTATACTTCTGATAGTAGACCCTATTGTGTATAAAAAATCCACTTTTCCGTTCATCCCTTTCGGCAGCAATTATTAAGGAAACATTGATCAAACAGCTTACGATCCGGCAAAAACGCGTATACCGAATTTCAGTGGTGCTTCCTTAAGTTTATTATTTTATTTTACCATATATCAGGTCACTTTTTCAATACTTTTTGATAAAAAACAAATGCTTTTTTTGTGCATCTAATTAAAAAAATTAATATTTTGTATAAATTTGTAAAAAAGTATTGCAAAATCAAGTCAATAAAGTTATAATATATTTATACGCATAATTAGGATAACCAATAGTATCGGAAAGGGGAAAAAATATGATAGATTATGACAAAATGGAAGAATACGGATTTGATAAAAAAGATGCTATTCGCAGATTTTTGAATAATCAGGCATTATTTGAAAAATGCATAAAAAAATATTGGAATTCATCTGATTATGATAACCTTTTAAATGCGGCAGTTAAAGGAGATTATGCCGAGCTTTTAAAATATGCGCACACATTAAAGGGAGCATCGGGTGTGCTTTCATTGGTTCCTCTTCATGAGGCATATACAAAAATGGTGGATTGCCTTAGAAAGGGCGATAATTCGGAAGCCATGAAATGCTTGCCTAAAATCAAGGAATACGAATCTGCATATCGCTCTGCATACATATCGTAAAAGCGAGCTTAATCGTTGTAATAATTTCACAAATTAACAAGATGTTTTTGTTTAAATTGATGAAAATATTTTTTCTAAAAAAAATTGTTGACAAACCAGCTCCTACGTGGTATACTATTAAAGTACTCTTTACAAGAGACTATATCGCGGAGTGGAGCAGCTCGGTAGCTCGTCGGGCTCATAACCCGAAGGTCGTTGGTTCAAATCCAGCCTCCGCAACCACTTAAACCTCGCAGGTAAGCCACTTGCGAGGTTTTATTTTTTTGCATTTTGACAACTTTATATGTTTTTTACCCTTACTATACCCTTACCGGATTTTTATAAATATTATAAAGAATTAATTTGTGCTTAACAACAATATTTCTCTGACTTAAAATTAAGGTGCGATATCCCTTGAATTTAAAGTAAGCTACAATCAGATGTGCTTTGATACCTGTCGGGATTTGCAGGATCTCTACAAAAAACTGAAATCAAACAGAGCACATAAAACAAGGCGTACACCTTACCGTTTGGGTATGATGTACGCCTTGATCTGTATTATGGGGAATTATTCTGCCTTAGTCTTGACTGTAACAATATCCGAGGTTTTCATTGACGTCCATTTTTCGTCAACATAAGCGCGGATACTGTAGCTGTACTCATTTCCGGGATTAAGCTTATTGAACTTGAAGCCAAGCTTTTTCGTTTACATACTTATAAACCGCATACTTTTCAGTATCTAGAGCATTCTTCCATTTAGGGGTGTATGAAATACATTGTAATAATACAAAATAGTCCACATCATTTATTGCTTATTTTCTGATTTTCCTGCTAACAACAGCTGCTCCGAATAAAGCCGCTGCCATTACGGGAATAACGAAAACTGCCGGTTTATTCGCTACATCAACGCTGTCGTTGTCTGCAAAAACCCCTGCTCCGGAGGAAACATCTTCGCCGCCCATTGGCTTGTCATCAATAACTATCGTCCAGTCGGAGGCGTGAGTAAAGATAAGATCTGCCTTGCCGCCACTTATTTTGCCGTAATCCATGAACTCAAGTTCCTTTGTCTTGGGATTATAGTAGAACAGGTTTGCGTACAAGCCGTTGTTCTTGCTGCCGAGGTCGATGGTCAGGGTTGCTGTAAAGCCGAAATCGCCATTATGGGCAAGAGATATCTGAATAGCAGATTTTTCTCCTGTAACGTTGTTGATAACTTCCACGGGAATATTCTTTGAATTTGCGGTTACGCTCAAATCAACAGTTTTCGGGTTTGTAACGTCCTTGCCGTTGATGGTCCATGTGATGCCGTTGCCCATGTCGAGAACAAGGTCAATGTTCTTGCCTGCGATATCCTTTACGATATCCTTGGGAAGCTCTGTTGTACCGTTCATATCAACGTTGACTGTGCCGCCGTCGGGAGTTTTGTCGATCTTGTCGGAAATGTTGTCCCAGCCGGATTTGCCGTCAATCTTAGGCTCGTTATCTTCCTTAACAACGGGTGTTGTTGGTGTAGTTGAATCGGAAGAGGACGAAGGACGAGAAGGAGGCGACGGAATTGAGTTTACGGTTATTGCCTGTTCAGTCGTCTTGCCGCCGTAGGTAATTGTTACGGAGGTATCGGACGCTTCAAGCTCTCCGCTTGGATTAAATGTAAACAGTGAAGCGTTTTCCGCGCTGTATGCCACATTTTCCGTTGTGCTGTCTTCGTAGGTAACAGAAAGCACAAGTCCTGTCGGGTCGAAGGTGTTACCCTCCATATAGCTTGTTCTTGCAGGAGGAGTATTGACGGAAATGGAAGCAAGCGCTTTTTCCGCAACAGTGATATTCTGAGTTGTTGTCTTGCCGCCGTAGGTTATCGTTACAGCTCTGTCGGCTGTTGTAAGCTTTCCGCTTGGATTAAATGTAAACAGTGAAGCGTTTTCCGCGCTGTATGCAACATTTTCCGTTGTGCCGTTGTCGTATGTAACAGTCAGCACAAGTCCCGTGGGGTCGAACTTCTCGCCCTCAATGTACGTTGTCTTGGTGGGTTCGGTCTTGATTGCGATACCGGTAACCTGCTTCTCCGCAACGTTTATCGGAATATCAAGAGTATTGCTGCCTTCCCCTACCTTTTCACCGTAGGTGACGGTTATTTTTGTGTCAGCGGGAGAAAGCGCAGTTTCCAATGCAGGCGAGAACTTGAACTGCGTATTTTCGGGAGCGTATGTGATATCCTCGGATTTGCCGATGTCGTAGCTTGCAGTAATAACAAGCCCTGTCGGGTCAAACTTATTGCCCTCAATGTACGCTGTCTTGGTTGGCGCGGTCTTGATTTCGATACCGGTGACCAGCTTTGCCTCAACGGTTATCGGGATATCAACGTAGTTGCTGCCGCCTTCCATAGCCGTGCCGTAGGATACCCTCACATATTCGTTGGACGGGGAGAGTTCAGCGGTGAGCAGCGGGTTGAACGAGAACTTTGTGTTGCTTTCATCGTAGGTAATATCCTCGGAGCGGTCGTCTTCGTATGTAACCTTGATTGTCAGACCTGTCGGGTCGAATGTGCCGCCCTCCTTGTATGCATTCTTTGTGGGAGCTGTTACCGCTGCAACGCTCTTTATCGAGCTGTCTGAATATTTTGCATAAATCGTTACATCGGCGTTGATAGGCGCTGTGAAGTCGAAATTATTGCCGTTTTCGTCAACCCAGCAGTCAAACTTCTTGCCAATGGGTGCAGTGGTCGGAGCTTCCGGCGCTTCAATGGTTTTGCCGTCAACAACACGCTTGGTGGTAGGCGTGCCGCTTCCATCATCTATTGTCACGGTACGCATAGTAAATGTATCGTGACACTGAGTGCATGTACCGTCTACACCAATGTTGTGTTCCTCGCCGAGATGAATTTGAGGGTTATGACCTGAAAATTTACTCTTTGAAGCACCATTCACACTGATACACTTGTACGGGTTTATGTTGAAATATTCCCCTATGTCATATTCGTTTTCTTCGCTACTATCGGCTTTATATCGAATGAAGTAATTTTTATCCAATTGTGTGCCATTATTAAGTTCATAAAATTCAACTTCTTGCATTTCACCAGGGACACTTACATTTCCTTCACTCCCTGGTGCGGCTATGTGACCATCTGGATATTCGGCAAATGGCGTATCTATATATAGCTTTCCCTTAAGCGTTAGGTTACTCCTATCACTCGCTACAAATGGGACAACATAGTTATATATAGTATAGCCGCTACACAACCATGTATTCGAACTATAGGAACCCTCCGGGGCATCATAACCACGTATAACCTCAGCCTCTTTGTCATTCTTGATGAATACGTCCTCGCAAATGAAGGTAACATTGGCTTTGATTATGAACTTGACATCGAGATAAGCGCCGTTAATGTAGTTGCTGCCGGTAAGCTTGTATGTGCCGGCATTGGAGATAGTCACTTCAATTATATCATCAAAATTCTCGGGGTGCTTTACGCTTACTCCCTCGGGCAATGCACTGGAGTAGCTCAGATAATCCACCAATTTACTTAGGTCAATTACGTTCTCACCAACCGGATCCGGTTCTGCCGCCGCTGCCGTTATAGACGGGAAAACGCTCGGCAAATACGCCGGCACACCCATGCCCGATGTCAGCGCCGCAAGGCACAGCAAGCCCGTAATCGTCTTTTTCAATTTTGCTTTCTTTTTTGTTGTCATAATATTTCCTCCTTAAGGTATGTTTCGTATTTATGGTAATGCTCCCCAAGAGGAGCGTTTCCTTTCCACGGTTTTGTGCCTGAGTAGTGAATTACGCCGTATTTGCTGCGGCGCGCGTCGGCTATCAGCTGCCGTATTTTCGGGTCGCTAACAATCGGCTCTAGCTCGATGTTCACGGTATAGTTCCATTTCAGGTCGAAATTGTGTATGCTGTCTTTAAAAAGCATATTCAGCACGTCCTGGTCGTTGTACATCCATTGTCGGCTGTTGAGAAGCTCCACCGCTGCGTCTGCCGAGGTGATTTCACGACATTTTTTCAGGTCGAACAGCGTTACCCCAGCGTTGAAATATCGGTCAAGGCTTTCTATTCCCATAAAATTCTTCGCGTACCCCTCGATATTATAGGGATAACCGTCAACGAAAAAGCCCTTTTTCGTATACCGCAGTATGCCGATATCAACTGCTTTCGCACCGCCGACTGCATTTCCGCAAAGGTCGGTGTCAAACAGCTCGGAGATGTCCCCCTCGACAATTGTGTCGCAGTCGAGGTAAAGCACTCTGTCGTACTCCGCGAAAAGCTCTCCGAGAATAGCAAGTCGGTAGTTGGTTTCGGCGGTTATGTAGGAACGAAAGCAGTGCTTAACGCTTTGACGGAAATCGGACATATCCACCAACTGTATCGAGCAGCACGGGAAATGCTCCGCAAGCTTCAACAGCGGCTTTTGGCTTTCGGGCGTGATATCGCTGTGGAGTATCACGATGTCGTACAAGCGGCTTTTGTTTGCGTTGCACAGCAGCGAGTATAAACACACAGCAAGCGGCTTTGCATAGTTCTCGTTGCAGGCGCAGCAGATATTTACGGGAGAAAATGCGGGTTTTATGGGCAGCATATCATACCTCCTCAGGAATCTATATCTTCCAAAATATGAATATTGTTACAACAGGTTTAGTGGAATTTGTCAATTAAATCAGGGAATTTAGCGGGATTTTCATCAATACATAGTTTATTATAATACATATTTGGGGGGTTGTCAATACACTTGGAACCAACAGGTATAGCCCATAGCAATTTATCGGGATTCGTACTTAACACGGAACGAATAGCCGATTTTCAGCCTTAGACATGGAACGAAAAAGCCATTTGTTTCAATTCGGGGCTGATTTCAGCCGCAAAATTTCCGCAAATACATAAGCACAGCCATTTCGCCGACGTCATTTTCAACAGATAATTTCGTTTCCATTATGTCAAAAAGCATACAGCCGCAATGCCCCTTAAAGGTCGGAAAACATATTATCCGAAGAGATCTGTCTATTTCGGGGCTGTAATCAATTATCTCAAGGGTCTCGCCGTAAAGCACGGCACGTTCATAGCTTCTGAGCCACTTTGTATCCATATTCTTAAAAATACTGCTGAATGAATTGCCTATCAGCTTTTCAAGAGGACATTTTTCTATCCTTGCAAGGGCTTCATTTCCATAGCGGAATATCCAGTCCACCGCCTGACTGTCCTCGCTGAACACCATTTCAATATCTGTGAATGCAATGGGGATATTGTCAAAGCACTTGTAATACTCGTGATACGCTTCATTGCCCGAGGGATTGTTATTATCCGCCAGCCTGCTTATTATGGTACGCTGCTTCTGACGGAATTCAGCTATTAGCTTCTTTTTGTTATCGGAGGTATATTCGAGAGTTTCGCCATTTGAAAGGTTTACAACCTTAGTTATGCTGTGGATAGCCATTGCCGAAACAAGGCTGCCGCGATTTAGCCTGATAAAATCATCTCCGAGTGCGTCCTGAAACTCGGCAAAGGTCATCCGTGTTTTGTATATGCTTCCGTCCAAAACGTGAACATAAGCGTCCTGCTTTTTCATTATTACATAAAGTATGCTCAATATGGGGATAGTATGGGTCTTTCGCCCCGATATGAATGTTATGGTATTTCCTTCCATTTTCTGCACCTCGTTTGTGGATTTTTGGGGATCATTTCTATTATATAGTATCGTGGGGGGAATAGTCAAGGAATATCTTGGTCCTGCAAAGTTTGCAATTGTAAAAACGCTGATAAATATTGTAACAGCGACATTTCCGCACAATATATAGTGATGCTATGCACACTGCAATGTTTTTCAGAGATAATCAGGTGATATTTGGCATTCACCTTAATACTGATAATCAACACATTCATTTTATGGTGAATAATGTCCGTTTTACAGATGGTTATGTGATAAAAGACTATCGCAAACTACATAACGAACTTACAGCTTATTGCAATATGAATATTTCAGAGGAAATCCGTTATAAACATATTTGATTTGTTTTATACTATTATTATAGGAACTAAATAACAAGTCTTGCAAATACCAATAATAGCCACAAATAAAATATACTAGCAAATAGAATTATAGTTCAGGCAAAAAATGGACATTGATTCTTTAGCTATAATTTTTGTATGTATTTACACAGTTTATTTTTCATAACCACATAACATTGAATTCGGGGTATAACTTGTTCCCCGTTCTCTGTTTCTACAAAAAATAAACCGTAAATATAACCATTTTTCGCGTTAAAAAGGATATATATACGGTTTTGTTGTAATCGAAACGCGGAATGAAGGAACGCCTATCTCCCCTTCTCACTAATCAACCGATAAAGCGTAGGACGGGAAACACCCAGCAGCTTCGCAAACTCTGTTTTGCTTATCTTATGGGAAATATAATCGGAGTAAAGCTCGTCGAACTTATCGGGACATACAGGTTTTCTTCCCTTGTAAACGCCATTCCGCTTGGCAATGGCAATACCCTCACGCTGCCGTTCCAGCAGATTTTCACGTTCAAACTCGGCTATCCCGGCAAGAAATGTCAGCATAAGCTTGCCGGTTGGAGTCGAAGTGTCAATACTTTCTTTGTTGCTCACAAGGTGAATACACTTGGCTTTCAATTGCTCAACAATATCGAGCAGGTCCTTTGTGCTGCGGGCAAGACGTGTGAAATCATGCACATAAATCGTATCACCCTCTCTGGCAAAATCAAGCATCTGCTGGAGTTTGGGACGGTTAACATCTTTTGCTGAGATTTTTTCGATATACCACTTGTCGATTTTGTATTTTTTAAGTGCTTCAACCTGCCGTGCCTCATTTTGGTCAACGGTTGACACTCTGACGTATGCTATGTTCATTTTATCAGCTCCCAAAAACAAAAACGCACATCCGAAGATATGCGTTTTAACCTTATATTTTATTTCCCAAATAAATCGCTGTGTGTTCCTGTGCGTGTAAGATAAAGAATCAAATTACCGTTATCAAGTTCATATATTAGCAGCCAGTCAGACTGAATATGACATTCGTGACAGCCGCTAAAAAATCCCTTTAGCATATGGTCTGTATATTGTTTCGGCAACGGCTGTCCTTCTGCAATTATCTTGATAACACTGTTCAGCTTGTTAATGTCGTACCCACGCTTTTGAATAAGCTTTAAGTCCTTTTGAAAACGCGTAGTGGGCTTTATAGTGTATTTCATGAAAGCAGCTCCTTGAACATAACGTCCACATCGTCATAGCTTTTATATTCGTCGGGGTTCTTTTTCATTTTCTCGACTTCTTTTATAGCTTCCAGCGTTTCTTCGTTTGGAAGTTCTGTAAAGCTTCTCATAAAAGCTACAAAATTTTCAAGCTGTTCTTCACTCATACAATCAATAAGGCTGTAAGCCAGTTCCTTAGTACTCATTAATATCAGCTCCTTCCTACCTATATTATATTACAAATAAATTTGAAAATCAAGTCAATTTATAGTATTGCTGTAAAAATAAAGTACAGCCTAATTTACACCTGCCAAAATCCATTTAAAGTGTAAAAATAAAATCATTTTCCGCATTTATTTACACTTTGTAACGCAGGTCAAAGCTTAACTTTACAAATATCCCGACAGAGCATTTTTCAGCTCTGTCGGGACTCTTTTATCAGCACATCTCCATCATTCTAAGTTCAGAAATACACTCCTGCATAATTATAGGCTCATAGAGCATTTCCTCGATTTCCAGCTCGTCATAGCCGTAATCCAGCAGCATAACTACATCTTCCTCGTTTATCCCGAAATACCCGGCATACTCGGTCAGCGTGTCGATAACGTCATCATCGTATGCCGTTTCGCGAAAAAAGCCGTAATAATCTCCAAACGGGTCGGGGAACTCAAATTGCTGCACCTCGATTGTTCCATACGCGTTGATTTTGAGAATATCTCCGCAGGAAATGTTCACCCTGCTGTAATTCACAAATCCCAGTTTCTTAACCGCTTTTGTCAGTATCTCGTCCGTACTCGCATATAGGTAAAACCCGTTGAATTTGTACAGCGCCATAGGATTGTCGCCTTTGACAATGTACAGATTATCCCTATCGTCCAATATCGTGTAACAAAAAGATCCCTCGGTCTTTTCAGCCATTTTTCGTATGGCGTCAAAACCGAGGGCGTTTTCCTTTTCTATCAGCTGCACCGCAACATAGCTGTCAGTCTGAATGTGGGTATGGGGAAGCTGCTCCGTACTTCTGAGCCGCACATCATTATGCAGAACACCGTTGTGCGCAAGTGCGAAGTTCATCTTGTCAACATGTCCCGGAAACGGATGATTGTTGTAGTTGAACTTCTCACTACCCTGAGTAGTCATACGGGTGTGTCCCATAATGACATTTGCGTTTTCGGGAATACGATACCACAACTGATGTGCGGCAAGCGGTCGCTTGAAAATGTGAAGTCCCGTGTGAGTGTTGAAAGCAATTCCCGTTGCGTCCACTCCCCTCGCCTCACATTCGGTTGATAAAATTTTTACGATGCGATTTTTCTCCCGTGCAGAAAAAGTGTTTCCATAATCAATTAATCCAAATAAGCAGCACATTAGACATCCTCCTCACATTCAACAGGCTCGTTTACATAGAGCATTCGCTCTTTTAGATAAGTTATAAGCTCGGGTTCCTCAACGCTTGAAACAAAGTCGCACCAATTAAGCGCTGTCAGTTCCTCATCGGTCATACTAACGGAAATGTCACAGATTTTATTTACAAGCTGAAGCGTTGCAGCAAGTGTGTTGTACTTCAGCGTACCACGAAAAATGCGGAACTCGATCGTATGGTAATTCGTAAGATTTACGCAGGTGTACCGTCCCGAATAATTCTTCTTTGCGTTGTCAAGGGTAGCCTTCGGATTTTCCTTTATGCCATAGCGTGCCGCCCATCGTGCAAGCTGGCTTTCACTTCTTCGGGAGAATTTCAGAAGTTCCTGCCAAAAGCGCTCAACAAAGAAAAGCACTCTTGAAATTCGTTCCTCTTGTTCCTCACGGCTACTGCCAAACGCGGAACGGTTAACGTGAATGTGCAAGCCGCAGGTGTTGGTCTTATGGGAGAGGTAGCCGAGAGTTTTCGCCTTGTTCATAATATCCGACCAAGGCATTTCGTTGAGATGATACTCCAATGACATGGGGTGCGTTACGATTTCCATACCTTCATTAAGACTGCCGTCGTGCTTTATGTAAATACGCTTTTCATCATCGGTGTTGGCAATGTCACATATTTTCTCGGCATTGGAATCGTCATGACCGCCTCCGTCAATTTCAAGTTCTACGCCGAAATAGCGGCTGCTTTCACCGTAGAAAATCGGCTCGGGCTTGAAGTTGTAATCGTGGATATACTCGCTTCCCGAGCGTTGTTCGTAGCAACTATGGCAGTATGGGTAGTCGTCATCATCATCAAAATAGTAGGCATCATCTTGATGAATTGTGCGTCCGCAGTTTTCGCAGCTGGTGTAATAGTTGTCATAACAGCGTTGGCATAAAACGATACTGCTGTCGGCTGCATCGTCCGCCCATATGCGCCTACCGCAATTCTCGCATACAACGGTTTCCTCATCAAAGCAATCGGGACAAAGCTCGGCTCCGTCAAAGCAGTTTCTGTCCTCAATGTCCCAGGTTTCTCCGCAGTGGGTACATACAAAGGTTTCGCTCATTTTTCAATCTCCTCCCAAAATAGAAAGAGGGTAAGCGCTCGGCTTACCCTCAAGGTTAATATTCTTCCGCTAAAAGCATGGTGCTGTGGTCGCCATCGTCAATGACGTAGACTTTGGCGGTTACATTTGTTGTTGCCTGACGCGCAAAACGCAAAAAAATGACACGCAAAACGCAAAAATCCCGTTCTAAAATGCCATTAAGTGACATTTAGAGACGGGATTTTTCGTGAAAAAGGAGCATTAAAAACGGAAAACACATTAAATCTCTAAGCTTTAAGTATAGTATAACACAAAATATTATCACCATCTATTTTCATATGATAATAAATAATAATAATTATACGGTTAGCGACAAACCAAAATCAACTCCTGCACCTCACAGCCCAAAACAGTGCAGATTTTATCAATATTATTGATTTTAAGAAAAGAGCAGGTATTATTGCAGATATCGCAGATCGTGGACGGGCGGATACCCGTCAACTCTGCCAGCTCCGCTTGTGTCATATGCCGCTCAGAGATCAGCTTTCGCAGATTTATTTTAATCATAACAGCCTCCAATGATACTTTTTTCAAGCCGCAAATAACGGATTTTGATATTTGTGCCCTAAAAAAAATACCATTAATAATTTTTTATAATGACCTCTTTGAACGCCCCCGAGGATAAATTATTACTCCGGGAAACCGATTCGATATTGAAATTTTTGTACAGATCCCGAACAAAATCATCGTCGTTATAAGACAGTATAAAACGCCCTTTTAATCCTGTTAAAACAGCATTTAAACGGTAATGGTCTGCCTCGGAAAATTTTTCTGAATAGTGCCGTTCTGTGGTATGATACGGCGGATCACAGTAGAACAGCGCATCGGGACGGTCATACTGTTTTATCAGCGCCTCGAAGTCCTTATGCTCTATAACAACACGCTTGAGCCTTTTGGCAATTTCATCAAATGAAGATGTATCAATTTTTTTAACCGAGCAGCCGAAGGTGTCCGTGTCTGCACCGTAAGACGTTTTTATTACTACATAAAACATAGCCGCGCGCTGAATATCGGTAAAACCGGGGCATTCCAGCCGTTTGCGGATATCGCCGAACATCTCCCGGGAATTAAGGTAAAACCGTATCTCACGCTGCAGCTCTTCGCAATGGTACTTAACGCAGCGGAACAGGTTGACAAGCTGACCGTTTGCATCGTTGTACACCTCAATGGGCGCGTGCTTTTCCGCTGAGAACAGCACCGAAGCTCCGCCGCCGAATACCTCAATGTACCGCCCGAAGCTGTCCGGGAAATGCGATTTGATTTTCTTGGCAAGCTGTGACTTGCCGCCGATCCAAGGGATAAATGATTTCATATGCATACCTCCAAAAAAATATTTAAACGGGAGCAGGTCATCTGCCCCCGTTTTTAACGTTATTCATCGTCCGAATTATCCAGCGCCGCCTTGTCGGTCGATCCCTCTGCGAGTATGTACGTTACAAGCACGCCCGTCGAGGTGATAGCGCCTGCAATGCGTTCCTGTGATCCGCTGTCCGCGCCGAAGATTATCATAACGCTGATAACAACACCGCTTACAGCCGCCCAAAATTTGCGTGACGAAATCTTTCTTCTCCAATCAATTCTTTTCATAGTAAAACCTCCTAAATTCTTTTCACATACTTGCTTCCGAGAGATATCCACCCTGCACCGCTCTTGAGCTTGCCCCAGAGTATATTCCCCCCGTGCTGCGTTTCAACAATGGTGTACACCCCTTTGTCACGGATAACGCCGCAGATTTTCGCGGTAAGTGACGGCTGCGCGCGGATGTTCAGCGCGTCATCCAGCACGCGCACGCGGAAAGACCCGTCTGCAGGCTTGTCCTCGATAATGCCGACCTCACACCCCATAGCCTGCTTAACGCGGACTTTGAACGCCGCAAATCTCGCGTTTGCGACCTCCGCGGAAGTGTACCGCGTGGGCGACCAGTAAAGCGGACACTGCTTGCCCGTTACATCATAATGGCGTATGATATCATCTGCCGAAAGGGAAAATTTGCGGCAGAGATACGCGCACAACTCAGCAAGGGCGGTCTCGGTTTCGGCAGTAAACCTGCCCGTGCTGTCGGGGTGGCAGCACTCGATTGACACACTGCAACTGTTCGCCTGATTGGTGCAGTAAGATATCTCGTCCGTGGGTATGCACTGAATGACCTCACCGCCAAGTCCCACAACGAAATGCGCCGAAACATACCGCGCACCGCTTTTCGCCAAACCATCAAAATAATTGCGGTTGGCAATTGCCGAACTGCCCGGGTTGCCCACATAATGCACCGCGATTTTCGTCACCTTTTTCAGCGGAATCTGCGGTCTGCTATACTTGTTGGGCGTTAAAAACATTTCTTTGATTTCCATGGTTTACCTCCTATTCATTTGATAAAAAAATACTGTATATTTTAAATAGACATTCACAGTTATGTGCGCCAATACATATACCGTCATAATTGCTAACATCTATCTTTACTACTTGTCGCGGAAATTTGTAATTATATGGTTCGTCTATATAGCTGTCCGTGAAACGATAGGATACAAACATATCCGGGGGATTTGCACCATTTAATTTTTTAATCGCCCCAAAAGTTGATACATTCCATTTTCCGTTCGTACCGCTGGGGACTTCTGCATCGACACACAAATATTTATATCCTTTAGTGCTTATCAGTACCGGAATATACCACATTTGGTTCGAACTGTGATTAATTGTTAGTGAATTATCATCTAATACCATGTCTTTGGTACCAGCTCCACCCCATTGTGTGTTGGTCTGAATTAATTTGTAAATGTCGTATTTACTGCGGTCAATATGAAACACATCACCATTTAATCCAACTACACCGCCATGATTATATATATGTGGATTTGCTTTACCACCTCCCTTCCGAGCCATTTTAAAAGGGCAGTGGGCGTTGCCTGACGCATAAATCTGCACGCGCCCTGTGCCCTGCAAATAAATCGTATTGGCAGGAGATCCTGCGCCCAAGCGTACCGAACCGCCCGAAGGAACAGCACAAACTCCGTCCGCATCGGCTGTTATGTTCGGCGAAGACGATGCATAAACTTCCGAGTCGCCCAAGTTGTTTACCCAATAAAACGGGTACCCGGCTGAAAATTTTACGGGTACCTCTTCTCCCGTAAGCGTGATTGTTGTAACGTTTTCTTTTACCATGTATATACCTCCTTATTAATATTCAACCTTTGCGTTTCCTGCGCTGACGTATACATAGCCGTTTACATACTGATCCCATACAATACTGTTAGTAAAAGTACCGTCTGATCCCGTCCAACGCTCGTTGCCATTCCAATCAATAATCTTAGCACGTACACCCCATCCTGCCGTTATTTGATATTCGGTTATACACCAGTTTATACTACCGTTATTGTAAACGCTTCCGACTATATTTCCCGAATAACTAAGGAATTTTAATACGTTCATCGTGGGGTACTCCGATGGTGTAGGACCTATTTGATTGCCCTCACCATCATAAACTTGAGCAACGGGAACGCCCGTGCCATCGACATATCTCATACCATCCAAATCGTGAGTAATCCAGAATTTGACGTGACGCACATCGGTCGGGTCGTTTGGATTTTCATACGTTAACCACACGCCGTCAGTTAAATCCGTTACCACGTAATCAGTAGAAATGCCGTCTTCATCGGGGTTTAATTCAATTGTAGTGTCTGTTGTTTCCCACGGTTCATCTATTTCCGCGCCTGCCTTTTTGCCGTCAATAACCCCATCGCGGTACATTTTTTTTGCCAATTCAAAAGCTGCCGCCTGTTCCATAGTTCGGGCTATGCACCACGCAACGGTGGCTGCATCTGCACCGGGCATACCGTCATTGCCCGTCCCGGATTCGCTTCTCCACTCTTTCGTGTGTATAGGCAAATTATGTTCATCGGTGTACCCTGCAACATTTCCCGTGTCGGCATTGTAATCCGCCGCCATTATCTGATTGCCCGTGCTGTCGTATACAGCGGTAACAATACGCTTCTCAAATTTTTTTGTGTGCGTTCCGCTCGCAGATTTCATTGTGATTTCATCGCTGTAAATTTCAAGGTCATAGGTGTATAAACAATCGGTGTATTCCTCTTCGCGCACCGTTTCCGCTGTTTCTGCTGTTTCCGTACCGCTTTCTTTTTCTGTTTCGGAACCTATGACTATTGTTATACTGCCTGCGTCATCGTCGATTATAGCACGTATATCACCCCCTCCCGAACCGAGTTGAAAAAGCTCATTAATTGCTTCTGCAAAATTCTGCGCCTCGGTAAGCAACGGTATGTCTGAACCTACCTTGCCCTCAAATTCCCACAGTGCCTTGCCGTCCTCATCTTCGGAAACCTTAATAGTTCCGATTTTAACATCTTCGTCGCTCATATTTACACCTCCGATTTAAATGCTGTGACAACGATCGCTTTTTTTGATTCAGTGTCGTTTTTATTTTTATTTTGGAATACTTTAATGCCGTTTTTGCCGTATGCGGTATTACCGTTGCGCCGCTCCAGCTCAAGCTTGCGGTTAAGCTGTCGCTGAACCTGAGATTGATACGCATAATCAGATTCCGATACAGGAGCGGAAGATGCGGAGAAAAATACACCAACCGAAGACATATACATATCAACGCGCGTACAAATCAACATTAATTCCGGGGTAAAGGAAATTTCTCCGGGATATATATACTGTTTGATAAACCCTTTTTCGCAACTCCACGCTTTGTAGGTAAAGTCTGATATTCGTGCGCATATCACATCACAAAGCTTCTGCGAAGCAAGCGGAGTGGAGATCATTAAGGTATCACGTGCGCCGCCGTCTCCTGCGGTATAGATTTTATCGCCGTTGTACATTATCAACTTTGTATATTTTTTCTCTCCGCCGTATTTTATTTCCGAATATCTGATTGTGCTGCTGTACATAGCACTGTAATACGACCCAAAGGGTATAAAGTAAATCTTTTTAGATTCACAAAACCAATAGCCGCACATAGCCGTTGAAAACATTTCCAAAATATCACGGGCTGTCTTATTTTCCACATTTTCTCTCGGCAGGTCAGTAATTTTGTAAATCATATCCGCACCCCCGGAAAAGGCATACCCCGAAAATCCGCAAGCGGTCACAGCACGGGAAAGCGCCGATTCAGCAGAAATTTTATCGTCTGTAAAATCATCGTCCGTGAATTCGAGCAGAACATCGGCTCTGATCATATTGTCACCACAAGTAAATCTCACAAAATTCCCGTCCCTGTCTCGCTGTTTAATATAAAATACGGGTATGTTTGAATTGATAGCGCTGTCAGATAAGCAGGTCAGTTTAACTTCCGCCTCGTACTCAAAATCAATTGTGCAATAGCCTACAAATGTCATTGTCGCAGCAAGTACACCCGATGTACCTATACCGCCCATTTCGTAGGAAATTTTAATATCGGAGAAATGTTCGATTTTTGTACCGTCAATGGTTAATTCCCATTTAAAGACCGCCCGGCAAGTTTGTATAACCTGCCGAGCGGAGTGAAAAATCAATGTTCCATAAGATTTCCGATGTTTCATCAAAATCGGTATTATCCGGGTCTGCATCCTCACATTCAGCCGAATAATCGACTTTGTAAAATACGTCATGTCGAGGTACGGGCGTTGTGTAATCCACCTCTACGGTATCAGCCGAAAGTGCTTCGGCAAGCTTTTCCGATACGGGCGTAGGCACATCGATCAGACGTATGCTGATTAATACCTCATCGCCTTTTTTGTCGGGAATATATTCGCCGTTAATATCAAAAAATCCGTTGTTTCCGTTTACAGGAGGGCATTGACAAACATATTTTTCGATATATTCTTGGACATCAACGCCGCCGATAGTGGTCTTTACCATTAAAATCCCTTCCTCCAGTCAATTAACTCTTCACTTTGAATTATTTTATGCGCCATTTTTTCGCCGTCAACGTCCAGCTCCGCGCTAAGGTAATTTTTGATAACAATACTTTCGGGTAATTTGGATACCGAATCAGAAGACCGCGCCGAATCCCGTGACTTGGCAGCAGCGGTATATTCCGCCGAAACCGAATACTGCTCCGCCGCAATTGCCGACTGAATTTTGCTCATCGCCTCGTTAAATCCTGCAACATAATTGTCACCCATTGTTTTGCCCATGGAATATGTGTCTGCGTTCATCAGCGCCGCAAAGCTGTCGGACAAATCCGAGCCTGCAAAGCTGTTTTCGATACCTGCCATGCATTCATCCACAAAACGGGTTGTAAATTCGTCAACCTGTTCGCTTAGATTTCCCGAATTAAGACCTGCGATAAATGCGGTGAGCGCCTCTGCTCCGATTGCCTGTATATCGGGCGGAAGCGTTCCGAACTCGGCAATTACACCCTTAACAAGGTCGGAGTTAAGCTTATCCATCTCGGGCGCATACAGCTCGTTTGCAAGGTCTTCGGCAAGTTTCTGCTTCTTAGTATATAAGTCATTTATTTCTGCAAGCTCCGCGTCGGACATCGCCGCAAGGTTGGAAGCTACGAAAGAGCTGTCCTCAAAATCCATAGCCGTAAGCTCCGATAAAACCGCCTGCGAAGTGTTTCGGTTCTTCAGGTCAGTGATGTATCCATGATACTTTTTCATTTCGTCCATTTGCTTGCGCAGATTTTCTACACTGTATGTCGTTTTTTCCTTACCTTCCTTGTCTGTTTCGGTTACCATGGAAAACAGGCTGCCGACTGACATCAAACGGTTTTTGTAGCTGTTAACATCGCTTTCGAGGTCGCTGAATGCCGATTTGTATTCCCGAACAATTTCGGAAATATTGTCGCGCACCGATTCGACCTGCTCCTGCTGTGCCTCGCGCTGATAGTCCATAATGGTTTTGTAGTAGCTGTACCATTCATCGGAGTATTCGCCGCAATACTTTGAGATGAACGCAAGCTGCTGTCTGTATGCGTCCTCGGCGGAAATAAGCCCAAGCGACTGCATATGGGAAATGGAGTTCCATTCGTCCTGAAGCTGCTGTTCATATTCCTGTTGTGCCTTCTCCGCAAATGACTTCTGATAATCAATCAGATCCTCGTAGTAATCCCAATGCACTTCAAGGTCTTCATCGCCGTATTTATCGAACGCTGCCTGTTTTTTAGCGTAAAGCTCCGACTCGGAGCTTATTACCCCAATAGCGTACTCATGTTCAAGCTTAACCCATTCAGACTTAAGCTTTTCCGTAGAAGCGTCCTGATACTCGGTGAATTCTTCTATGCCGTTGTTGTACGCATCAATTGCCGACGACATACTGTTGCTGATAAAGTCAACTATCGGCAATTGACCATATTCAGCATTAGAATTTAAAGCCTCTCTAAGCTTGTTATCCGCTTCTGAACTTGCTTTTGAAAGTTCATTGACTTTTTCCTCGATATATTTTATGTCATTTTCCAACTCTTCGGATTGCGCTTTTTTGGTTCCATACATTGCTCTGTCAATTGCGCGATGATTAGCCGGAGCATTAGGTGATTTACCGCCGTACCATCCTGTTTTCTCAAAGTTGGCTTCCATTTCTTCAAGCTCTTTTTGAATTTGAACCTGCTCTTTTATTTTAGCAGCATATTCTTCATCATACGCTTGAAAATAAGCCCTTTTGCGCATAGCATCGGTTACTGTATCAATAGATCCTGCAAGACTTTCATAGGCTCCGGTCTGTTCGTCAATAAGCCGTGTACCCTCGGGCATATATTCCTGCAGTTCTTCAGCTCGCTTACGCAAAAGCTCTTCGCCTTCACCCGTCTCAAGATATTGCTTACGCAGATCTTCATATTCCTGCATTTTACGCTTAACAACACCTATTTCGATTTCGGCGTTATCAATTGTTTCTTCGGTAAGAGCGTTTATGTTTTTTATGCTCTCTGCGTGCTTATTTAACTCGGCAGTTGTTTCCTTGACCTTAGAAATGAATATCCCAAGACCTGCAACAACAGCCGCGAGTGCCGTTGCAATCAGCATAACGGGATTTACTGCGCAAACTGCGTTGAACGCCGCTTCGGCTGCCGTAGCAGCGGTAAGCTTGCCCGTAAATAAACCTACGGCAATTTCCGCAAATGACATTCCGCTTGCAAGTGCAACCTGCTGGAATGTTGCCGCGCTTGTTTCAGCGGCAAGCAAATTAAGCGCTCTGTTCGCTGCGGTTATGCTGTTGACAACAGGTGTGAGTACCGCTGCTGCTTTCATTGCAATAAATTCAGCGGCAACAAGCGCAAGAATCGTTTTTATTTCACCGGAATGATCAACGATTTTTTCAAGTCCGCTGATAATAACGGGGATAACTGTTTCACTTGCGAACTCCAGCGCCGATTTTGTAAGATCGCTGAATCCATCGGAAATTTTGTCAACACTGTCGGAAAGCTCGCCGTCGCTAAGGCTTTCCGTAAGTTCTCCAACGTAGCTCGTAACCTCCTGCACGGATTCCCTAAACGGTTGCTGAAATTTTTCGTATGCTGCGATTCCGAGTCCCTCTATGGCTGACTGAAGGATCGTCAAATCCCCTTTGAGGTTGTCGTCCATAGTTTCAGCCATTTGAGCTGCCGCGCCCTCGCAGTCGGCGATGTATCCGCTTAATTCATCAAAGCGTTCCGCCGAGGTACCCAACAGAGCATTTACCGATTTAAGGTCGACTCTGTTAAAAATATCACTTAAAACTGCACTTTTTTCGCCATCGCTAAGTGTAGAAAGAGCCGTGTTGAGGTCTGCAAAAGTATCCTGAAGCGGTCGCATTGTTCCGCTGGCATCAAACGCCTTAACACCCAAACGTTCAAGTGATTCTGCCGCGGTATCCGTTGGAGCGGAAAGCGACAGAATAACGTTTCTCAGGGCTGTACCGCCCTCAGAACCTTTGATACCGTTATCGGCAAGGATGCCGAGCGCCGTGTTCATTTCAACAACGCCGCCCGAAAGAGTTTTAGCTGTACCGCCGACCGTTAGAATCGCTTCTCCCAATTGCGATACGGAGGTGTTGGACTTTTGCGCTGTGACTGCCAGCTGGTCAGCAAATGTCGCCATTTGGGATGTTTCCAATCCCAGCGCCGACATTGCATCGGTAATCATATCCGAAGCCGAAGCAAGTTCCATACCGCCTGCTGCCGCAACGTTCAGCACGGTCGGGAGAGCCGCAACAGCCTTTTCTGCATCGTATCCGGCAAGAGCAAGGTAATTCAGCGCTTCGCCTGCTTGTGAGGCGGAGAATTTTGTTGATTCACCCATATCCTTTGCCGCTTCGGATAATATCTCAAATTCAGCAGCGGCGGAGGTTATGCCCATCGTCGCGGCAACCTGTGACATAGAGGCTTCAAAACCAGAACCTACGGCAACCATCTGAGCAGGTATTTGTGCAGCCGCTGACGATACCTGACTAACCATATTTGCAACAATATTACCTATTGCAACATCTGCAGCCATTTTAAGACTGTTTACTCCGCTTTCAAATCCGCTGTTATCTATTCCTGTACCAAACATTAACGTGCCGTCAAAAGCCAATTTTCTCACCTCACCAAAAGTTAAGTGAAATCATCGGCTCATAATGGCACTACTTGATTTCGCTGTTTATACGTATTTCAAAAATTTTCTTGCAGTTACGGGCTTTGCATCGCACGTACAATCCGCTGCAAACTGCATTTTTATCCCGTTCTATGGGCATTTCATATCCGCAGAACGGACATTTTATTTTTTCTTTCTTGTTTTTCATTATTTCTCCTTGCGTTATACTCGGATTTGTGGTATAATGTATATAATTTTACATAAAAAGGGGTATTTCTATGAAAAAAATCTTTGCTGTTGTTATGTGTTGTGTATGCTGTTTTCTTACCGCTTGCGGAAATTTAAGTGCTAAAGATTATACGTATTTTAATCATGATCTTTATTGGGGTATGTCTCAGAACGAAGCTGACAAAATCTTGTCAGAAAAATACACAACTATAAATTCCGGAAACACCATTTCTTATGATATTGATAATTCCGAAGATTTTCTGTATCCTGACAAAGAAATTGCCGTAAATCCGACCATTCAATTGGAATTTGAAAAAGATAAACTTGTCAAGATAACACAAAAATATACATATGAAATGCTGCTTCCCGGAAGCTTTGGAGAATTGTTTAATACATATCTGTTTATTGCATTAAAAGCAGATAAAGAGGAAGAGCTTTCAGAACGCTATATAGAATTATCTGATGGCTCTCAAGCACTTTCCTCTCAAGCTGCAATGTATTGTACAGAAGCCGAAAATGTTTTTATTTGTGCTATATATTTCCCTGTTCCGGGAGCGGAAACAACAAGCATTACAATTGAATTTGAACCCAAGGACTAAACTCCCATCTGTTCCTTTAACCGCTTGAGTTCGTTTATTTTCTGCTGTTCGGAAATCGAGCGCGGTAAAGCGTAAACCCGTTTCATTTCCATAAGGAAATCCTTGCGGTACGCAGGAGTTTTACTTGTGATCTCCTCAGCTCGGTACTGCATTATAGCACTCATTTTGCAGTCGTGGAGCGATCTGAACATAGCCTTGAATTTCCACCAATGGAGGTAAGGAATGTCCGCCAGATCAATTTGATAAACCGACATAAAATCCGCATAAATATAACCGTCGTCGTATTCAAACGAATACACGGCGGTTTCTTTTTTCGCCTTGCCCTTGCCGCCGCGTGAAGAAACCGGCTCTCCGCCGCATTGGTAAAACCACAGCAGGAAATCCCAAAGTTCTTCATTAACGGGCGGAATTTCGGGGAATATGATTTCCAGAAGCCTCAATTTTTTGTCCTTTGGAGTAATGTCCTTGTCGGTAAACAGCAGTTCAAATTTGATCCATTCGCGGAAATCCGTCTGCATTTTATAAACCCTGCCGCCGAACTCATACGCAAGCGGCAGGGTATCGATCAACAGGTTCATCCGCGTATGGTCTTTGCTGCGGAGTAACGGGCAAGCAGCTCGTTCTGATTGCGGTTCATTTCAAAATTGAGAGCTGTCCAGAAGCCGAGGATCTCGTCAACGTCGATTTCCTGCAGCTTGGCTTCAGGGAAAAGGCGTTCAGTTTCATCTTCTCCGATGAACAGCGCAATACCCTTCTTTATCGCGGTAACGGATTCCGAGGTACTGGATGTGTTTGAAATTTCCTTGCGAACATCTTCCAGATTATCACTGAAAGCAACAGTTTTTATGGGAATTTCGTAAGTTTTTCCGTAGGCGTTAAGAGTGCGCGGCTTGCGAACGTAAGAAAACTCTCCGGATTTAACAACGCCGTTCTGCATAGGGATAATGTTAGATTTCATAATAAATTCCTCCAAGTATTTTATTCGGTCTGCTCGTCAGACTCGGTGCTTGAAACGGTCTGAGCGTCAGGCTCGGTATCAGACCATATTCCTGTGGTCGGATTAAACCAGCCGATTGTTTCGTCGCCCTGACCGTTAAAGTTGCCTTTAATGATCATATCGTCGTCATCATCGCAGGACGATACCTCAACGGCGTAATTACCCTTACGAGCAGGATACGACCCGTTTACAACAGTGTCAAACTTGTCGACAGTAACCATGGAAATAACGGCTTCTGTTCCTGTTTTACGCATGGTATAAATGTCATATACCTTGCGCACGGCAGGCTGGAGAAACATAAGCAGCGCTTCAAACGCAAATGACGGCGCATAGCTCGTAATATTTTTACGCTTGGATTTCTCGTTGATAAACTTGCGCTCCTTGGTCTGTGCGGACGGTGATTCGGTCATTGCCGACCAGCCTGCGCCGAGCTGCTGATATGTGTTCTCAGCAATTGTATTTTCGCCCATTTTCACTCCGGAAACGTCCATAAAATGGAGTATGTCCGTACGCTGGGCGGTTGCTTCGATGTTTGTTTTTTCAGGTGCTTCGTAAATAGCCATAATCAGTTACCTCCCGATTTTATGTAATTTAATTTAAATTGGATCTGATATAACCCGGTTTTTCCGGTTTTATCGCGTTCGAACAGCATACCGTTCGCCGCCGAAAGCTTTGTAGGGGTGCAGCCTTTAGGCATAGCAGGGAAATTTTTAGCCGCGCTCTGAGCGGCGCACCAATCTCCCATACGCTCTACAAATTCGGCGTTTTCAAGCATTTTACCGTCCAATGTCGATAATCTTGCCTGCAGCACAAAATTATACTCATATTTTCCGCCGCCGGAAATAAACGGCTTTGCGAGTACGTCGCTGTCAACGAAAATTCCGTAATTCCCGGCTGTATCGGAAGTCCAGTCAATGTGCCTGTCTTTTAAAGGGATTTCCGCGAGCAGTGGACACGCCGCCATGTACTCGCGTACGCCCTTAATTATGCTTGCCATGTTACCTCCTTTTGGCGCCGATGATTTTACGCACGCCGTTCATAATTGTTTTGCCCCATACGGCTTTCATGCGTTCAAACCATTTTGCGCCGCGCAAACCGCCGTTTGCAAGTCCCTCGATGCCTCTGCCGAGGTTGGAATAATATACCGCACGCGAATACGTTGCAACATATCGGATAATCCCGGTACCGATAACGGTACCGAGGATAACCGAGCGTTTGAGGAAGCCTGTCTGAAACGGCGTATATTTGTCCATATACCGTATGCACTCGCTGTCAACAAACTTTTGCGCCTTGCCGTTTTTGGCAAGACCCCGTTCGTTGAGAAGCTGACGGGTAGGCTTGATCTTAAGCATTATACCGCTCCCATTCTGACGTGCTGCATATTTGCCGAGCCGAACAATGCCTCAACCGCGTCGTTAATTGTGTATGCATCGCGCTGCTCCAACACTTCTGTAATATCCTCCAGCTCGCATTTGCCTTTTATTATAACCGTGCGCTGACCGTTAGGGTCGGCAGTCCAGCCATAGCCGCAAAAGTCCGAAGCAGGAACATAATCGTGCAGCTGGTCGGCAAAAACAGTAACAATCACCGTCGAGGCGTTTTCTGCGCCGTATTTCTTTACCTCGGTGCCTCTGACATCACGCCAAAACACCGCCGGAATGTACGTCCGCTTATATGACCCATCCTCCAGCTGATTGTAAATTGTGCAGGACGCATTTGTGATCATATCCAATTCACCGCCTTTACAAGGTCTGCAAGATATAGCTGAATAGTATCGTCCATACGCTGATCTGCAGACCGTTGGGAGCCGACAGCATAGGATACTTTATATCCCTCAACGCTCTCAGAACTCTTAACTCCTCCCGATTCAAAGGATTTAATGGTTTCCGCAAGAGCGCAGCAGGCTTTCTGAACCCTCAGTTCCATGCCGGGTGGAATGCCCGATTTATGCAGCACATAATCTGTGCGTTTGTCGATATAGTCAGAAGCTCGCTCCGAATTCTGATCGAAGTCAGCTTCAGAGAGCTTGTTGCCCTTGTAGGTATTTTGGTAAAAAAAGTAGTCAGCGTATGCCATGCTTATCACCCCATTGCTTCATTAAAAGCGGCAATGATCTCGGCTTTTGTCTTTGCCTTGCCGAGGTCAATGCCGTCCTCTGCAGCAAGATTCCTGAGTTGGCTTATCGTAAGGCTTTCAAGACCGGGCTCGTGATAAACTTCAGGCTTACTGTCGAGGATAAAAAGTCCTATATGCTTCATAAAGCGTCCTCCTTATGCCTTGTGGTGCAGATAAATACCTGCAGCCTTGTTTGCGTAGATGTCAGCAAGACCGTAAGCACGGAAGAAGAACAGCCAGCTATCGTCAAACTGATTTTCCTCGGGAGTAACAATCTTGTTTACCGTGTGCTTCGGATACTGGATGACCGCCGACTTTTCGATTATCATAAAGTTGATATCCTTTGCGGCGGAAGCAGTCTTTTTGTAATAAGTGTCCGTAGTCCAGCTCGGTGTGCTGTCGTCTGTAACAGCGGTGTATGTGCTGCCAGATTTTGTGTAATACGACTTGTAGCCGTCAGACCAATCGGACGGCTCCGCCTTGGTCAGCTCATAATGATCCGTTCCCTTTCTGTAGCCGCCTTCGGTTTCGCCGGGAGTGGTGCCATCATACATATCAATGGACGTGTAGAAACGTGACTGCGGCACCTTGGCTACTCCTGCAAAGCTGTCAAACACCGCTTTTGACTTGTAGGTATCAACGTTATTTGCAAGGTTGTAATATGTAGGCGTGATAAAGAGGTATCTGGAGCCGGCAGGCACCTCGTTTTCGTCCATTGTGTTCTGCGCTTCAACAAGAGCAGCAAGCACAGCTTCGCCCGAATTGAGATTTGCCGAAGCCAATGAAATGCCGGAAGCGCCTGCATAAGCCGCAAAACGGAATGCATCAAGCTCCGGTACGGTTTTTGTGCGGACAAACTCCGAAGACAGCTTGCCGAATGCAAGACCGACGGTTTCTTCGTTGTCCATATCATCAATAGAAAACTTGCGTCCTCTGTCGTAATTAAATGCGACCGTTTCGTTTGTAAAGGTAACATCTCCCTTTACATAACCGCTGTTTCTGCTGTAATCAGCAAGACCGTCCATTGAGATCTTCGGGATAATGATCTCGTTTGCGTTTGCGCCTGCTCTGACAAGAGCGGAATCACCGTCAAGGACAGATGTGCATGAAGCTGTCTGATATACTTCGGGAAGGAGATCGATGTACTTTTTGAATTTTACAATTGTATTTGGCATATTTCTTACCTCTCTTTCTTACTTTGCGGCAGTCAGACCCATTACTGCTCTTACCTGTGCATCGGAAATGTAATCGGTCTTGCCGCCGTGGTCGATGCCCGTATCAATTTTTGTGCCCGTTGTTTTGGGAGCATTGAACAGGAACGGCTTATCGTTCTGAAGTTTTTCAAGCTGTTCGGTAAATCCAATCAACTTACCGTCATCGCCAAGCTTAACGATGCTCTTGTCGATCTGACCTCTGACGATATCCTTATCCAGAGCGCCGCTGTCGGCAAGAGCAAGAGCGATAGCGTTATCAAGCTTTAATGCAGCCGTTTCATCGGCAAGCTTTTTGTTAGCTTCCGCAACGTCCGCTTTCAGCTTTTCAACGTCTACACCGTCAAACTTTTTAACAGTTTCGGTCAGTTCATTGATCTTATCTGCTGCCATTGCAAGCTCCGCTTCCTTATCGGTCAATTTACTCTTTTCGGCGGCGATTTCCGCTTCGTTCAGCGCAATTACCTGCTGCGCCATTTCCTCGACGATGCCGAGCCTTGTAAGATCTTCAAGTTTCATTTGTTTTCCTCCTTAAAAAAATAGTATAAAAAAAAGCAGCTTCAAACGGTGTTTGAAGTGCGTTTTTACGGTATTAAAATGTTTTTTGCTGTTATTATCTTTATAAATACTGCATACGAACTTTATGAAATCGCACGCGCCCTCAAGGATAAACAACGCCCAAGCAGCAACAAAACAGCCTGTGGTATGGAATTGCTTGCATTTTATCAGCTCATTTCAGGTAAAATTAAAAGCACCCTTATTCAGAGTGCTTCAGATTTGTTTTTTTGAAAGACAATTTCATCATAAATATTAACTAAGCGTCTTCCGACATCAGTTAAATTGTTTTGTTCACTATCCATTCCGAACATAACTGATAAATCAGAAATATCACTTCTAAAACTTTTCCAATCATCGTTAGAAATCATAATGGTATTATCATCCATAATGCTATACTCGGTGCTAAATTCACCGTTACTTTTAGCAATTCCTATATATTTTTTCAAAAAGTTTAAATCATCATCATCAAGTTTAAAAGTCATAATATCATACTCCTTATATCGGATTGGTTTGTATTAATCGTCCAGTATCAGGATTAATACTTACTTCACAATGTTCTCCAACAAATTTTTGTGAGTACATTACAGAACCATCAGGATTATACAACACATTTCCATCTTTATCGTAACATTTTTTAGGAGATTGAGCTGTACCTTGACTTAATGTGTTCTGTATTTCTTCTAATGGAACGCCATCTCTTTTTTTGCCTGTATGCGGATCCTTGCTTGTTCCAAACACTCGTTCAAGAAAATGATTGGATTGGGATTTGATCTCAATACCGTTTGATGTGTTCATTCCTATGATTTCTTTTTCAATTCGTTCATGGTATTCCTTATACTTCTCATATCCTGCAAGAGGAGAAAGCATACCACTTTTTACGGAATTCATATATTTATTCATCAACTGGTATTCAGGAGTATTATTATACATCATTTCATTAAATAATGCAATAGTTTTCGGAGGATTTTCTATTCCTAATTGGTGCATATATTTGGTATATGATTTATTTGCTGTATAATATGCCTTCTGCGAAACGCTCTTTCCAAATCCGTCCACTCTGACTCGGGAATTATCAGGCAGCAGTCCGGCAGTCTTGAGGTGTTCCGCAAGCCGTGCTTCACGGTTTTTAAGAGTAACAGACTTCCGCTCAAACTCTCGATCGAGCTTTGCCTTGAGAACTGGATCCTCAGTTGCCGACCTTGCTCCATCCAAAGCCGAAAGTTCACGCTTGCTTTTTCTTATGCTTCGCTCGTAAGCTCGCTGCTTCTGAGTGTTTTTGTACTCTTCAAGGTTTTCAGCCTTGGAAAACGTCGGTGCATTCGCCGCAGTGGAAAGTCCATCAAAATATGGGAAGAACGAGTGCCTGCAGTTCCAGCCGCCTAATCCGTCCCCAGTGCCGTAGCCCGTTGCATCATAAAAATACGGATACTTGGGATGTCCCTTTTTAAGGCTGTATATCTGCCCCTGCCATTCTGCATGAGATGGACGTGCGCCCAGATGAGAAGATACTTCGACAAGTTCGCATTCCATTTCGTTGGCAAGCTCAAGCTGCATGTCACAGCAGGTCTTACCGATACCCGTTACGACCGCACGCCTCACGGCTACGTCAAGCTGGTCTGTCCTTCCGGATTCATAGCTTACGCATTTAAGTCCGTCTGCGCCCAGTTGCTTTACGGCTTCAAAAATAGCCTCCTGCGGTGAAAATGCTCCGCTTGCGCATTTCAGATATGCAAGGTCAAGAGCGTCCGACAGCTGCCTGTTCGCCGCTGCAGCCGCCGAGTTCGTCAAATTCCGCATCAAGCCGTTTGTGTTCTTTAATCCACACTTGAGAACATCGGAAAACGCCTTGGAGCGTGTGTAATTCGTTAGCTTGTCACGGTAATTGTCCGAAATAATGCCCTCGGAGATCGCTGCCTTGTATATTAACTCATCTTCACGGATAGCCGTTTTTACCGCGTCCGTGTAGATCTCCTTCAAAGTGCTTTCCTGCACTTTGAGTTTGGCGGCAATCCTGCGCTTGACCTCACGGGCGGATATTGTAAGCTGATTTGCCTTGTACAACTGCCATTCTGCCGTGGGAGTAAGGTAATTCGCCTTGGTGATGCGCCTGCAGATATCGGAAATGATCTCATCTTGCAGCTTTGACATCAATTCGACCACAGGTTCAGGCAGTTTATCAATCTGATTCGGAGTAAGCATTCAATCCGCCTCCTTTATCCTCCGTCCCCGAAGCCCATAATCTCGTCATCACTGAATCCAGTATCTTCCCCGGAAATCTCCGCTATCATCACTTTGGCTTTGTCTTCTGTCTCACCGTACCATTTCATACGGTATTCCCAAGCTGCCTTTATACCGTCCCTGACCTCCTGCAGATCTCTCATGCGCTCGGCGTTTTCGTCAATAAGCGGCGACTGGTCGAATATTACCGTGACCTTTGCTTCTGCCTTTACTTCGCTGTCTATGTAATTATGACCTATCCACAGCAGCGTTTTAACAAGCGTATGCAGGAAGCTTTCAACGTGAATAAAGTGCTTGTGTGCGTTCTGGAGCAGCTCCTGCTTATCGCCTGTGTATTGCGTTGCAGTCACGATAGATCCGCTGTTGAATTGATAATGTTTTGTCCCGAAACCTACCTTGAAGCTGAGATAATCAAGCTGTGCCTGAACTGCGTCCGAATTGTCCTTTATGCGCAAGTCCGGGTTATGCTCCTGAACAAGCGGCTTCCCGGTACCATCGTCAATGCTTTCCGTAACATAGCAGAAAAGCTGCTGATTAACATCATCGGGAACGATTGGCTCGGCGCCCGTCATATCGGACATAAGGCTTTTGCTCAGGAACACCTTTTTCTGCCCCAGCCATATATCAGAGTTGAAGTTATTGTAAGCAAGATCAACGCCTTTAAGGTTATCTATGGCATTGCAGAAAACAGAGCAGCCAAGACCGTTGTTCCCGGATATGTGATTCACTGCCGCAGGCTTGCAAATAGAAAACCACGGTCGGTTATAACCTGTTCGTATGACTTTAGGAATACTTTCAGGAAGCTTATCTTCCCTAAGTATCACTCCGCCGCTTTCTGCTTTAAAAATATGGTTTTCAATAATATATTCCTTACCGTCAAGGCGGTGGATCTCAAGGTAAATGCGATTTTTGCCGTGAATACACAGCTCCGAGCAGAACGCCGCCTCGGTTATTATTCCGTTGTCGCAAGTAAGAGGAATTATCATATCTGCGTCAATGTAATTAAGGTCTATCCTCGTTTCGGGGTCAAGGCGGAACGTTCCGTCATCGTTTACTGAAGCGTTTTTCAGGCGTATCACGATCGCCGCTGTTCCTGACCACATCATACGTTCCATAAGTCCGTTTGCTTCATTCCAAAAGTTATTGCTGCCGAACACGCCGCCGTTTTCCGTATCTCCGACAATAAACATTTTGCTGTGCTCGTCATCAATATTTATAGAGGTCTTGTCATTAATAAGAATGCTCGCCCAGTCCTCGCAGACCTTTTTTGCCATTTTCATGGTGTACATATCACGGCTTTTTCTCTTTTTCCCGTCGGAAGTTTTAATTCGATGAAAGGGTTCATGGAAGCCTGCCCACCAGCTGCGCCATTCGTCAATGTGCTTATAATAATCACCGCTTAGGCTGCAGCCGCAGTTTTTGTTAAGATAGTTAATTATTTCGTTGTTCATCTCTTTCACCTCCTGCCGCAAGAAGCGGCTTTATGAATTTGCTGAAGCTATATTCGAGTGCATCTGCGGTATC
This sequence comes from Oscillospiraceae bacterium, assembly GCA_017847885.1. Classification (GTDB taxonomy): domain Bacteria; phylum Bacillota; class Clostridia; order Oscillospirales; family Ruminococcaceae; genus RGIG8773. The sequence continues at coordinate 110,210 of JAGAUA010000019.1, forward strand.
GATATCGCAGGTGCCGTCATCAAGACGTTCGTCCTTATCCTGTATCTTCGGATCCCATATCTGCTCCGATAAGCTGCCGATAACATTTGAGCAGTTTGCCATAACCCAAAATCTGCCCTGTGCCATAAGAGACGATAAGGCGGAAATACGGTCATTCCTCGGAGCTTTGTAACAGTCAACTACCTTTACGAACAGCCTTGCCTTTTTACAGGCAAAGCGCAGACCGTTTATAACTGTCTGATTTTCGTTATCCGCCCATGCAAACTTTATCAAAATAGGGTTAAAGCGCTGATATAAAGCAGTTACAAATGCAATAAACTCGCTGTATATCGTTTCGGGACTTATCTCACCCTTGCTGCCCTCAATCTTACGGTCGGCAACAACTACAAGCTGCTGGAAGCCTTCCAAAAACGCCGTGGCGACAAATACGGTCTTGGATTTATTGCCGCCAAAGTCGATTCCTATCTGTATAGAAGTAATGCGGTTCTTGTCTACGCTGTCAACTATATATGCGGCGGTATTATTCGCAAAGGACTCGAAGATAATACCGTCCGCAGGGATCCTCAGACCGAGAATATCACGTTTATACCATATAGTGGATGTATCGTACTGCGACTTTATCTCGGCTTTTCGCTGCTCTGTGATATTTACATTGTCTTCAATGGTAAAATGTCCGTAGTTGTAGCCGCCGAGAAATGTTCCTGCAGATGACTGTGCTGCATACTTATCAATATACTCCGTATAGATCCATGATTTCGGATTATCGGGGTTAAGATCCCAGAATATTTTTCGATTAACCGCTGCAATGGTACGGTTAAAGGCTTCCTGCACAAAGCTTTTTGCGTGGAGATTTATCTCCGTGGCTATCCACATTCCGTAGGAGTTTCCTCGAATTGATTTAAAGCTGTTTTCCATCATAGCACCGGTGAAAATGATTATGCGTTCACGATATTTCGTATCCGGACCTTTTATGATAAGCGCCTCATTACCCTTATACTTTCCCCAGCGGCACTGGTTGCGGAAGTAATGCTCGATACCGAATCCGTTACAGTCGCCGAGAATAATCTTTGCATTGCCGACTGTGGATGCGGATGCAAGGTGTATCTTATCCTCCGTGGTTTTCAGTGCTTTACAGAAAGCCAGAATGTGGTCTACTGTTTTTCCGGCACGAACAGCTCCCTCAGCAATGTTTATCATGCAGTCACGGCAGCACCGTATGTATTCCTTGTGCTTTTCTCCAAAATTGTAGGGAATGGTCTTTTTGCGCTTGATCTTCTTATTCGCCGCCATAAATATCCTCCTCAGTTTCGGAAACGTCCTCAAATTCGGGTTCCGTCTGCGGCTTATCCGAATACTTATCCGGCATTTTGTTCTTAAGATACAGATTAAGTGCCCCGACATTCGGCGGAATATGTTTACGCTTGGTGGATACGGTGCGCCTGCCGCCCTTGTAGGATATTTCTTTTTCCGTAACGGTAGTTCCGACCGCCGCAGCGACCAGCGCCATTTCAGCCTCGGCGTTGATAATCTCCTCGTTATCCCGGATAAACCTTGCAACATCTGCACGTCTTGCGGAAAACTCCTTCATCATCTGCTTTCGTTTTTTTCTGTCGGGTTCTGCAAGCAGCTGATTCACAAAATCCGCAATGGTCTGGCTGCCTGTATCCCCATCGCCTTTTCGCTGTTCCAACGCATCTGCCAGATCCTGCAGACTCTCTTTCGCTACCGGATTTAAGCTCATATTATCACCTCCGAATACGTAATGCTAATAGCCTATTGAATTATGGGAATCTCTCGTCGCCAAATCACATAAACACAAGCTTTTGCGGCAATTAATTCTCCATAATCTCAATATTTATCAGCACAAACAAAGAATCGCCCTGAGAGCTAAATAAACGCCCTCAGAGCCACTTTTGATTTTAGGGTATAACTTTTACCGAAAATTTATAGAATGGCTGTAAAACGCATTTTAATGGGGTATAAAACGGTATGCTTCGCCATTCGGTTCAAGCGTAACCGCTGTCCGTTAAAATTTTCTATATACAGTCGCCCCCGGACAGGGGAACGAATCAACCCTGTCCGGTCATGCCGTCTGCTTGGTTTTTATCGGGAAAATCAAAAGAGATATTTGCTTTATGCAGCTTTCCGTCGAATCTGACGGCGATCAAAGCCTTTTTCTGCCGCTTGTTCACGAATCGTATTTTATCCTCGCAGCCATTCAGAAAGCCTTTGAAGCCTATTATATCTCCGTTTTCGTCTGTAACTGCTTCCGAAGGTTCTATTACCTTTCCGCCGTTGGAAAGCCATTTTATCATTTCTGCTTCATGCTCGGAGAGAGGGGTAGGCGATCCAAGAAACCGTATTACTCCCGGAACAGGTTTTATACGGTGGAACATCTCAGCAGAATATTCTACATCCGTAAAAGCATATCCCGGAAAAAGCAGCTTCAGCATTTTAGTCCATAATCCGCCCCTGCGGATAATTATCCTTTCACAGGGAGCATAAGCTGTAATCCCTATGCGCTTTAAAGACGCACAAACCTCGTTTTCCTTACCTGTCTGTATTTGTAATACGTAAATCAAGGTTCTTCGCCTCCCAGATCGCTTTTTTCCTTTTCGATGACCTCTACAAGCTTGGAATAAAGCTCCGGATATTTTTCTTCCAGAACGTTGAACAGCTTGCCCTTGGCTGCGTCAAAGCCCATTTCGGAAAGCCCTTTGTTCTTCATATCAAGATTCCGCTTGTATGAAACTGCTCTCACAAGTTCCGAAGCCTGCTTTATAAGCTTCATGGGATCAGTGTTCTTCAGATCTTCCTGTGACAAACTGCGAACGGCGGACATCATAAGATTTGAAGTTATCTGAACAATACCCTCCGTAGTGTCAAGATCGGGATACCGGGCGCATTCCTGCATAATAGCCTTAAAGTTCTCCTGCGCCACTCTTATGGCTTCCATATCGGCACAGAATCCTTGAGCGTATCTGCAGATAGCCGATTGGGATATGTTTTTTCCTGCTGTGTCCCGGATGTACTCCGCAATGTCCTTATATGTAAACTGTGCGGATAATATCATTTCTTCGACCGTGCTTTTTATTTCTGCGTCCAGCAAATCTATGGTGCTGTGTTTTCTTCTGCCCATTACTCCACCGCCTTAAACGGTAATACACGGGTCGAAAATTCTTCCGTTTAAAAGCTGCACGCCTTTGGGTGTAACAATTGCTTCCAGTTCCTCAAAATCTGCGTCAGAAAGATATTTGATTTCATGCGTGCGAACGTCACGCAATTCTACAAAACCGCTTCTTGACAAATAATTGATACAATCGGTAAGTTCTGCTTCGGTTATAGACAGTTCAAGCGCATAGCGTAATTCTGACAAGTCTACATACTTTTCTCTGAGTGCATTAGCGGCTCTCAGCACCATTCCGTTGTTTGTAACGAACCGGTTTTGTTTCATTCTTTTTTTGATTTCATCGTTTTTGATTTCCAAGATAATCACTCCAATTCCCACTAATTTCTGTTATTCAGCATACTCTCAATGCGTGTTATGCTTCTGATGAAATCTTTATCCCTTACAGTATTTTCTTTTATATCATCAATACTAGTTTTGATTTCTTTTATTGTTTCCTTGAGTTCTTTCATTTCCTCTTTAGAAACAAATTTATTATGCAAGTCCGAAACAAGAGCAGTAAGCTCCTTAAAGTCGCTCTCGGCAACGGTTTCTTCCTTAAGCTTGTTCACATCGCTTTCAACTTTATCCTGTCTGTCGATTGTACGCTTAAGAAAATATCCGATTATTGCTATCGCTCCGCCTGCGACCGTACAAATGATCCAAAATAATAACTGCTCGCCCACAGTTACGCCTCCCCATAAAAAATAGTGTACAGTCAAACCTTACAGCTTAACTATACACTATTATTAATTACATTTCCATTTTCACATGAAAAGAAACGGTGATAATTAAATTTTCATGTCGCTATCCCAGAATGTAACCTGTCCGGGAAGCGGCGCTGCTTTTACCTCGGCTATTACCGGAGCAACGATCCGCCGTATGGAAACCTCCGCAAGATTATATTCTAGGGCAAGCTCGGAGTAGTTGTAACCGTTAAATTTCCGCCGTATTTCTTCATTCCGAAGGTTAGCCGTAATAGTATCAGGCTTACAGACGTATATGCATGAGCCTGCATAGTTTTTGACCAGCTTTTTGTATGCTTCCATGCCTATGCATTCCGCAAGCTCACGCTGATCGGCGCTTAGGTCTTTAATTTCGAGGTTATCAAGCAGGCTCATTGCGTTCATCCTTTCTTAGCGGTTTTATTTATTATCATAAATTTACATACTGTTTCCCATGATATAAGTAGTCATGCCGTTTATCCATATAGTCGAGTCGTCAAGATCGATTATAAGGCAGCGTCTGCCATCAACAACGGTGGTGCGTACCTTGTCAGTAGCGTCCTTGTTTATGTTTACGGTTATCTCAGAGGTGGAAAGGGTAGTTTTGTTTTCAACAAGATTTGTTGCTGTAAAAGCACCGTTGCCCACCTTATTCTTATATATGTCAGGCAGAGCCTCCAACTTTTCATTGCTTACTCCCGAATCAAAAAGAATGGTATACATCTTGTTTACGTCCAAAACAGGCAGGTCGGTCTCGTTCTTGGAATTTTCAACAAGTTCCCTCAGCTTTTCGTTGACCTGCGTTATAACTGTGTAGTTCAGCTCGTCTCCGACAACATCGTTGAGAATAGTCTGAAAGGTCGCCTTTTCGACATGTGCGGACATAAAGAATTTGCAACCGAGAACATTGTCAATGCAGGAAATATTAGGCTTCTTGGGAGACTTTGTGAAGTACATAACGCTGTTTACGTCAGGTGCTCTTTCATTGAAAATAGGGAAGAAGAAACCGTCTGTAGGCTCACGGCTGATGATAGGGTCAGTGTTTGATTTTTTTACTATAGTGTTTGTCTCGCTGTCGAATATAAGTCCATCATCGCTTGTGTTTGCAGGACAAATGGCGGCAACGATAAAGTTGTATTCATCTGCGGCATTATCAAACATTTCATCGTTTCTGTCCTTTGATATTATACTGTAGGAGCAGTGACCGATAATAAGTGTGTATGCCATCTCATAGGCAAGGTTGTTCATAATGCGGACTATGAGCTTGTCCGTTGTGGATTCGTCGGTGAGCTTGGAATACATTGCTTCGTAAAGTATCTTCTGTGCTCCGTTCTCCTTGTACTCGGCGTTGGGAAAGGGGTATTCGAGGAGATTCTTTCCAAGGTTTCCCTTGAAAATTTTGCGCAGTGATTCCATAAGAACGGAACCTTCTTCTTCGGGGATAAGGCTGTAAATCCTGTTGGTCTTGCAGCGGACATTCTTCTGAGGGTCTATATAAGCTGTTATAACTCTGTTAAGGGTAAAAAAACCGCTGGTGTCGGTGAAATTATTTTTAATTTCGGCAAGTTCCTTTTTGTTCATTGATTTTCCTCCATATAATTTCTTGGTAATTATCCTTTCAATCAGAATGATTATCCCATATCTCCGTAATCGGTCTTGGTTCTTCCTTTATGTGTTTTATATCCGTAATGCATCGGTTTGTGATATAAACAAGTCCGTCAAAAACATAGAGATCGCATCCTGCGTGACTGTTCCACCAGTCGACCGACATCACCATAACGGTTTCAAAGGCTCCTTTAAAAAAGATACGACCTCTTTTAGGCTGAAACCTTTGCAAAACATTTCCCATACCGTGACGGTGGATATAATCTGTTATGCTGTCTTTGAGACCGACCGCAGTCCTATCTTTTACCGTAAGTATAAGCACCTTGCGGCGTGTGGCAAGACTAAGAATTTTGCAAATCTGTTCGTCAGTAAATTGTTCCATCAGCTTCCCGTCCTTTTCACACGCCGTTCTGCAGACCGCACATACATTTTCAGCTTCTCAATGAGCTTCGCTCCGTCGTCAAAGCTTACCCACCTAAAGATCTCTTTCCCCGGAACGGTGGTTATTCCAAGCTCTTTTTTTATAACGCCTGCCATGCGTTCGCCTGCGGATGCGCTGTTCGGAAAACTGTCCAACTCCTTAAGCCGATAAACAAGCCGCCATGCAAGTGACTGCTGTTCCGGTGTCATCATACCTGCAACCGGAGCATTATATGTTCTCGGCTTTCTTGTGTGGAGTGGTTCGGAACGATTCTTTACCTTCAGCCGCTCCATAAGCTCATGTATGACCGATTTTGTTTCGTCGGGCGTAAGCTCCGTTGTGGATTCCTTGCCCGTTATTCCGTATATGAGCGCATGGCGGTCATCATCACCGATCCCCAGCTCACGGCAGAATGCAAAAATCGATTTTCTTTCCTGTGCTGTCATTTTACACCGCCTTTCTTATGCAGCACAGGCAGAAAATCATTCCTGCCTGTGCTTTGGATATTAAGTAATGGTAAATTTCATTGATTCCGATTCAACAACATACTTGGCATAAAGTTCCGGGTTTACCTTTTTAAGCTCTGTAGAATTAAACCGTGATGTTACAACAGGCTTATACCTAACCGTAAATACATCAATATCCATTTCTTCAAGACCGTTGGAGAGCATGACCTCTTTGATCTCGTTCTTGGCTTCCTCCGCCTGAGCTTCCAGTTCTTTTTTGGTCTGTTCAATGCTCTTGATGCTGCGAATCAATTCCGTAAGTCGCTCAATATTAATTTTCTTTTTCTTCTTTACAACAGCTTTTGTCATAATATCAGATCCTTTCTGTATATTTACCTTGACTCTGCGTTCTTAGGGCTTGTCACCTATGTATAAATTAATTACACAGCCGCATTAAGGCGGAGCTCCTGCTCCGTTATTTATGTAAATTTGCTCTAATATGATAGCCGAGCCATACAAGTGTTGCCATAAGAGGAATCACAAAGGCTTCTCCACCGATATTCCCGGATGTGCGGCTGCCATAGGCTTCCGCAGCCGCCTCAATGAATCCGTATATCATAGCTCCCAGCAGCATTAAAAGGATACTTCGGACGATCTTATCAATTTTTTTCATTTCTGCTCTCCTTTTTTGTATCTTGGAATAGTCTTACCTGTGTGCTTGTTGTACAGAGTGATCGTGCTTTCCGTTTCCGAACATACAAGATAATTTTCGGTTGTCAGCCAAAGAGCATCGATAATTTCTTTCTGCCGCCTTGTAGGACGGTGTGGTCTGTTTGTTTTGCTCATATTGTTCCCCCTTATTTGCTCTTGGCAGCGGCAACCAGTCCTGCATAGGTAATGTTGTCGTTAGCTTTAGCCTTTATCATAATATCTACTATGCCTCTGATTCCCTGCACTCCGATTGCTACATTATGCAGGAAGTCAATTTCTGGCTTGTTACCTTCCAGCTCGGGGAATAAAAGCTCAATATCATGGCGCATTATCTGACTGGTTTTAAATACTTCAAGACTCTTGCGGCGGCTTACTATCTGACCGAACTCTATTTCATGCCCACTCTTGCCTGTGGTGCTTTCAACGGTCACTTCGTTTCCGATAAGGCATATTCCAAGTGTTTTTCCGCTGTTGTTAAAAACATCGGAGAAGCTTCTCAAAGTTTCAATAGCCTCGTATGAAAGGTGCTGAGCTTCATCGAGAATAATAATCATTCCATCGGTAAGCCTTTCCGAAATTGCCGTCCAAAGGTCGTCTATCGCCCTTTTTCTTACGCCGAGTTTTTTGCCTATCGCCTTTATAATAGAATTTGAAGATTTCATGCAGGGCGGAACGTATATGTATATACAGTTGCTTGTGTGATCTCTTTCGTATTTGAGCGCCGCTTGAGTTTTTCCTATGCCAGCATCGCCGCAGGCAACCGCCAGACCGCCCAGCAGGTGACAGTTGTTTATGATCTCATATACCTGAGATGAGATTGAGGTGGGAACATAGCTGTCATATTTTGCCTGTTCAGCGGCAGCCTCTTTTATTTCAAAATACGCCGCCAGCTTGTTGAGTTGTTCGCTCGGATTGGCTTTGTAAGTGCCGTTCCTTATTCCAGAAATTGTAGAAGCAGTTACGCATCCGATAAGTTCTGCAGTCTTGTTAATACTTAACCCTTTTTCCTCCGAAAGCTGCCAAAACTTGTTCCATGCCCATTCCTGCCTTTCGCTCAAGGTATATTTTTTATCATATTCAACCATTATTACCATCCTTTCGTTGTTTTAAATTTCTGTTTATACGACTGTAATCGATCGTTACTGGCAATACATCACTGTTCGCTGCTGCCGCAGGAACCGTTTCTTCATTGATTTTAATGGGAATAATCCTGCTCGGAAGTTCAATTCTGAAGTCCTTGGAGCGTTCATACGCCTTTCTGACTTTAAGGTCAATAGCAGTGATACGCTGCTCTTCAGGCAGACCGTCCAACAATTCTTCAGAAGATTTTTTCATGTACTTAACTACTGAGCGCTTCATTTCCTCTGCGTCACGGACATTGTACATATTTTCTTCGATGTAATCGCAAAGGAGTACATCGGCGTTATGCCATGTAAACATATACCGATCGTCTTTGTCATAGATACGAACCTGACGCAGATCGCCCGGATCGTATCTTACAGCAACCTCTTCATCAAGATGCCTGCAGGTTTCGTCCTTGTCGTAGAACCATATCTTTTCTCCGGAAACATTGACAAAAACGCCGTTTCTCTTGACCTTTTGGAATTTGGTCGAGCGCATGAGCATGAGATTCAGCTCAGCTTCTCCAGCAAGTCTTACGCCGACGGTTTTAATGCTTGCGTTCCATACGTCAATGCGGTTCATGCCTTCGTATCCTTTTTCACGTCCGCAATATGCCTGCATATTGTAATCGCCGTCTATCCATACCTTCAGATATTCTCTTACAATGCTGTCAGTAGGTATTTTCTTTCCGTCCTTTATAATGCGTTTCAGAGATTCGGGACGTTCGGTTATTTTACCGCCGCAGAACGTTTCCATTGCTCGGGAAAACTGGTCTTTTAATGTTCGGAACGTTCTTTCGATAGGTTTTGCGTCAGCATTGCACACCTGCGCAAATCTCGCTTCGATTCCAAGCCGCTTAAAAATGTTGGCAGGCATAGGGTCGTCTTTGTATTTACGTTTAGTGCGATAACCTCTGCCTGCGATGTCATGGTTAGCAAACTCGGAACCGTTGTCAAGATAAATGACTTCGGGGATCCCAAACCGCATTATGCCCATTCTCAGTGCTATGATCGTAGATTGTGACGAAGGATTTTCCGTTATGTTAAATCCTACAATCACGCCTGACTTTGCATCTTGAAATGCTGTAATATACAGCCTGTGGCGTGTGCTGCCATCGGCGGAAATAACGTCGAGCGTGTGGTTGTCCGCTACCCATATTTTGTTAGCATAAACCTTGTCGTACATTCTTTCCGTCCACGGCGAACATCTGTCACGCAGCGCCTTTTCGCCCTCGCGCTTGTAGGTTTTCACATATAAAGCAACATCCGATTCTATATGTCGTCTAAAGCAGCGTTCGCTCGGCATGGTTTCCAGCAGTTCGGGATAAAACTCCGCCGTCCAACCAAGTACGCTTTTATAGCAGTCCGAAATTGCAGGCTGACGCTCATCGAGATAAAACCACAGAAACGCCTTCCATACCTTTTCATTAACGGTAAATCTACCTTTGTTCCAGCCTCCACGTTTATCTATGAGACCGTCCCAATCCTGCTCTTTGTATGCAGCATACTTACGATACAAAATATCGGGAGATACCGATATATCCGGCTGTTCCAACTTTAGCTTTGCGCAGAAAAGCGGATCAAACTCTGTTTTCTTCTTATACTGCGACCTCAGCGCCTGCCATTCCTCAAGAATATCACACCACTTCGTGATCTCGTTTCGCTCTTCCTGCGAATAATCTTCAAACGACCTTTTAACAGTGTTTTTACACTGTTTTTCCGGCTTTGGAGCAGGTTTCAGCTCCGGCGGTGCTTCCTCTTTGCTTCTGATACCGCTGTAATACTTAACCTTCAGCTCATCAGGCAGGGCGGAAACGGGAATTATGTATTGCATACAGTTGTTTTGAGTACACACTTCTTGAAGTGCCTCGATTTTTCCTTTAGAAATACAATTTTGTATGTACCTTTCAGAACATCCTTTAAGCTCCGCCACTTCCTTGACGGTAAGATACTCCATTTCCGCACCCCCTTAGAAAATTTTGAAAAAAGGCTTGCATTTTATTCCACCTTCTGATATACTATTAATCAGAACCGGAACAATTGTTTGTGCTTGATAACTCTTGCAGGAAGTCTGTGACTTCGGTCAGGATAACAAGAATGGTTGCGACATTCTTCCTGACCTGCTCCGGCTCTATTTTTATGTCCGGTTTTACCGAGAGTTCCATAAGAGCCTTACCTGCTCCGCAGGCGTATCCGATCATTTCGCTTCGGAACTGTTCTATTGTCATTACTTTATCATCTCCTTCTGACCTGCCTCATCAGCACCGGGAGGTCATGTCCGGTGGACGGGAACAATGTCCCGTTTCGGCTTAAAATCGTTTTAATACGTCCCTGGTAAGTTCAAGCAGGCTGTCTCCTGTGACATTGATACATTTCGTGCCGCCGTTTGCAAATGCGACATAAATATGTTCTATGAGATCTCCGCTGACAACGTAGCTGACATTTGTAATATTATTGCAAATGCTCTTAAGCAGCGACGAGAGTTTCGTGCAGACAAACGAGTGCTTTTCCTTATATACATCCATAAGCTACTCCTTTATCCTGTTTCCCATTTCGATAAGAGCGTCGGGGTAAGACATAGCCTCTGTCCATCTCTGAAGAATGCCTGCCTCGCAGTCAAAATCAACAACGCCGTAAGCCTCAAAGCTCTTAGGCTCATTTTCACGGACAAGGACAGTAATAACGCTCTCGTCGTTTTCAAGCATAGAGCCGTAAGCCATATGTACCGGGTGCATTTCAATAGCGTCCAGCTTGCCGCTTATAACTCCTACAAACTTGGGCGGGATCTCGTTCATTTTGGTCTTATACATTGTATTTTCCTCCTTATATGTGTTTCAGCTTACTTTTCTGCCTATGAGCTCGTCTACAGAGCAATGGAATATATCGGCAAGGACAACGACCGTTCCCAGCGAGGGTAGTTTTAATCCCCTTTCAATAGCACATATGAGAGATGTGCTTACGCCGGCTCTTTTGGCAAGTTCTTGCTGTTCAAGGTCGTATTCCTCACGCTTTTTCTTGAGATTTTCGGCTATATTCATATATCAGCCCTCCTTTTAAAATTTAAGGCTTTTAAGCTCTGAAATGAATTCTTCAAAGTTTTCAAAACCTGTCATATTTGTTTTCTGATACATCTCATACTTCTTTATGGTGTTATCAATATTACGGTCATGTCTTTCGCAGGAATGGCACCGCCCGTTCAGCTGCTGCCTTGCCAGCCTGATTATCTGTATCAGGTCATCATATTTGTGCATGGTGTTGTAGGTATGTAATGATCCGGTACTATTGTAATTGGCTTCAAGTTCTCGATACTTCTTTTCAAACTCAATTTGGTATTTGTCCAGCAACTTGTTATTTATGATCACAGGGCAGTCACCTCAAAATCCTAATTGTTCGCAAGCCATGTTGAAACCTACTGCCCAAAGGTATACACGTATATGGATCTTTCGACCGCAGGTGTACAGCCATTCAAAATAGTCGCAATCAATTTCTGACACAAGATCGGTTAACTCTTGAGAAGGAATAAAGTCTTTATTATAACCGCCATCGTAAATAGCTGATTCGACATTTTCCCAGAATTCCTGTTCATCGTCTATTCTGAAATCCAAGCTTGTTGCTTGTTCTTTTATATCTGCAAGTATATCCTCGGGATCAAATTTATACTTGTCTGACGAACATTGGAATTTACTTGCATAATATTCAATGTCAAGTACATAATTCTTAAGATTACATATCTTGATGGGATTATACCATGTTGCAATGGAATCCCCCAAATCGCCGCTAACAATAAGGCTTCCTCTTTTCTTGTCAACAATGTAATTAACATAATAGTCACCGCTACCGTCAGCACGTTTCCATTCAATAATAAGAAAACGGTCTGTATTTTGTATGAGTGTAGCCTGGTGTGTAGAAAACTTCTTTTTACACATTTCTTTCATGAAATTCCTCCGTTTCTATTGTTTTTTCAAGTTTCTTATGATACAATTTCTTTGTAAATCAAGGAATTACTATGCCCTGTTGATTTACTAAGTAAATTATACTCTCATATTTGAGAAATGTCAATAGTTTTCTCTCAAATTTTCTAAATTATTTTTAGAGGTGCTATATGGTTAATAGAATTATAGCTTTAATTAAGCAAAAGGGATTATCAATAAATGCTGTTGAAAAACAATTAGGCTTTGGAAATGGAGCCATAAAGCGCTTTTCAACAAGTTCTCCATCAGCTGACAAAATTATTACTCTCTCAAATTTTCTAAATGTATCTACAGATTACTTGCTAACCGGAGAAGAAAAAAGCCCGTCATTGCCGGATGACGAGCAGGAACTTCTTAAATATTACAAAAAGCTACCGGAACGGGAGCAGGTCAAGCTAATTTCCAGAGCAGAGACACTATCAGAGGTATATGCGGATCAGGTTAAAGAGCCGGATCCGATACAGCTTATCCCTACCTATTATATATCCAATCGTGTATCCGCAGGCTTCGGAGAATATTTGGAGGACTATGAGCAGGGAAAGACGGTATATGTTCCCGACACTCCCGAGAGCCGGAAGGCAGATTTTGTCCTCACGGTTTCCGGTGACAGCATGGAGCCGAAATTCCACGACGGGGATAATATCCTTGTGCGCTCGCAGCCAACCGTAGAAATCGGACAAATAGGTATTTTTGATGTGGACGGAGAAGGTTATATCAAGAAACTCGGAGACGGTCAGCTGATCTCTCTGAATCGCAGGTATCCGAATATATCATTAAAAGATAGATATGCTAAGTGCTTCGGACTGGTTCTCGGTACGACTGAGATCATAAATAAGGCATAAAATATGGGGGTGCGAACTGGTTCGTACCCCCTTTAAATTTAGTTCGCAGTTCGCACCCCAAGAAAGACAAATTTAAAATAGCCTTGCTTGTGGCTGCCGTTTCAACAGTCAAACGGCTAAAACAACGCATTTTAGCCGTTTGAACGGTTTTAAAAACGGTTAAAACGGGATTAAAATGATTTTGAGCGGTTATTTTTAATTTTCCCAAAACTCCGTTAAAACTGTCTTATAACAGCATTAAATTTTGACATGACACAAAATGTTCATATTCTGAATTTGCAAATAAAAACGGTTGAAATCCGCACAATTGCGTAGGTTTCAACCGTTTTTTATATTAATTGTGGAATTTCCCGTAGTTTTGCATTTTTCTTGTTATGCTTGTCAAATCACATTTGTATTCGTACAGAGCTGATATTCTTTTCTGTACTGGGGTTCTTCCTGCTCATGGATAATGTGCTGAACGTTATCGCAAACAGAAAGCCGAAAGACCTGCAAATAGTCCTTCGGCTCGGGAAGTTTGTCGATAAGGCTCCACATAAAGAGTTGGAGTTCAAACGGAATCTCAGTCTGAACTCCACGGGTCAGATATCGCTGTGAATCAAACATATTACCTCCTTCAAAAAATCAGGGACATAACCAGAACGGCTATGTCCCTTTGTCTTCGAGTATCAAATCAATTATTGCGCACAAAACTGCGGCAACCGAAACCACGGCTGCTTCGATGATTTTCTCCGCAACCGTATCGGGAATTGTCTCACCCGAACGCTCGCTTACCGAAAAATTCGATAACAATCTCCAGAAGCTGTTTTACTGCTTCAAGTATTATTCTTAGCATGGTTCTACCTCCTTTATTCGGAACTTTTTGTTCCTTCAGAGGTATAATATATAATTGTATTTTGATGGATTGTCATAAAATTGTATTATGAAACACAAAACATTCCCATTGCATTTATCGAACTTTTGTGCTATAATTTATACAGATAGCGCGGAGGAGGCTATGAAATGCAGGAAAAATCATATATTGCAATTGATCTGAAATCTTTTTATGCAAGCGTGGAATGCGTGGAAAGAGGGCTTGATCCGATTACAACAAATCTTGTCGTTGCAGACGAGAGCCGCACAGAAAAGACTATCTGCCTTGCGGTTTCTCCTGCACTGAAATCCCTCGGCATACCCGGAAGACCTCGGCTGTTTGAAGTTGTGCAAAGTGTTTCAAACGCAAACAAGCAAAGGCGGTATAAAGCGCCGAACCGAACTTTTAAGGGAAAATCATATAATATGCCCGAGCTACAAAGTGATCCTGCTCTTGAAATCGACTATATCGTTGCCCCACCGCAGATGGCGCATTATATGGAAGTCAGCACGAAAATTTATCAGATTTATCTGAAATACATTGCCCCCGAGGATATACACGTTTACTCAATCGACGAGGTTTTCATTGACGCAACGGCGTATCTGCAAACATACAAAAAGACTGCCCGTGAGCTTGCAATGATGATGATAAAAGACGTCCTCGACACAACGGAAATTACCGCAACGGCAGGGATAGGCACGAATATGTACCTTTGCAAGGTCGCAATGGATATTGTTGCAAAGAAAATGCCTGCCGATAAGGACGGCGTGCGTATTGCCGAGCTTGACGAAATGTCGTACCGCAGGCAGCTTTGGAATCACCGTCCGCTGACCGACTTCTGGCGCGTGGGTAAAGGCTATGCAAAAAAGCTGGAGGACAGGTATATCTTCACAATGGGAGATATTGCGGCGCTTTCTCTGCGGAATGAAGAAATGCTGTATAAAATGTTCGGAGTAAATGCGGAGCTGCTTATCGACCACGCTTGGGGGTATGAGCCTTGCACCATTGCAGACATAAAGGCATACAAGCCCCAGAGCAACAGTATCAGTTCGGGACAGGTTTTGCAGCACCCATACGACTTCGAAAAAGGTAGGCTTGTTGTACGGGAAATGACCGACTTACTTGTGCTTGACCTTGTGGACAAGGGGCTTGTTACGGACCAGATGGTGCTTACGGTCGGGTATGATATGCTTGGCACGAACAGCTATGACGGACCGTATACCAGTGACCCGTACGGCAGAAAGATACCCAAATCTGCCCACGGCTCAATCAATCTCGGACGGCAGACTTCTTCCACAAAAATCATAATGGATAAAGTTACAGAGCTGTATAACAAGATTGTTGATGACAGACTGCTTGTCCGCAGAATGTATGTTGTGGCAAATCATATTGTTCCCGAAAGCAGCGTTGCCGAGGAGACCGACGTGCAGCTTGACTTTTTCACCGATTTTGAAGCGGAGGAACGAAGAAAAGATGAAGAAGCACGACGGCTTGAACGTGAGAAAAATATGCAGAAGGCTATGCTTGGGATAAAGAAGAAATACGGCAAAAACGCGATCCTCAAGGGTATGAACTTTGAGGAGGGTACAACTACCGTTGAGCGCAACGGGCAGGTGGGCGGACACAAGGCGTAGGAGGGATAATTTTGTATTACGGTGAACACAAATATGACGATATAATAGATTTGCCCCGTCCCATATCGAAGAAGCATAAGCCAATGACGATTACGGACCGTGCGGCGCAGTTTTCGCCCTTTGCGGCACTTACGGGATATGATGACGCGGTGTCGGAAACCGCACGTCTGACCGACAGCCGCTTGGAGCTTGATGAGGACAGACTTTCCGAGCTTAACGCCAAGCTGAATATTCTGAGGGATAATTTGTCCGAGCGCCCCGAGGTTACGGTAGAATATTTTGTGCCCGATGAAAGGAAAAGCGGCGGTAAGTATTTTACTTTTAGCGGACAGTTAAGGCGTATTGATGAGTATGAGAAGAAAATCATTTTTACGGATGGGACGGAAATTGAGTTGGAGTTTGTTTGTGGGATAGAGATATTGTAATGGCTCAGCGAAAAAACATATGTAAAAACAAAAACTGTGATAAAAACACAAATTGACGTAGCAGAAAAATTGGCTGCTACGTTGAGCCCATTATTGACTTTGCATCAACAACATACCTTTCTGCAACAATATCAAAATCACATTCAAAGGTTGTAACAGCACTTACAAAATTCTTTACTTCATTGATGGTATCAAGCTTGATAGTTACTTTTTTCATAATATCATCTCCCGATAAGTTCAAGTATTTCTTCCTTTTCGGGCATAACCTTCAATGCACCTCTGCGTGTTGTGATAATTGCTGCCGATGCGTTTGCAAAGGTAAGAAGCTCTCTCAGGTCATTTTCGGTAAGACAGTTTATATCGTGTTCAAGTATATAATTCAGCGCACTTCCGCAGAAGGTATCTCCTGCGCCTGTGGTTTCAATGGTATCGACCTTGAACACTCCGCACTCTGCTTTGATGTCCCCGTAATATGCACGGCTGCCGTTTTTGCCGAGAGTAGCAAAGGCAAGCTTTATATGATACTTTTCCATAAGCTCCCGTACAGCCTTGTCATAATCGGTGCTGCCCGTCATAAATTCTATCTCATTATCGGAAATTTTCAGAATATCGCATTTTTCAAGGCCGTATTCTATCTCACGCCTTGCATCTTCAAGGGAGTTCCACAATGGCGGACGGAGATTTGGGTCAAAGGAAATAAGCGCACCGCTGTCCTTTGCAATATCTACTCCATATCGTGTTGCTGCACGCACACCTTCGTGTGTTGATGAAAGAGTGCCGAAGTGGAATATTTTTGCGGACTTGATGATCTCTTCGTCTATCTCGCTTTTTCTTAACATCATATCCGCTCCCGGCTCACGATAAAAGCTGAAATCTCTGTCGCCGTCGGGCTTTTTGTGAACGAACGCAAGAGTTGTTCTGACAGTATCGTCAAAAACAAGTCCGTCAGCACAGATACCGCAGTTCTTTATTGTTTCGGACAGCATATTTCCGAAATTGTCGTTTCCTACTTTTCCAATAAAAGCGGTTTTTTTGCCGAGTTTTGCAAGCATAGCAAGAACATTGCAGGGCGCTCCGCCGGGATTTGCTTCAAGCAGAGGATTGCCTTTTTCCGATATGCCGTTTTCGGTAAAATCTATGAGCAGCTCACCGAGAGCCGTTACATCTATGTTTTTCATTATGCCACCTCTTTATGCTTCTGCTGTAAAATGCATTTGAACGGGGAAATTATCTCCCCAGGACTTCGGCAGCAGGATACCGCCGTTCATCAATGCTCTTCCCTTGTATATCTCGCCGTTTTCCTCAAGGCGGTAATCAGCTTCGGGCAGAAGTCCCCTAAGCTTTATGCGGTATTGTGTTCGGTTTGGTTCGGTTTGGAAGATAACACCATGCACAAGCGCTTCATTTTTGTCCTCGGAAACAAATTCCCAAACGGCGAACTTGCCGTTTATCGGGTCACTCAAACGATAATAAAGTCCGTTGTGGATAAGCTCGCTGTACTTTTTAAAGCGGACTATCTGCTCGCTGACTTCCTGCTTTTCCTCGTTTGAAAGAGTGTTGAGGTCAAGTTCATAACCAAAACTTCCTGCCATAGCTGTAACGGCTCTTGTTTCGATAGGCGTTATCCTGCCCGTCTGATGATTCGGTACTGCGGAAACGTGTGAACCGACCGCAGAAATCGGATAGAAAAACGATGTTCCGTACTGTATTTTTGTGCGTTCATAAGCGTCGGTATCATCGCTGCACCATATCTGCGGACAATAGTAAAGCATACCTGCGTCAAAGCGTCCGCCGCCGCCGCTGCAACCCTCAAAAAGCACATTAGGAAAAGCTGTTGTCAGCTGTTCAAGCAGCTCATAAAGTCCGAGAACGTATCTGTGGGGCATTTCTCCCTGATTTTCCGCCGAAAGACAAGGCGTGTACCAATCGCAAATACTGCGGTTCATATCCCATTTTATATAGGAAATATCCGCACTTTTCAGGATATTGCTCATTGACTCAAAAAGATATTCCCTTACATCAGGATTTGTCATATCAAGCACAAGCTGATAACGGCTTCTGATAGGATCTCGTGAGGGTATCCTTATCGCCCATTCGGGGTGAGTGCGGTAAAGCTCGCTGTCCTCGGAAATCATCTCGGGTTCAAACCAAAGACCGAATTTCATTCCCATTTCGTTCAGCTTTTTTGAAAGAGAACCAAGTCCTCCGCAGAGCTTTTCTTCATTTACAAACCAGTCGCCAAGACCCGAGCAGTCATCATTTCGCTTTCCGAACCAACCGTCATCAAGCACAAGCATATCAACGCCGAGAGCGGCAGCCTGCTCTGCGATTCCCAGTATCTTTTCCTCGTTGAAATCGAAATATGTAGCCTCCCAGTTGTTTATCAGAACGGGGCGCTTTGCAAGCTTATATTTTCCTCTGCAAACGTGCTCTCTTATGACCTTGTGGAAATTGTGGGACAGTTTTTCCATACCGTTTGCGCTGTATGACATTATCACCTCGGGGGTATCGAACACCTCGGACGGTTTCAGCTCCCAGCGGAAAAGCTCGGGATTTATTCCCATAACAAGGCGCACCTGCTCCTGCTGGTCAAGCTCTATTTGTGTCTTGAAGCTGCCGCTGTATGCAAGTACCGCACCTATGCAGCTGCCCGATGTTTCTGTACAGTCGGGGGAACAAAGCAGCACAGACGGATTCTGATGATGGCTTGATGTTCCTCTTTTGCTTGAGCTTTCCTGTATGCCGTGAATAAGCGGAGAACGTTCTGTAACACGTTCCATTGTATGTCTGCCGTGAAAATGCATCCATTCCCATTCACCGTAAGCAATGTCAAGACAAAGGCTTGCCGCTTTTGTAAGAATAACAGGCACATTGCCATTATTAGCTATGGAAACGCACCTTGTGATAATATCAAGCTTCGGCAGAACGCCGTATCTGAGCGTTACTTCAATATTGGAATATTTGTCCCTTAGGATAATTTCCAGAGTTTCGGATTCATTTTCGTCTGCATAGACTGCGGGAAGTCCGTTTATGCCGTATTTGCCCCTGCTTATGCGATAGCCCTTGTATCGAAGGTCAAGTGCGCAGCTGCCGTCCGAATGCACAGCTGAAATTCCCGTTATGCGGTAATCTCCAACGCCCTCGCAGGCATATTCAAGCGGTAATGTATCAAGTGAATATGTGCGGTCGTTTCCTGCATCATAGATATTTCCCGAAAAGCCGACATCGGGATAGTTTTGCAGATATTCCATATCATATCCCGTTTTTTCGCCGTACCAAAGATGCTTTAAAACGCCGTATTTATCGGCTTTCATCTGATATTCGGTGTTATCGGTGATGATTTGGAAAAGTCCTGTCTTTTCATTTACAAAAATAGCCATATTTTTATCCCTTTATCTCAAATTCGTATGTTGTAAGATCGGCGGTAAGTGTAATGCTGTCCGCCCCGTGCTTTCTTGTGATAACAAGCTTGTCATCTTCTGCATTTACATCAATTGTTCCTTCGAGAGAGAACGCAGGGTGAGTGTTTCTGAGTGCCATAAGCGATTTAAGCTTCTGTACAACGGGTCTTGATTGCTCCGCTTCAACGTCCTCGGCTGTGTAGTAATGACGGTTGATGTCACGTCCGTTTTTGGTGCGTTCCATAAGCTCAATGTCATTTTCGCCTGCTAACATTCCTACATAATAGACCTGCGGTATGCCGGGAGCAAAGAATTGTATCGCTCTTGCAAGAAGATATGCGCTGTCGTTATTGCCCAGTGCGGAATAATATGTGGTGTTGACCTGATAAATATCAAGGTTGTTGTATGCCTCGGAGCTGTATATCATCTTCACGTTTGCGCCCTTGGAATACATCTGATCCTTGACCTTTTCTATCTCCTCATCGGGGATAAGGTCCTTTACGTCAACAATGCCAATGCCGTCGTGAGTATCGAGGGTGGTGAACTGCTTCATAGGGCATTTCAGCAGCCAGTCCTTAAGATATTTTCCCGTATGATTATAAAGTGCGTGGAGAGTAAGAACAGGCAGAGCAAAATCATATATCCAGAAGCCCTTGTCTGCAATTTTCATCGGAATTGTGTAATGCTCGTGTATCTCGGGAAGAATATCAGCACCGCCTTCCGAAGCGATCTTTTCAATATCGTAAAGCAGCTCCCAGATATCGGGTTCAATGAAAAAGCAGCTTGTATCGGGTTTTTTCAACGCATAAGCAAATGCGTCTAAGCGTATCACCGAAGCACCTCGGCGGCACATCTCACGGATAGTATCGGTGATGAATTTCCTTGTGGTATCCGTTGTAACGTCAAGGTCTATCTGCTCCTCGCAGAAGGTACACCACACCTTTTCGGTTGTGCCGTCCGCAAACTTTGCTTCAATATAAGGCGCTCTCGGTTTGCGCTTGTAGATGATATCGGTCTGCTCCTGCGTCGGTTCGCCGGCCTCCCAGAAATCCTTGTAGCGGATAAACATATCCTTGTATTCGGACTCGTCCTTTCTCGCAAGAAAATCCTTGAAATACTCAGAACTTGCGGAAATGTGATTTACCATAAAATCGAACATAAGATAATATTCTTTTCCGAGTGCTTCAATGTCGTCAAACGTACCGAAGCTTTCGTCAACAACATCATATCTCATTGGAGCGAAGCCTCTGTCAGCCGAGGACGGGAAAAACGGCAGGATATGAACGCCGCCTACGGCATTTTTGTAGTGCTTATCAAGCACACCGTGAAGCTCACGGATATTTTTTCCCATACTGTCGGCATAAGTGATAAGCATTATTTTGTTCTGTATTTTCATATAGCAGATTATCCTTTCGTATAGTGTTTTCCCCTACCGTTTGGCAGGGGAAATTGTAATATTTTTTTGTGTATCAGCCCTTGACTGCTCCGTTTGCAACGCCGCCGATGATCTGTTTCTGACAGAGAATGTAGAATATTACGATCGGCAGGAGTGCGAGCAGGTAGGAAGCAAACGCAAGGTTGTAGTTTGTGCCGAACTGAGTCTGGAAATTAAGCTGTGCAAGAGGAAGCGTAACGTTGTCTGTACCCGACATAATAACGAGAGGAGTCATAACGTCGTTCCATGTTCCGAGTGCGGTAAGAACGGCAACGGTCGCGTGCATTGGCTTCATCATGGGGAAGATTATCGTCCAGTAGGTGCGCCATGCGGAAGCACCGTCCATGTCAGCGGCTTCTTCCATTGCCATAGGAACGTTCTTCATATAACCACTGTATAGCATAACGTTCATCGGCATATAGAAAACCGTGTAGAGGATAACAACGCCCACCATATTGTCAAGACCGAGGTTTGCGGTCTGCTTTACAAGGGGCATCATAAGGATAGCGAAAGGAACGAACATACCGCTTACGATGTAGAAATATATCAGCTTGAAGCCCTTTTTGCGGCTCATATTTCTGCCTATGGCATAGCCTGCCATTGAATGGATAACGAGCGAAAGAATGATAGTCGCAGCTGTGATGATAATGCTGTTTCCGAGGGAGTGCCAGAAGTCGGTAACTCTCATTGCCTCCGCAAAATTACTAAGGCTGAAGCTTTTGGGGAGGCTGAGTGCGCCATAGATGTCGTTTGTCATTTCAGAGGGAGCTTTGAATGCGATAACGATTGTCATATAAAGGGGAAATAAGATCGTAACGCAGCCGAGAATAAGCAGTATTGTCAGCACTATATTAGATCTGCTGTCCTTGTCATTTTTTATCTCATCAGCCGTTTTTACACGGACTTTGATAGGCTCGGGAACAAAATTCTTGGTAGATGTACTCATAACTGCTCCTCCTTTTTATTGGTGATAACCATCTGAATAATGGAGATAGTAACGATAACAACGAAGAATACAACTGCGTTTGCGCTCTGGAAGCCGAACTGTCCGCCGTCCATACCGTTTTTGTAGATAAGGTAAGAAATGGACTCGGTGCTTTGCGCAGGACCGCCCTTTGTAAGAGCCATGATCTGGTCGAATACCATAAGCATATTCTTTGTGCTGAGGATAAGGTTTGTGGATACGAAGGGCATAAGCATTGGAAGTGTAAGATCCTTGAAGGTCTGCCAGCGGCTTGCGCCGTCTATCATTCCAGCTTCGTAAATATCTGCAGGTATGGTCTGCAAGCCCGAAATGTAGATGATGGTGTTCATTGCAACAGCCTGCCATACGCCAACTATAAGAACGCCTATCCAAGCATATTTTTCGCTTGCAAGTATGCTGTTTTCCAAAAATCCGAAATGAATTGCCGAACCTATCGCAGGAAGTATGTAAGTAAAGAAAAAGCTGAAAATGTAACCTATGATAAGTCCGCCGAGGATATTCGGCAGGAAATATACACCTCTGAGAAGCGTCTTGCATTTTATCTTGCTGTTAAGTCCCAGCGCAAGCAGCAGGCTCAGAAGATTTACAAGAATAGTACCTGCAATGGCGTATTTGAATGTGAAAAGATATGAGTTTCCAACTCTTGCGTCGGAGAAAAGGTCAATATAGTTTCTCAGTCCCACAAATTCATAGCTGCCGTAGCCTCTGTAATTCGTGAAGCTGTACATTGCGCCCGTTATAAGGGGAATTGTATTGAATGCCACAAACAGGAGAAGTGCAGGGATAACCATAAGAATATAGGTTTTCTGCCTATCGGTCATTTTCTTTGTCTTTTTCATTTCTGTCCCTCCTCATATTTTTTTACCTTTGCGATAAGATCTCTGTTGTATCTTACCCACTCGTTGTCAAATCGGTCGAGGAATATTTCCGCAGAGTTTGCGCTGCTGTCCATAAGGTAGGTCTGGATAAGTGCGTCAACGCTCATTTCGCTTGGGTAGTGATGATCGTGGTAGTCGGACATTCTGTTGTCTTTTATATACTGCTCCATTCCGTTCAGGAAAGAGGGAAGAGTAAATTCGCCTTCCTTGCAGGGAATTCCGCCCTGATCGTCAAGATAAATCTGAACGGTTTCGTCCTCGAACATGAAGCGAAGCACTTCATAAGCAGCTTCTTTATTCTTGGATTCCTTCATCACGGAGAACTGGAGGTCAATGCCCGAGTTAAGTACATTGTCCTCTTCATTTTCATTTGCAGGGAACGGGAAGGAATCAATATTCATATCGGGATTTACCGAAAGTATCTGCGGAACGGCATAGCTGCCGATAGGATACATTGCAGATTCGCCTCTTGCGAAGGCGGTGCAGGCGTCGTTGTAGCTGTATGCGTAAGGGTTAGGCTCGGCATAATCAAGCAGCACCTTTATCTTTTCTGCGACCTCTGCATATTCTGCCTTGAAGGTTGTATCACCCGAGTTTACTCTGCTGCAAACATCGGCAGGAGCAAGTCCTACTGCAAGAGCGTTCCAGGGAGCAAGGCAGGTCCAAGTGTCCTTGTAACCGAAGTAAAGAGGATTAGTTCCCGTTGCCTTTATCGTATCGCAAAGGGAAAGGAATTCATCCCATGTTTCGGGTATCTCCCAGCCGTTTGCTTCAAACATATCCTTGTTGTAAAGGATACCTGCGGCGTTTGCGGCATAAGGAAGTGCATAAACGCCCTCCTGCGGAATGAACTCCAAGTCTTTGTCGATCTGCAGATAAGCAGGCTTTATATCATTGATAACATCAAGGTCGGAAATATCCGCAAAAAGCTCTGCGTCAAGGAAATTGGAGTAGTTTATATCGCCGCCTATTCCCACAATATCGGGGTAATCCTCTCTGATGAGCCTTGTTTTGAGCACTGTCATAGCCTCGTTGGGAGATTCGATATCAAGGTGAATGTCATCATGTGTTGCGTTAAATCTTTCTTCGATCTTCTCGAACGCCTTTACTGCTTCGGGCTTGTACTGGAGCATGGTGATATGTATTTTTCCATCGGAGCTTTCCCCTGCCGCACAACCCTGCAAAAGAAGCGTTGACGAGAACGCCGCAAGAAGTAACAGGGATTTTACTGTTTTTGCTTTATTCATATGTAATTCCTCCTTTTATGTCATATAATGTCGTTTCTTATCTTCTGATACAAGTATAGCATACCATAATGCGTTCTGTAAATTGCAGAAATCAACACGATTTATCCCATTTTGCCGCTTTTTTATTATATATGTCAACTATATTGCATTTTGGTATATCTTGTGCTATAATAATAAAAATACTTCATATATCAAAAGAAATATGTAAATGTTTACAAGGAGAAAATGGTATGGATGACCTGTTGTTTTCGGTATTTCCCAGCGAAAATTTTGTAGACCTGAGCCTTTTTCAATGTGGGCGTGAGAAATGCTCTTCCGCTCATTCATTCGGTCCTGCGGCAAGAAATCACTATCTTTTTCATTATGTTATATCGGGAACCGGACGGCTGTTTGCATATGACAAAAACGGCGAAACGAAGGAATACTCCATAAAAAGTATGCAGGGATTTATGATATTCCCCGACCAGATAACCACCTATATTGCGGACAAGGATATGCCGTGGGAATACGTCTGGATAGAGTTTGACGGACTGCGTGCAAAAGCTGTCGTCGAAGCGGCAGGTTTCTCTTTAGATCAGCCTGTTTACAAAGCCCACTCAAAGGAGCTGCGTGAGGAAATGATGAAGGAGATGAACTATATTGCCGAAAACGGCAGCTCATCTCCCTTTCATCTTATCGGACATCTCTATTTGTTTTTGGATTATCTTACACGCTCAACCGAGGGCATTAAGGTGCATCACAGCAGCAAGCTTCGTGACTTTTACATTCACGAGGCATTGGAGTTTATCGAGCATAATTTTCAGAACGATATTTCCGTTGAGGATATTGCCGATGTATGCGGACTCAACAGAAGTTATTTCGGAAAGATATTCAAAGAAGCACTTGGAAAAACTCCGCAGGAATTTCTGCTGAGCTACCGTATGGTAAAAGCAACCGAGCTTTTAAAGCTTACAAAGCTTTCGATAGGAGATATCAGCTCCGCCGTTGGTTATGACAATCAGCTTCATTTTTCCAGAGCGTTCAAAAGTATTTATGGTGTTTCGCCAAAAAAATGGCGAACAGAACAGATGCTTAATGAATAGTTTCTTATCATCGTTTATTTATCACCTTATTGTCATTGATGAAACTTACCTCACTGAAAAACTCTTTCACAAACTGATACTTACAAAACAAATAACCGGAGTTGTATCTTGCGACAATCCAAAATGTAAAAAAGCACCATATTTGTCTGTGGTGCTAATCTGCTTAAACAACGTAAAATCGCCATTTTCTTGTAAGCTTCTCTTGTTGTGTCGGGATTGCCGCCGCAAAGATCGTTTGAGAGTAGTGTACTTTTATAGGGTAGTAAAACACAATACAAAATATTCCTATTGCAATTATCGAACTTTTGTACTATAATTAATTCAATATAGCAACGGGGGCGATGAAATACAGGGAAAATCATATATTGCAATTGATCTGAAATTCTTTTATGCAATCGTGGAAAGAGGGCTTGACCCCATTACAACAAATCTTGTCGTTGCAGACGAGAGCCGCACAGAAAAGACAATATGCCTTGCTGTTTCTCCTGCACTCAAATCCTTCGGTATACCTAGCAGACCTCATTTGTTTGAAGTTATACAAGCAGTTTCAAACACTAACAAGCAAAGAAAGTACAAAGCGCCGAACCGCACCTTTACAGGGAAATCATACAATATGCCAGAACTGCAAAGCAATCCTGCACTTGAGATCGACTATATCGTTGCCCCACCGCAGATGGCGCACTATATGGAGGTCAGCACGAAAATTTATCAGATTTACCTAAAATATATTGCACCGGAGGATATACACGTTTACTCAATCGACGAGGTTTTCATTGACGTTACTTCTTATCTGCAAACGTACAAAAAGACCACCTGTAAGCTTGCAATGATGATGATAAAAGATGTCCTCGACACAACTGGAATTACCGCAACAGCTGGGATAGGCACGAATATGTATCTTCGCAAAGTGGCAATGGATATTGTTGCAAAGAAAATGCCTGCCGATAAGGACGAAGTGCGTATTGCCGAGCTTGATGAAATGTCATACCGAAACATAATATTCAGTTTTGCGGTCTGTTTTCGCAGATTTCGGTATCGTATTTTTCCGATACCCGAGCAGTCGTTTCACGACTTCAAAAACGTATTCTACCTTTGCTCTGACCGATGATTTTTTATGCTCTGCTTTCTTTGCTGCATATTGTCCGATTTTGGAAATCTTTTGGATATTATACCCTTATTCATACCCTTAAGCAGATAAAAAAGCATAAAAAAAGATGGTATCAGATAAGATAGATCAAATCTGAAAACCACGCAGATACGTCGATTTTGAAGTTATTTATATTGAACTATATTAACCTGACGATACTCATAACCCGAAGGTCGTTGGTTTCTATTAGAGAAGCTGAAGCAATGCGGTTGATAAAACAAGATGCACCAGACTTGATAGCAGAATAAAAGCTGTTTTTAAGGCTGGTGTTTTTTTGCTTCTGATGCTTGCGCTGTTGCGGTTGAAGAAAGCTGAAAAAAATAATTCAGGACTTACCCACCTTGCGAAAGCAAGAAAAGAAAAAGGTCTGACGATAGCCGATGTTACCCGACTTACCGGACTCAGCTATGATAATTATATCAAGTATGAGCGCAAGGAAGTCGGGGAGCAGAATATGAGCATAGACACGCTGAAAAAGCTCTCCGATGTTCTCGGCGTAGACCTTTTGACCGATTACCATAGATTTAAGATGGCTTCTGCGCAGATCGTTTGCGGATATATGGAAAGAAACAATGTTTCCATCCGTGGATTTGCTGCAAACTGCGGAGTGAGTGCTACTACTGTCAAGAACTGGCGGAACGGCACTTGTGCGCCGTCTTATGAGATGTGGGAATGGTTTTTTTAATAGTGTGGAACAGGCTGTTGCATCGGTTGGTGCGGCAGCCTGTTATTATTTTCGGATTTTTAGTTTGGACAATTGACAAGCAATTATGAAGTTAGTTTTATATATCCTTCTTGCATTGGTGGAATGCTTGAATTTTAGTCAGGGTGTTGTTGGTTCGATTCCAGCTGAGAACGTCACATAGTTCAAAACCGAACTCTTTACAGGACTTAGTTTTTTGTTTTCTATCCTTTAAAAGCGGTAATTGGAGTGATGGTCAAAAAAATAATAGTACCCACGGTTAGTACTAGGGCGTATTGGCTTGATTTTTTGGAAACTATAACATATTTGCCCAAAATGTTTTGACAAATTTTGAGATTACTTGTATAATTATATATAAAGTACTAGAAATATATACTATAAAGTAGTATGATTTATCAAATATGTTTTTATAAAAATAAATTGAGAGGGACGATGTGAGTGAATAATGAAGACAAAATTTCGGATTTTGAAAATACCGAGTCATCTATCGAAGTTGCTTCATCAGTTGAAGAATCAAGTGATGCTGTGAGTATTGATGATTCAACAGGTGCAAAAAGGAAAAAAAGAATAGTAGTTATAATCAGTATATTGTTGCTTGTCATTATTGCTATAGGCTGTATTGTAGTTATTGTCAATAACCGTGGTATATCATCAAAAGGAAAGTCTGATGATAATATCTTGTTCAAAAATGGCTTGCTCGCAGTATGTTCAAACGAAAAATGGGGATACATTGATAATACAAATTCTTATGTTATCAATCCGCAATTTGATAGAGCATACAGTTTTTCAGATAATGGTTTAGCCCGTGTAATGATGGGTGAGAAATATGGATATGTAGATAACAGTGGGAAATACGTTATTAATCCACAGTTTGATACAGCAGGAGACTTTGGTGAAAATGGGTTTGCCTGTGTTGGAATTTTGCAAGAGAAAGGAAAGTATTCCTGGGATAATAAATATAAATACGGCTATATTGATGAAACGGGTAAATATGTTATAAATCCACAATTTGATCAAGCTAGTTCATTTGAGGATGGGCTTGCGTGTGTTGGCATTGAAGATGAGGAGGATTACTATAAATATGGGTATATCGATCAGAACGGTAAATATATAATCAATCCTCAGTTTGATATGGCATTCGATTTTACTGATGGTTATGCTCAGGTTGCCGTAATCAAAGAAAAAGGTGAAAACTCATGGGACGATAAGTATTTATATGGTTTTATTGACAAAACAGGTTCTTATGTAATTAACCTTATATTTGATAGAGCATATGATTTTTCTGATAATGGTCTTGCTCTTATATTGATTGATGAAAAGTATGGATATATTGACAAGACTGGAGCTTATGCCATTAATCCTCAATTTGATACCGCTGAAGAATTTAAAAACGGATTAGCGTGTGTTGGTACAATTAAGGGAAAGGGCGAATATTCGTGGGAAAATACATATACTTATGGATTTATTGATGAAAATGGGAATTATGTTATTAATCCACAATTTGACATTGCACATTCTTTTGCGGATAATGGACTTGCATTAGTAAAACAGGGTGAGAATTACGGGTACATCAATAAAACGGGCGCATATGAAATCAACCCTCAATTCTACGAAGCCTTAGATTTTGCTGGTGATTTAGCAATTACAGGAACGAAGAATAAAAGGGGTGATGTTTCATATGGTTTCATTGATTCAAAGGGTTCTTATGTGATCAATCCTCAATTTGACAGATGCTGTTCATTTTCAAATGATGGATATGCATTGTTTAAGCAGGAGGAACAATGTAGAGCAATTGATAAATCAGGAAAAATAATTATTAATCCAGTATATAGTGACATTTATTCAGAGTATTACTATTTATACTGATTATAAACCATTATAATATATTAAAGGGGAAATGTATAATGAAAATTAGATTTTTAAGCGTTGTAACAGTTTTTATGATTATTATCATGAGTTTGACAGGATGTACGCCCAAGGTAACCAATATTGTTCTTTCGACCAATAGCGCAACAATTACTGAAGATGAATATTTTACTTTAAATTTCACTTTGTTTCCTGAAAAGGCAAATGCTGAGAGCATAGTTTGGCAGTCGGCAGACGAAAGCGTTGCAACAGTTAATAATGGATCAATAAGAGGAGTAGCACCGGGGCAGACAACAATAACTGCTTCCGCTGATGGTATTGTAGCAACATATGCAATTACTGTCAAAAAAGCTGGACCAAATTTTAAAGCAATATTTGATGAATATTGTAATAGTAGTTGGGCGTCTTATGGAGATAAGTATTTATCAATTGATACTAACCCTAAAGATAAGGATGACTACATAGAATATGAAGCTTATTTAGCTATAAGTAGTATAAATGAGGCATTGGGAGTACCTGATTATGTATTTGAGGATATGGGAAATACAACTTCAATGATGGGTAAGCAAAGTTATAGTGGTGATGATATTGAAATAAAATGGTAATATCACCCTAATAACGGATTAGAAGTAATATATTCTTATATTGGTTGATTATTAATATTGAGCCATCCAAACAGATTTTGGGTTTGGATGGCAACTTTTATATTTGGAGATGGATTTTGATGAAGAAAAAGATTAACTGGCTTCCATGCTTTGTTGTTGCAGGATTAATGCTTTGCGGTTGTGATAAAGATGATTATAATAAGGCGAATGATCTTGTAAACAATGGACAATATGATGAAGCTATTGCTATTTACAAAGAACTTGTTGATTATAAAGATTGTACTCAATTGATTTCAGCTGCAAAATATGCCAAAGCTGAAGATTTGCTTGCCTCTGGAGAGTTTGATGCTGCAGAAAATATATTTGGGGAACTTGGCGGTTATAAAGATTCTTCATCCAGAATTCTTGAAACGAAATATACAAAAGCAGAACATCATTTTAATTTATCTGAATTTGATATTGCAATTTCGATATATACTGAACTTGGCGAATACTCTGATTGCCGGGAGAAACTTAGGCAATCTCATATAGGATTATCAAATAAAGCGTTTGAAGCAAATGATTTTTTGACTGCTATAGATGAAATGTATGAAGCAGATCCGGAAAACCTGGAATATATTGATAATTGTTATTATAAAAATGCGGAAAAGTTAATATCTGAAGAAAATTATCAAGAGGCAATCGATAGTTTAACTGAAATAAAAAAGATGGAATGTAAAGATTTATTGCTCTCTACCAAATATAGCTTGGGACTACAATTATTGGATAAGAAAAATTATAGTGAAGCTGCAATTGTTTTTTCCAAAATTGAATATAAGGACTCAAATAGTCTTGCTAATTATGCCAAGGGCATGGATTATGTAAATGCAGGTAATTATACTAAAGCAATTGATGCTTTTTCTAAAACCAATAACGTTTATGATAGTGAAGCAATGAGTCAACAGTGTCTTGAGATTCTATATAAAGAGTGTTGTGAAAATATTAGTAATAATATGTATGAAAATATAGGAAAAAATTTAGAGGTTCTTGTAAAACATAATTATAAAGACAGTGCTAATAAATTAAAAGAAATTACGATGCTATTTGATACTGTTGCAGGTACATATAATGTAACAAGCAGCACAGATTATTATATGTATAAGGAAGGAGCACTTATTAGGATTAATTCGAATTATCGTAATGGTCAGATTTCTATTTCATTTTTCCATATGGAGATAATGGAACGTATACAGTCGGAAAAGAAACATTAACAACTACATTCAAGGGTGATGGAAGTTATTCTGGATTTTCAAGGTCACATAATCTTTTATCATATTGTGTTTTGAAAGATGGTAAAATAACTTGTAAATGGGAAGTAGAAGTACTTGAGTTTGAAAAAACATAATTATGTTCATAATTTTCGTAGGAAAGGCAGTTGGAACGTCTGCCTAATACCCTAGGAAAGTGCAGGTACTTATGATATAGCCGCTTTCGGTGGATAAGCGAGTTTCAGATAAAAAAGAAAAAAACTAGATTAAGAAAAGAAAAAGTCATACCCATATTTGTAACATGAGTATGACTTTTTTATCGAACTTCCAGGAATCCCCCGGTAAAACCAATCGGATACTGGAACTTCTTTTCTCCAATACCAAATTTAACAGTAACAAAATTTCCATCAAACTTAACAATAGTACCGTCCTTGAACATTTTGTGATAAACCTTCATACCTACAGTAACCTCGGGAGCCTTGATTTTAGGCTCCTTTTTTGCTGCCATGGGTTTTGGTTTTTCTGGTTCTGGTGATTTAAAACCGAACTGTGCCGTAACGGACTGCGGCTTTGCAGCTATTGGTGTTGGTTTCGGAGCAGACTTAACGGGAATATCGGGTATATCATCATCTTGCTGCACATTGGCAGCCATACTTGCTTGCTGATTGTAGAAAAGACGATTGTATTCTTCACGACGGATAGACGTATCCCAACCGCCGATCTCATCTTCATTGTGGACGTTAATACCCGTATAAATAAGGCTTGCGTCCTCATATCGCTTAAACTGATATATCGCCTGATTCATAAGATTTGAATTGAAAAGTCCCATTGTGCAGAGTATTTCAAAATCCCTGACATTCAGACCCGTTACCTTTTTGAAAAGCTGCGGAGAGATCTCCGTGATAACGTCCTTCAAGCACTTCTCACGTTCATCTGTCAGATACATGAAGATAGGAACACGGGTGGCAAACTTGATAAGCTTTTCCTGTATCTGCTTGCGGAGAGATTTGCTCTCCTTTTCGTCCTCGGTTAGCTGTTTTTTCTCCTTTGGAGTGAGTTTTTCGTCATCTTCCTTCTTAGCTTTTTTGACAGCTTCGGACTTGTTGATTATGGTTTCAATATCGGAATTAAGGCTGCGGAAACCTTCAATACGCATAAGCGCTTCAAGTGCTTCTTTGTTCTCTGTAAGACGCTTTAGTGTATCGTTGTCCACATTTACAAGCAATGCAGATTCCCAGCGACGAGCAAGCAGCGTTGCGGAAGTGCCTGCCATTGCAATATCCAGTACATCCTGTACATTGATCGCTTTCATACTTGAACCGTCATAGGCAAGCACAGGCAGAAAGCTGATAAACTCGGAAACCTTCTTTTCGGGATCGGTTTCATCTACATTCAGTCGGCAGGAATAATCGGAGATTTGGCGCAGCGCTCTGTCAAGGGCAAAGTCAAAAACATAGCATTCCTGCTTCATGATCTCGATTTCACCCTTGTCGTTTTTCACCGTCCAAGGGGACTGAACACGAAATGCCGCCTGGAAATATGTTTCGGGACTTTTCAGATTACGGAGCATAAATATTCCTATCCAAGGCTTGACGGTAATACCCGTTGTCAGCTTGCCGCAGGTCAGTGTGATAGTTTTTGTTTCAAGAGGATTGCCCATAGAGCTGATAACAGGTTTCACCGCATCAAGGCCTATCCCTGCTTTTGTGCCTGCGCAAACATTTATCTTGTAACCGTGATAAAATGTATTCTGCTTCTGCTGTAAAAGGTTATACATTGCAAAACAGGAGGACACATTCGGCAAGAACCATATTGTATGGGACAGAACATTCAGCAGACGTACATCTGAAAACGGCATAGGCGGACGCTCGTCTTTCTTTGCCTGCATTTTCAAGTCATCAATATTTGTGGGCAGATGCTGTCCTCTAATAAGGTCAAGCCACTTCTGAACTTCGTTTTCATATACAAATCTGGCTTCTTCGCCCTTGCCTTTTGCGGAGAAGAATACGTTCAGATCAAACTCGTCAAATTCGCCCTGCAATGCTACCTGACGTATTTCGTCGGGCATTTTGTATGTCATCATAACCATTCGAGGCAGGGAGATATACGGGTTGTTCGCACCTACCCACGCGTATTTTTCACGCTGTTCATCGGAATATGTCCAGTTAAATATCTGCTCCTCGATAAATTCGCCGCTGTTTATTGCTCGGAAAGGCGTTCCCGACAAATAGAGATAATAGCTTGTGGAAATAGGCAGGAAGGTTTCGTTATATGCGTTTCCCGCTTCTTCCGTCTGATATTTCTCCACATCAAAATCCGCATCGGCTTCTTCATCGGGATTCTCAAAAAGCTTTTTCGCATTTTCACGCCATGCGCCAAAATGATACTCGTCAAAGATAACTATATCCCATACCTCAGTATGTATAAATTCATTCTTTGCCTTGATACCGCCGTTTTCATTTGTGCCAAGCAAATCCTGAAACGAACCGAAAACAACGATTGGTTTTGACTTGTCCGCATTTCTGAAAGCACGGTCAATGTCGATATTATTGTTCTTTGCATCCTTGTTGGAGATGAACTGCCAGCCTTCAAAATCAACGTGTGTCTGTAGATCTTCATGCCATGCGGATTCAACGGCAGGCTTGAATGTCAGCACAAGGATACGCCCCAAATTCATCTTTTTACAAAGCTGATATGCCGCAAATGTCTTGCCGAAGCGCATTTTTGCATTCCACAGGAACTTTGGTGCTCTTGTGGGATCGTCCTTTCTGGCACTTTCGTAATACTCCATAGTACGCATTACGGCTCTTGTCTGTTCGGGACGCATTTTGAAATTTTCGGTTCGTACGGCGTTGAAGGTTTCTCCGCTTTTCAATTCGTTTATAGCGGCACGGACATCATTTACCGTACAGTAAAACCATTCGTTCCTATCCTCGCCCTCGTTAAGCTGTCTGAAACCGTTTCTTTTCAGAATGGCGTGAACATCGTGGTCGGTAAAGCAGGAACCGTCGGGACACATTGCCGATTTGGTGTACAGAATTTTATAGGGAACGGCGCTTGTGTGGAGTTGTTCTCTGATACGGGTATCGGCGTCACGGTCGGTATAGCCGACTTTTATGTAACCCTTGTGGGAATCCACGCCTTCAAGGCAGTATGCGTATATCGTAGGATTGACCTGCGGACGCTGTTTGAAATATTCGTAATCAGGCATTGTTATCACCGCCTATTTCTCCGATTTTTGATGATATATATTCCCATTCTTTATTGCTGATATTCCATAGGCTACACAGCATTTCATCAGTATATGTACCTGTATATTTCCTTAAATCAGGTATAAAACAATAATTCTTTTTAGATATATTTTGTGACACAACAGTTTGTAACAATAAAAATCTTACAGTTTTTGTGAGAATATATGATTTATATGACAGTGTTTCCTCTTCCGTATCAAATGCACCTAATACTAACCATGATTCAGTACATACCTCTCCCGGTTTTGCTATTCTTGTATTGCCGTCATAATAAAATGCTACTGGCTTTGAAAAATCTGTCTGCCCTGCGATGGGGGCTTTGGGCACAAGGAACTTCCATTTATCTTTTATATTAAATGTGTCATTTATATCTTTTTCAAAAACGTATTGCATGCCTAATCTTTGAGTAAAATAGCATGGAATTCCATGGGTCTGTGGCGTATAAGTAGTTGGTATTCCAAAAGGCATTCTTGAATATACAACATCACTCAAATGACGTTTAACACCATTATTCACTTTTTTTACTATTGCAACTGCCTTGTTTGATCTTATGAATGTTTCGTATTCGTTTAAATCTCTGAGTGTTGTATCAACAATTTTTCCGCTTATATTTGTTACTTCGCAAAGTCCTTTTTCATCTCTGCTCCAAAGAAAATAGCATGCACCGCCTGCTAAATCGACACCTGGAAATACTTCTTTAAAGTTATCATAATCGACAAGTTTTTTTATATGTTTATCAGAAAGCATTTCACTTCTGAATTCATCGAGTCCCTTACCACCCGAAAACCATCTTGATGGAATTATCATTGAAATATATTTAGGCGAAAGTTTTTTGGCTTGATTAACAAATATTTGATAAATAGGCTTTGCACTTTTTCCTGTGCCTCCACCATCTGACAATTGGTAAGGCGGATTTGAAATAATAACATCAAATTTCATATTGAAAATCTCCTCGGGTTTCAGAAAATGTATAAACTCATAAGCGTGAGTTTCAAGCTCGTCACCTCTGCTGTACTGACTTTGAGCAGCACCGCAGAAAACGCACTTGCCGTCACGCCAAGTATGGTTTATACGTCTGAATCTGATATTACCCTCGGAATTATCAAACTTAACCACCGAATATTCGCTGTTAGGATAAGCACTGCAATATATGCTGCGTCGGGAGATAAGGCTTGTCAGCTCGGTTATGGCAATTCCGTAAAGCTGATTTTTGTAAATATGATCAATACGTTCGTTAAGGTCGGGAAACTGATGCTCCAGACCTTTTATAAGCCGCTTTGCTATTTCACGGAGAAAAACTCCCGATTTGCAGGCAGGATCAAGAAATTTTGTGTCGGGGTTTAAAAAAAGTTCCTGCGGAAGAAGATCAAGCATATCATTTGCCACCGTCGGCGGAGTGAAAACTTCATCATTCGACAGATTGGCAAGGCATGAAAGCACATCGGGGTTATACACATTTTCAAAAATATTCTCAGCCATTTTCCCATAACCTCCTGTAATTGCAGACGTATCTGCTTATAAGCTTTCCCTCATCGGAATTATCATCAAGGGAAGTTTGTTCATCACGGTTCAGCAGCTCTGAGAAGGTGAAATCCTGCCGCTGCATATTTGCACCCATAATAAATGCCCATTCGGAAAAAACAATAGGAGTATCGGTGTCGTTTCCCTCATCATCAACGCACATAAGAGTCAAAGCATTTCCGCAAACGATATTTTTCGACAAAATAAAGAGCACAGATCTTTCCGTGTCCTCATTGTACACCGATTTTACAACGGACTTATATTCTTTCCGCCATATCTTGAACAGCCTTTCACGGCAGGCAGCAACGTTATCGGCAAGTATATCCACGCCGTAAATGCTGCTTACGGCAAGGAGGGAATTTTTTTCATAGTCAATGACTGATTTTTTATATTTCTTTTTAACAACAGCAAGTTTTCGTCCGAGTATCTCTGCAAGGAAGTTTCCGTTGCCGCAGGCCGGTTCAAGAAATCGGCTGTCAATGCGGTTACACTCGTCGGAAACCAGGTCGCACATTGCTTTTACTTCACGCTCGGCGGTATAGACCTCTCCGTGATCTGCTACTCTTTGGCGGGATTTTATTTGTTTTTCCATAGGTTTCACCATTTATTGTTGTAAATTCTGCAACTATTGCATCATATAGTTATTGAATATGCATACATTATACCATATAGTCTTATTTTATGCAACAGTATTTTGATATAATTTAATAATAAGCAACTTGTGTAAGGTGTTGAAATATATGTATGAAACTTATGATTTAGGAATTATTCTAAAAGACTTGCGTGAGAAAAAAGGGTGGTCTCAAAAAGAGCTTGGCGAAAAAGTTAATCGTGATAAAGGTATAATTAGCAGATATGAAAATAATCTCCAGACTCCCTCTTTTGAAATAATGCGTGATTTCGCAAATATTTTTAGAGTATCAATGGATTATCTTGCAGGTTTTCAGTCATCAGAAAATATCAGTACTTTTTCTTTGACAGCTGATCAAACTGAAATTCTGAATGACCTTGCTGAATTATTCCGTGAGCAGAATAGCACCATAAAAAACAAATTATCCTCCGAACAATATGAAATGCTCGGGAGGATAACCGCTTGCTTTTTGAATAAATAAAAAATACCATATATCGGTTAAATAAATAACAGGTATGTGGTATTTTTTACATTTATTCAGTTGCTTATAATATCAGTTCAACAAATTCATCCCAACAATCTCCTCCAACCCACACAAAACAACATTCCCATCATTCCGAGCAGTCTCAATAACCTTCTCATCAAACCCCGACTCCGAAAACAGGTAATAGTAAAACTCCGCCTTTTCCTTGTACGGCGAGAGCTTGACGATCGTGTCAAGATATTCCGAGTAGCGGAACGGCTTACCTTTGAATTTGCATTCGCCCACAAGGTATTTGTCGGATTGCTTTGATACCACAAGAATATCTATCTCCGTGTCCGCAACCTCGGTTTTGTCATCCTTTCGCCTTACGGTAGTCTTGCCCAACCACCTGCCCATTTTGGCGTATCTGAACGGAAGCGCATCTGACTTCTGCAGTTCTCTCACATACTCTTTGCATACATCCTCAAATACGGACGAAGCAAATTCGTGCAGCATAGGCTCAACGGAATATTTATAAACTCCGTCAACATCTCCGCCTTCAAGCTCGGAAACATTGGTGAACACAAACGCATACCAGAATCGGAAAAAGTTGTCCGTAATGCGGTATAGACATCTGACTGCCACCTCATAATATCTAATCTTGATTTACTAAATCGTGATTTAATATTGTTACACCCATTTATTAGAAAAGAATCAAGAGGTAAGTGAATTTTTTAAGAATTTAAAGAAATATCAAAATCAGTGTAGTCGTAAGATTTATTTCAGCAAGACCCCCAAATCATCTTTCGACAGATGCTTGATGCTCGTTACTTCACGATAAGCACGTTCAAGTGGAGCCTTCTTTGATTCTTTAGCCTGCTTTCTTGTTCTCATCAGAGGTTAGAGTATTGCAACACTGATAGTTTGTCAAAAATGGTTATTGGGGAACACGGTCCCGTGCTCCACTTTTGTTACAATTTTTACACCGTTTTTGTAACAAAACTGGACACTCATCCACGTGTTCCACTTTTGTTACAATATTGATACAAAAATGGTGCGTTTTTTGTTACAATATTGTAACATCATTTCTGTCGATACAAGTCTGTCATCTTGAAAAATCTAATCTGTCACACAGACTTTTACTCTGGCTTTATCACACGAAAGTGACTTTGAAGCATAAATCACGCATCGGCTATTCCTATAATCTGTTCTCCAATGGAGGACATCACACATTAATTAACGGAAATATATACCAACACTATATCTTGAAACATACCCTGCAGGTGCATTGAGAAGTATGAAGCGCCAATCCGAAATCAACATTCATAGCGTCGGCAAAATGCTTAAAATGAACTCGATTTTTGCCTAATGCAACAATTGCAACAGTGTGACACTCACCCACTAATCGAGTTGCAACTTTTGCAAAAACACCAACATAGCTACGTCGTTTGCGACACGCATTGCAACTTTGTTGCGGAAGTTGCGGTAGGCGCAAGCGCCTGAGTTGCGGTACCGCAACTTCTCCAAACCGCATAGATATGCGGTGCGTGCTGTTGCTTCAGCTTACGCTTCGGGGAACAGCTTAAAATTGGGGAAGAGCATAAGAGGCGGTGTCACACTGGGTGTGCTCGGTATTGCCGAGTCCGCTTCCCCTTGCCTTGGCTTCGAGCTCTTACCGACTGAAAAAATCAGTCGGGTTTCAGCTGAAAAAATTTAAAAATATGAAACTGCTCTCCCCTAAAGCGAACTGTTATGTACAAATGAAACCGCTTTATCTGTCCGTTTATAACGGACGTTTTTATATACTGATAAAGATCGGTACCATGTTCAAAGGGAGAAAGCAAGCTTGACAAAAGGCTGCTTCCCGGTACGAAAATCGCTGTTCTGGGCTATCACACCGACAAGGACGAGGACGGCGAGCCTGCCGACAGGATCGTGGCAAAGACACTTAACTACTGATATTATGAAATGTGCCGAGTAAAATGTTCCGGTGGAACATTTTACTCGGCATAATTTTTGTGATACTGATTTGAATGGTGATAGCGGTAAATTATTGATTATGCTGTTCAAGCTGCTTACGAGCATTATCAATTGCTTGAAGGAGCTTTGTTTCAAGAAGCTCCTTTGGCGGCATCTTGGTCATATATTGTGCAACGTGGATACTGCCATTATTGAGTTCCAATAGTTCGATGGTTTCCTGTGATTTTTCTGCACAAAGGATAAGTGCGATAGGGCTGTCTTCACCCTCTGCACGTTCATATTTATTGAGCCATCGGAGATATAACTCTACTTGTCCCTTATATTCTGGTTCAAAAGCGCCCAATTTCAATTCTATCAATACAAGTCGATGCAGAGTCCTATGGTAAAAGAGCAGATCCATATAGTAATCTTTTCCGTCAAGAACAAAGTGCTTCTGCCTTGCCAGAAATGCAAAATCCGAACCCATTTCAAGAATGAATTTTTCAAGTTCAGCTAAAATGGCATTTTCCAAGTCCTTTTC
This sequence comes from Oscillospiraceae bacterium, assembly GCA_017847885.1. GTDB lineage: Bacteria > Bacillota > Clostridia > Oscillospirales > Ruminococcaceae > RGIG8773. Next base: position 149,092 of record JAGAUA010000019.1, read on the forward strand.
GCTGTAAGTGTCTTTTAATCCGAGAAAATCGAGTATATATGGATCTCTGAAAAACAAATCAAGTGACATTTTTCGATCGTTTCTCAACAGGTCGATTTCATTCTTGATTGTTTCGTCCGGTTTTTGAGATATAGCTGTCCTTTCATAGAGCATTGATTTTTTACGTTCACGCAGTGTTCTGACGCTCCAATTTTCATTTTTACACATAGCTGCATAGAAATCGGTTTTTAGCTGATTTTCAATCGGAAGCAGTTCAACAAAATGTGACCAAGTTAATTGTTGCGACAGTGTCGCCACTTTTTCAATATCGGGAAATTTCTGATAAAATTTTATCATTCTGAATACAGATGAAGTGTTAAACCCAGAGCCGTAATTATCGGTCAGCTTCCGGCTTATTTCGGATACGATTTGTTTGCCGTATTCAGCTTTGGAATTATTCATTACTTGATTAACCAAAATGTTACCTATATTCCAATAGAGCGTTATCATTGCTGTGTTTACGGCGGATTTTACTTCTGTTTTCTTAGATTCAATGAGTGCTGCTATGGCTGCATACACATCATCATAACTGCTATTTTTTTCAGGCGTGTTTTCCATATATCTGCTCCTTTATAAAAGTTGCGACATGTCGCCACTTTTTGAGATTTTAAAATGTGCCTTCATAATTTTGATTTGGAATCGACCTTATATAAGCTGATGTGTTTCTTGCAATAAGACATTGTGGCTTCTTTTATAGATAATTATACTACATTTGTTGGCTAAAATCAAGGCGTTCTGATTTAATACAAATATCAAAGTCTTTTTTATCAATCATCAAAAATAATTACTCAAATGATTTCTCAGTTATACTAAACACCGAAGATTTTTCATCTATATACGGGACGGTCGTTGCGACCGTCGGATGGTTTTTAAAGGACAAATGCAGAAGTCTGTCGGCAGATTTTGTGTAAGTCTTTTAATCCCAATATCCGATAGGACAGCCGCAGGGCTGCTGTCGGGATAATTTTAAAGGCGGTTTAAGGGAGTGACGGTGAAGCATGCAGCTGTTGCTTAACTTACCGACCCCAAATTCAAAAATAGAAAGGACGGTCATACTTATGACAATTTCCGAAATCAGAATCCGCAAGACTTTCCCCGAGGGAAACCTCAAAGCTATCGTTTCAGCTACTCTTGACAATTGCTTGGCAATACACGAGATCAAGATCATTCAGGGCAGCTATGCCGAGCCGCAAGGATGAAACCGGCATTTATCGTGACATCATTCATCCTATCGACCCTAAAACGAGGGATGAAGTCGAAAATGCTATCATCTCCGCTTACGAAAGGTATGTTGAGATCGAAAAGATCATGAACGCCGAAGAGGACGAAGCGTAAAAGGTAGTTTGCAGTTCACTTTATTTGTCCCGTTCTCCTGCAAAACCACATGGAGAACGGGATACTTGAAGTGTTGAACCGACGAAAAAAACCACAAGACATTTATTTTAACAGAAAGGTTGATCAAAATATGATTATTACAGAAACAAAAATCAGAAGCATAAACACAACAGATGAGGGCAGACTTAAAGCAATCGTTTCAATAACTATCGACAATTGTCTTGCTATCCACGACATAAAGGTTATCGAGGGTGATGACAGACTGTTCGTTGCTATGCCTTCACGCAAGGACAACGGCATTTTCAGGGATATTGTTCATCCTATCGATGAAAAGACAAGAAATATGCTTGAAGATGCTATTCTTGAAAGCTATGCTCGTTATGTTATGACTGCTGAGGCAGCCGACATTCGTTAAGATCGGTTTCCTCTCCGCAGCTGCAAATAGGGCTTAGTTTTCCTATTTGCGGTATGCGGACGTTTTGGGGCAAAAAATTCTAAACGATATTTAATTTACTTTAAAGTAAATTACTTTAAAGTAACTAGGAGTGGAAATTATGCATGAAGAATTTATCGGCAGAAATATAACGAGCTTACAGATCTGAAAGATATTATTCAATTTGGATATTTTGAACAATTATGATAACTTTGTGATAAAAGCTGTTATCCGGAAAGTAGGAAAATACAAGCATGGTTGCTAAGCTCAATTAACTTCAAAAAAATTGCACAAAGTTGTAAAAAAAATTATCCAAAAGTATTGACTGGTTGTATTTCTGGTGGTATAATGCCAGCAATACATAAAACGATTCTTTGAATAAATGACATTTTTGAAATTAAGTGATTAATTGACGGCTTGGTATGTTTTTAGAAACGTTTAATCCAAGGCGGCGAAAAAAATATTTCATTTTGCCGCAGAAAATCAGCTTATCCAAAATAAGTATATTCGGCCGTAATTACCGTATGTCACTTCGAGTAATTACGGTTGTTTTTATATAAAAAATATGAAACACAAACAGAAAGGACGTGTCAACATGACAAATGATTATTTTAACAACAGCATTAAGCTTATAACAAACGATCGGTGTGGGAACGAAGACTATACCGATTGGGCAAATGAAGCAGAGTTTATGCTTTTGAAAAACTATTGTCTGCTTAACAGCCGCCACAAGGCAAGTTTTTCATCGGATGACTGCCTTCTCGGTGAAGAATATCTCCGCAGTATTAGTGAAAGAAATAATGCGTGGAGTCTGCTTTCCGGGTTTAAGAATGCAGATAAGGTCGAGCGTCTTGCTATGAATGACGATGTCAACAATATTGAAGAAGTTCTTTATGAATACAGCCGCAGTCAAATTGTCTGTAAAGATAATCAATTAACTGATGTTTGATTGGATCGGAGGCATACAATATGCGTTACAAAGAAAACAGAGAAAACATTGTTATGACGACCTCCGACAGCTATGAAATCAAAATCGGCGATACGGTTTTTGTTGTTTCTCACAGCTACGGCACGGCTGACCTGCTTGATATTGCTGCGGATTATCTTTCGGATAAGAATTCGAGAGGTAAAGATATGACTGCATAATTTCAGAGAGAAGCGGTTGATTTGAAAAATGCTTTACAGTATATTGTTTTCATCAACCGCTTTGATCCTTTAGGAGAGGAGTAATTTTTATGGAGCAGAGCAAAAGCGATAGCATAGGCGGAGCAGCATGTTACTGCCGTTTGTCCAAAGACGATGACAATGACGGCACCAGCGTTTCGATCGAAACACAGCGTCAGGTGTTATCCGATTACTGCAATGAGAACAAGCTTAACATCTACGATTTCTACTGTGACGATGGCTACACCGGAACAAACTTCAACCGTCCCGAATACAAGCGTATGATGTCGGATATTGATAACGGGTGTATCAGTACGGTTATTGTAAAGGACTGGTCCCGTTTTGGCAGAAACTACATTGAAGTTGGCAAACATATTGAAGAGATCTTTCCCGAAAAGGGTATCCGTTTTATTGCGATCGGCGATGATGTTGATACCGAAAGGGAAAATATTGACTTGGATTTGCTGCTGCCGATGAAGAACATTTTCAATCAGTTTTATCCTGCCGATTGTTCACGCAAAACACGTCAGGCATTGAGGAACAAGGCTCTTAACGGCGAGTTTATCGGAAGTTCGGCAGCTTACGGTTACAGAAAGTCTGCTGCCGACAAGCATATTCTTGAAATTGATGAGGACACAGCTCCGAGGACGGTGTGAAAAAGCAGGATATTATGATAAGTTATAAATTTGTTGGGAATGTGGGGTGACAGCTAATCTCCGATAAAGGTACAGACAAAATGTGCTTTGGTACAAGTTCCGTACTAAAGCACATTTTAATGGTAATGATTTAAAAATGATTTTGAAGTTTTTGCCGAACCTTTTTCATATGCAAGCGCTTCTTCAAGTCCTGACATAATGCCGGAGAAGAAATCTATGCTGCTGAAATTCTGCTCAATTTCTTCATTGGAAAGTGTGCTTTTGAATTCGAGTTCTGCCATATATATTCCTTTCAGATTCATTATTATATACGATATTATCGTATATGTCAATTGGTGTTTTGGGGCATATAAAACTCCCGAAAACAACATCATTCTTGTCAAAGCTTTTAATATAGTGTATAATAATCATAGTGTAATATGGCAGATCATTAATGGATGCTTTTATAAGCAGGAGGAAATATGAAATTTGATAAGAAAGTAGTTGTAGTAACCGGCGGTGCAAATGGAATAGGAAAGTGCATAGCGGAAGAATTCGCAAAGCAGGGTGCTTTTGTTGAAGTGATAGATATTGCAGAAAACGGCGAGCATTATAAAGGCGATATCAGCAAAAAAGAAACACTTGAAGCATTTGCCGATCATGTAATAAATAAGCACGGACATATTGATTATCTAATAAATAACGCACTTCCATTGATGAAGGGTATTGATGAATGCAGTTATGAGGAGTTTGAATATGCCCTTGCAGTTGGAGTTATCGCACCTTTTTATCTTACAAAACTGTTTGCAAAGCATTTTTCGGAGAACGCAGCAATAGTAAATATCGCTTCATCAAGAAACAGAATGAGCCAGCCGCAGACAGAGAGTTACACTGCCGCAAAGGGCGGAATATCGGCGCTTACTCACGCACTTGCTGTAAGTCTTTCGGGAAAAGTAAGGGTCAATTCCATTTCTCCGGGATGGATAGATACAGACTACAAGGTTTATACTGGTCCCGATGCATATCAGCAGCCGGTAGGACGAGTAGGCAACCCAATGGACATAGCAAATGCGGTGCTGTTTCTCTGTTCCGATAAGGCAGGCTTTATAACGGGCGAGGACATCTGCATTGACGGCGGAATGACAAAGCAGATGGTTTATCACGGTGACTGCGGATGGTCGCTGAAATAAAAATCAGAAGAAAAGCACATTGATTTTATGTAAAAAGGAGAAAAATTATGAGCAAGAAATTAGTAGCATATTTTTCGGCAAGTGGTGTGACAGCAGGTGTTGCAAAGATGCTTGCAAAAGAAGCAAATGCAGATATTTATGAGATAAAGCCTGCTGTTCCATATACAAAGGCAGACCTTGACTGGATGGATAAGGGTTCACGAAGCAGTATTGAAATGAGCGACCACACTTCTCGCCCCGAAATTGCCGACAAAAATGCAGATATTTCATCGTATGATACGATTTATCTGGGATTTCCGATTTGGTGGTATATTGCTCCGACAATTATAAATACATTTCTTGAAAGCTATGATTTTTCGGGAAAGAAGATCATACTTTTTGCAACATCGGGCAGCAACGGATTCGGTAAAACAGCAGATAATCTGAAACCAAGCGCAGCATCATCCGAGATCATTGAGGGAAAAGTAAATCCTAAAGCAAATGATATAAAGAAACTTGCCGGTATGTAAGTTATGAATAATACTGAAGAAACCGATTTATATTATTATATAGGGTGCATTTTGATATAGTATTATTAGAATTGCACCCTATATAGAAGCTTTTTTCATGACGGAGTCAGGATCAGGGGTGTTCCTGTAACAATAGGCGGATGCTCATATATTCCTATTCCCGATGAGATCAATGTGAAGGACAAGATCTTTGAGATAACGGAAATGGCGGAGATGCCGTCGATATTGCTATAAAGCTTTGTCTTTACTGTATGAAAACTCAGATATTCATGGATGGAAATAAACGTGCATCGGTTATCTTTGCAAATCATTATCTGATTACACACGGACAGGAATTTATAGTTATTCCCGAAAAAGCAGTTCCCGATTTTAATACTAAACACCAATAAAAAGCGGGAAAAAATCTGCGCCGAAATCCATTATACGCAAGATTGTCGGCTTGATTTTTTCCATATTTTAAATGGTGTTTAGTATAAGAAACTGCTTGTGAAATACTATGAGGATGATGATATTGATGTGATTTCTGAATTTATGAAGGAAAGGTGCTGGAAGAATTTTTGATAGATGGCATTGATAGCGTGTTTACAAATACAGTGAAAATAAGCGGATTCAGACTTGAAATACTAAGGAAACGCTGATTAATACTAAAAACCATTTAAACTGTAGACAAAAAATCTGCGCAAAAGAGTCTGAATATCTCCTGTTGTTTCACAATCTGCCATCAGAAGCTTTACAAGCTCCATTTCCTTTTCGCTTAAACCGTGATTTCTGTTTGCCATAATACTTTACCTCCACTTTTATTTGTGGTTATTATTGGCATTTACACAGTTGGATATTCAGACTCTTTATTGAACTCTTTTATTAAGTAAGTTTTCAATTTTCCTATCAATATCTTATCAAATACCTTATTCATTTCAGCGGAAAACAAATATCGATCTCCATATATCCGTCCTCTCTCACATTTCGGTATATGTCAAATATCGGTCTGTCATCAAGCTGATTTCCTGTCTTTGAAAGCCACCTGCAGAATACCTCCTGATATACCATAAACATAAACTGCGGAAATCCCTTAAAGTGATATACCGCATACTTCCCACCCTCAAAAGTATGAGTCAAAAGACCGTTATCCTCTTTCAGAGCAGGATGATCGGGAAAAATAGTCTGGCACAGCTCATACATACATCTGTTTTCATCTGTGATCGTTGGGTCGTCAATGGTGGCTTCAATATAAAGCGTATCTTCCGAAGAAAGATGCTCATACTTTTTGATAAACCTGCACCATTCTTCCGGCAAATTATGATAATTGCCTTTCTTGCGCTCATATATGACATGATGATTGGGAAGCTGCTCGACAGTTATTAGGTTTTCCGAGCTTTCCAACTCGTCAATAGATATTCCGTGAAAAAAAGAGCTTTGCTGAACCATTTGCTCGCTTTTCTTTCTGAAATCTGCAGGCGATACATTCAGATGCTTCTTGAATGCTGTTGCAAAATTTGAGGAAGAATATCCATAATCAACGCCGATCTCCGTTATACTTTTATCCTTTTCAACTTTAAGCCGCCATGCGCTTCTTTCAAGGCGAACACGCTTGATAAACTGATACAGCGCCTCGTCTGTGTCCTCTTTAAACATACGCATAAGATGATATTTTGAATAACAGCAATGCTTCGCAACATCATCTACGGTAATATCTTCCTCTATATGGTCAAATATATAATTTATCGCTTTGTTTATAACTGCACTTCTTATCACAGCGCTGTTTTTATCTTCCACTTCCGTATCACCTGCTTTCGATCATCTTTTTTTGCATCATTATAAGCCACACCGAAACGATAGCCGTTAAAACCTCTGTTGCAGGAGCTGCAAGCCATACTCCCGTCATTCCCCAGATCGCAGGGAAAATGAATGTAAATGCAAGGAGCAGAACAATACCTCTCAATGACGATATCAACGCAGAACTCTTGGCATCTCCGCAGCTTGTGAAATACATTGAATTTATCACATCATATCCCATAAACAGAAATGTTACGGCGTAAATTTTGAATCCCTTGGAAACCATATCCGCAACAATGTCGCTGCAGCCGAACACACCTGCATAGCTTCTCCCAAAAACGAAAAAGAACACTGCAAATATCAAACCAATAACGAACAATATCTTATTCGTGATCCTGCGCAACTCCATTGCGGTTTCATATTCCTTTGCACCCCGGCAAATACTTATAAGTGAAGTGATTCCCTGACCGAAACCGATCGCTATCATGCTGAATCCGTAAACAGCAAACCCAAGTATCGTAAATGCGGCAACACCCTCCGTTCCCACATATTTCATCAGCACAAAATTAAACGCAAACATAGAAACTGCACTTGCCATTTCGCCGATAAACTCCGATGAGCCATTGAAAAAAGTTTCCTTATTCACCGCCTTGTCAAAGCTGAAACGCCTGAACTTTATGCTTATTGATGGCTTGAAAAAGTAAACAAGCTGAACGATTACCGCAACTGCCTGAACAAAAAGCGAAGCTATCGCACTTCCTTGTACACCCATTGATAATCTGCCGACCAGAATATAATCAAGTACAGCATTCAGAACGCAGCTTGCGATACTGACAAGCATACACACCTGTGGCTTTCCGTCTGCACGGATAAACATTCCGAGTATAGTTCCGATAACCATAAGAGGGTAATTGAAAAGCATTATCTTGTAATACTCCGTGAAGTAACCTGACAGCTCTCCGTCCGCTTTCAGCACATTCAGAATAGGGGAGAACAGCAGAAACACCGCAAGCGATGTTAATATGCAGATAACCGAGGCTGTAACGATAGTCTGTGAGAAAACTTCGGAAGCCTTGTTTTTGTCCTTTGCTCCAAGCAGTCTGCCGCATATCACAGAACCGCCGACGCCTACGCACAGCCCTACGCCGAGGTAAAAATAAAGTATCGGCAATCCCAGATTAATTGCCGCAAGCGCATTTTCACCCACATAGTTACCGGTGAAATATCCGTCGGTTATTGTAATCACCGTTTGCAAAAGCATTGCTATAATGCTCGGAACCGAAAACATAAGGATAGTTTTCAGCTTATTTTCTTTGATTGCGTTTATTTCCATATTACATCTCTCCTTTACTTGATTCTATTATAGAGATGTAATCAAAAATTTTCTTCTGAATTTGTGCTATCTGTAAGGGACACAGTACAAAACCGGTTTATCGAGTAATTTGACCCTACGATTGGAATTTTGAAACGATCACATTTCAACTATCTTTCTGTGGATTTATCGATCAGCTTTTTTATCCGATAGGAATTTATCTCACAAAATCAGCCTTTACTAGCTTTTTTCCGTTTGGCAAAGTATATTCATCGGTCGATATACAACTATATCTAACACTCCGCATATGATCTATCAATTCAGCCATTTCAATTTGGTGGTGAATACTGTTTAAACCATCAAACGAATGAAGATATGGAGATTCTGAAACAAATTCTTCATCGGTATTGATTTGAATACCGCAGGAAATATATTTGGGGTTTACCTGCTTTATAACACTCTGAAAGCACTCATATCCAATATATTCGATAAGCAGATTTGCAACAACAAGATCCGCATTTGGCAGTTTGAAACTCTCGGTAATCAAGTCAATGCAGAGGCACTTTAATATATTTTCTAAATTACTGAATCTTTTCTTAACTTCCTGCAAATATTCCGAATTCACATCAACACCATAAACAATTGAATATTTTCCGGCATCAATATGTTCAAGACCATTTCCTCCTGCAACGCCTAAAACCATAGCACTATCAACAGGATATGAATTTAATTGTACTTTCATCATTTCATTAAGCACTTGCAGCTGCATTACTGTATCTGATTTCATATGATTTTCATAATCAGAAAGATTGATTGATTTCCAAGGGTTATTCAATTATATTCACCTACAATTTCCGATTTTTCAATTTTTTTCAATATAGTCTTGCACTGGATATTTTTTTAATCATTTGTCAGCCTATTTGATCTCTCGCCCTGTTCTGATATAGTGTCCTTCCTGAACAGCCAATAATGTTGCTATGGAACAAACTGCAACAGCACTATATTTCAGCTCAATAACGAACAATGTAAAGGGCAGAAAAAACAGCAGCAAGCCTGTGATTTTGTTCATAACAGTATGTTCGACTACGATTTTTTTATTGCAGACAAAACCCAATATGATATTTGTGATTTTAATTACTGCTATAATCAGGATCCATATCCAAAGCCACCTTGGAATATTCATCACAGGTAACAGCTTGACTAAGGCTGCCGACACAAATATAAAATCTGCAGCAGTGTCGAGCCTTGACCCAAATGTGCTGACGGAGTTTGTCTTTCTTGCAATAGTTCCGTCAACCATATCGGTAAGTCCGCAAAGAAGATACATAACATAAAACCAAGGCGAAAACACCGGAAAGAACAGCATCAATATGCTGAATATAATTCGACAGCTTGTAATTATGTTTGCAATGTGTTTTTTCATAATGCTTTTTACTCGAAGATATCCTTGTTTCGGTTATTTACCGTCAATGGGAGGTACAGCTCCGGTTAATGCTTTGATCATCCAAGCCATGTTTCGACCCAGATTATATGCGATCTCCATTCCCTCCATGTCTTTTTTTACCTCATCGGGAGTATTGCCGAAAACCATACACCAATAGGAAGACGCAACCAAAGGCTGTTCGCATACCAACGGATATTTGTTCAGCACCTCCAATGCGGAGGTTGTCCCTGCTCTTCTTGCAGAAACAATACAGCCGTAGGGCTTGAACCGCAGTTTATCTCCGTATGCGGCATACAGTCTGTCAAGATATGCGATGAGTGTTGCATTTGGCGAAGAAAAATAAACGGGTGAGCCAATTATCATTCCGTCCGCTTCCGCTATCTTTTCAGCGGTCTGATTTACTATATCGTCGCGAATACAGCGTCCTGTTTTCCGACAGGCAAAGCACCCTTTGCATCCGGGAATATCCTTATCTCCGATGTTTATGATCTCAGCTTCAACGCCATTCTCCGATAATCCCCGAGCCACCTCGTTAAGTGCTGTATATGTACAGCCTGCCGTATGCGGACTTCCGTTCAGTAAAACTGCCTTCATAGGTCATTTGCTCCCTTTTCTGTATTTTTTTGTTTTCGATTTTTACTTCAGATAACTCCTTGTATGTTCCGACTTTCTCATAAAGCCTTTGTGCAGCAATATTGTTGTCGTCGATATTTGTATCAAGCAGAATATACCGTCAAATATTTGCGTGTGCGCTCGTGGCGATGTACGTTGTTAATTTATGCGAATTTGTCTGTTTTGTCAACGCATGGGGGGATTTTCATTTCCTCGACAAATTGGAAGTTGCTAAATTCCTTTAATCAAGAACATCTCCATTGGTTGCTCATACCCTAGAACATCTATAACAAAACCGCCACAATCTTTATACCCTAATTTTCTATAAAAATGCTGCGCCTCTTCATCAACCTGTGTAGATGTCAGAAGCATACCATATCCTTGTGATTTCATATCCTTTTCCCAATGTTCTATAAGTTTCTTTCCATAACCTTTTCCGTGATAATTCCATTCAACAAATAACATTGTACAAAATGGCGTATTATCCCAAAAAAGATTATATCTCAATAATCCTATTGGTTTATTATCATATAATAAAATGTATCCCCTTTTATCTCTAACTTTATTATCAAATTCTTGTTCTGGCAAATGCTTATCAAGACTATACCAAAACTCTTTATCTTCTGATTGAACATACCTAATTTCTAGCATTTCTTCACCTCTCTAAATTCAAACTATCTATCCCTAAAAATTCCGATATGTCAGGCAGTTTATCTACCCGATTCATTTCATTATAATCCAAACTATAAATATAGTCAAGAGGAGAACGAACAGATCTATATAACAAATACGTTCCTTTCGGGAAAAGCCAAATGAAAAGTAACAGCAGACACAACAGCAAGTAAAAATCAATACTGCGAACAGGGACAAGAATATTTGACCGTAAATTGTAGCTTTTTACGAGTGCTATTGACTTTTTTCAGAAGAACGAGTACACTGTAATTATTGTTACAGAACGCTCGTTGCAGAATAAGGAGAACAAGGAAATGAAGAAACGCTATTTCATCCCGGCCTGTATGCTGAGTGCTGCGGCTGTGGGTTTTGTGATTTTTGCTATGGGGCATCCGGAGCTGTCCTTCCCGTGGGATAATTGGGTAACAGGCATCCTTTACGGGGGGTATACAGATGTAGTGGTGCTGCTGTTTATTCTTGCCTTTTGTAAAAAAAAGACTCGCTTAAATATCCTGACAATTATTTTTGAACTTGGTGCAGTTTTCTTCCTTGTTCAATCTCTATTGGGGTTGTTTCCGAACGGGCAAGTCAATTGGTATCTGCCCTTAGCTATGGTATTGAACTGCATTGCGATTTTTCTGAACTTGGCACAACAGAGAAAATACAAAAAGAGCGATAAAACCAATCAATAGTAATTTATCACGATTTTGGCATTTGAGGTGTAATAACAATGAAAAAAGCAAAAATGAAAAAGGTCATCATTATATTATGTATTTTGATCGTACTCATAGTCGCCTCAATCGGAGCGCTGTCCGTGATGATCTACAACGATAACTTTAACAAACGCTTTGAAAGCTATGAACCTCTTATGCTGTATTTTGATGATTTTGACGGATTGCAGCGCACACAATATAAGTTTCCTTCCGATAAAGGACAGATGCTGACAGGCTATATGTACAGCTCGGGAGATAAACAGCACGGAATTGTAGTAATGGCGCACGGTTTTGGCGGCGGCGGTCATAATTCCTATATGGACTGTGCGAATTATTTCGCTGAAAATGGTTACTATGTTTTTGCCTATGACGCTACCGGAAATGATGAAAGCGAGGGCGAAGCAGTCGGAGGACTGCCGCAGGGAGTTATTGACCTTGATCATGCAATATCATTTGTTGAAGAAAGCGGTAACTTCCCCGATCTGCCGATAGTTTTGTTCGGGCATAGCTGGGGCGGTTACAGCTCTTGCAGTGTACTTACATATCATCCCGAAGTTAAAGCAGTCATTTCCTGCTCGGGATGTAACAGTTCGTCAGGAATATTTGAAGCGCAGGGAAAGAAAATTGCCGGCGACGGAATATATCTGTTTATGCCCTTTGTAAAGCTGTACGAAAGTATAAAATACGGCAGCTATGCTTCAAATACTGCTATGGATGGATTTGCTTCCTCTGAGGCGGCTGTTATGATAGTGCACAGCACCGATGATGATACTGTTCCGATAGAGTATGGTTATGACATCTATTATGAAGAATACAAGGACGACTCACGTTTCAGCTTTATTCGTTTTGAGGATAGAGGACATGACCATGTTTACAATGATCTGACCTATATAAATGAATTTAATGCAGAATTTGACAAATGGCTTGAAACACTTGATTACGACTACACGGCGGAGGAAAACAAGGAGCGTTTTTCCGAGGATAAAGCTGCTTATATAAGCAATAATCTTGACCGAGATAAATGGAGCGATATGTTAAATGATGAGCTGTTTGAGGAGTTTGTAAACTTCTATAATGAGCAAATAAGCTGATCGGGCAGAAAAACCGAAACTTGCAGGATAAGAGTAACCACTTAGAGGAATAAACTATGAAAATCGGAGTAATTCAAGCATCATCACAAAAAGAGAAAAACAAATTGATTTTTGAGAGTGTAAGAAAAGCAGTTGAGCCGTATGGATATGAGATAATTAATTTTTGGAGTGTTTGAAGATATGATCTGATTTATGAATTATTCCGACTCATGTTTTGATGTTCCCTTCAAAAAAATGAAATTTATAAAAACTTTAAAAAGGTATTGACTCTAACATTATGGTAGGGATTATAATAGAGGTGAGCTCAAAAAACATACATCCATGGGGGGAGAATTTATGCTTAAAATTGGAGATTTTTCAAAATTGTCCAGAGTAAGTGTCAGAATGCTTCGCCACTATGACGATATCGGGTTACTGAAGCCTGCTGAAATTGACGGGTTTACCGGATACCGCTATTATCGTGAGGAACAGCTATTCATTATAGGAAGAATTACTGCTTTAAAGGATATGGGCTTTGCCCTTGCCGATATTGTGCGGATCCTGGAAATATATGATGATACAGAAAAGCTTGACAACTTCCTGCTTGCAAGACAGGAGGAATTGGCAGCCCTTGCAAAACAGACGGAGTATAAACTGATGTTGCTGGATACAGCCCGAAAGAGGCTGAGAAAGGAACAGAATATGAGCTTTAACGTTACTGTAAAGACAATACCCGAAAGATATGCAGCCACTGTACATACAGTCATTCCACGTTACGAAGACGAGGGTATAGCGTGGGAAATGTTCCGTGAGTGCAAAAAATTGCTTGTGCCGACCGATCCCTGCCTTGCCGCAACCGAATTTCTTGACAAGGAATACAAGGAAGAAAATGTTGAGATCATTGCATGGATGACGGTCAAAGGAACATACCGGGATACTGAGCATGTCAAATTCAAGACGCTTCCTGCTGTTAAGGTTGCAAGTTGTGTGATAAAAGGCGGCTATGAACAGATGAATGATGCGATAGCGACGATAGTTTCATGGATAAATGCCAACGGATATAAGGTTTCAGAGCCTATGTTCAATATCTATCATGTGGGTCCTGCACAGACGAAAATTCCTGACGAGTATGTTACAGAGGTTTGTTTCCCCATCTAAAAACAGATAACCTAAAAGTGGATATACCAATTGGAATTTAACGGAGGATTTGATATGGCTTTTGATTTTAAGAAAGAGTACAAAGAGTATTATATGCCCAAGAACACCCCTGAAATTGTAACTGTACCAAAGGCAAATTACATTGCCGTCAAAGGAAAAGGAAACCCCAACGAAGAAGGTGGAGCATATCAGCAAGCAGTCGGTGTTTTGTATGCAGTAGCTTATACCCTGAAAATGAGTTATAAGACAAACCACAAAATCGAGGGGTTTTTCGAGTATGTTGTACCGCCTCTTGAAGGATTTTGGTGGCAGGATAATGTTGATGGAGTGGATTATAGCGATAAATCTACTTTTAACTGGATTTCTGTCATTCGTTTGCCCGATTTTGTTTCCAAAGAAGATTTTGAATGGGCAGTGGCAACCGCTGCTGAAAAGAAAAAGATTGACTGTTCATCAGCGGAGTTTTTAACCGTTGACGAAGGATTGTGTGTTCAGATCATGCACCACGGTCCATTTGATGATGAACCTGCAACTGTTGCTTTAATGGACGAATATATAAAATCAAATGGGTATGAAAATGATATTACCAACAAACGATTACACCACGAAATATATATGTCCGATGCAAGAAAAGTTGCTCCCAAAAAATGGAAGACAGTTATAAGGCATCCTATTAAAAAAGCATAACAAATTCATTTTATCACAAAGAGGAAAACAATCATGACTGAATTATTGAATGTATTCCCGGGAATCAGCTGCGCCTATATTGACAAAGATGGACGCGTGGAATATGAATGTTACGGAGTTGCGGACAAGGAAAGCAATATCAAGACTGATGTAAACACCATATTCCCTGCTTGTTCTATCTCAAAGTGGATAACCGCAATTTGCGTCATGAAACTGAATGAACAAAACATTCTGGATATTGACAAACCTGTGCAGCCGTATTTGTCTGAATGGAAGATTTGTGATGTGAACGGGAACGAATGCGATGTAACATTGCGTCATTTACTTAGTCACACATCAGGAATACACAATGGGGAAAATGGCTTTTACGGACACCGCCGTACGGATAAGGATATTAGTATTCCGGACATATTAAACGGTGTTACAGGCTATAATAACAAAGCGGCGCGGGTCGAACAGACTCCCGGAAGCAGTTTTGAATATTCAGACGCAGGATTCTGCGTGACACAGTTGATATTGGAAAACGTAACAGGAAAAAGCATTGAGGAGCTGGCAAGAGAACTCATATTCGACAAGCTGGGGCTATCCGATATTTTTTTCGGAACACGTTCAAATCTCGATGCCTTTGAGAAAAAAGGACAGTTGGCGACAGGATATGCGGGCGACGGTTCTGTGATCGATGGGAAGTACCCCGTTTGTCCTGACCTTGCAGCGTCGGGGCTATGGAGTTCCCCAAATGAATTGCTGAAAATCGCAGCGGATTTTGCCGCTTCTATGGACGGCTGCGGTAAGATTTTGTCTAAAAATTCCGTAACCGAAATGATACAACCTGCTTTTAATATGCCGTGGGTAGGCTTAGGTCTGTTCCGATATGGAGATGATGTAATTGTTTCAAAGGGTTGGGGCGAGAACGGGCAGTGTATGCTGAAAATAGATTGCAGAAACCATTCCATTGGAGTGGTCATGACAAATAAAGACCCGGAGATTCCGCAGGAGGAATCGGGAGTTGAGAAACTCGTTTTTCGTGTGTGAGTTGCAAACAGCGCAGGAGGATTCGTTATCCAAACAGAAATTATGTATTATTGATATAGCGCTTAACGACGCAAATATCAGAACGGCTTTGCTTCTTGTAGTAAAATCGGAAGTTAATATAATGCGTAATTCGTAACGCGTAATGCGTAATTATTGTGGTGCAAACGGTGACTTATGCATTTTATGAAATAGTATCTTTAATTACGCATTACGCATTGAAATAAGTTCCCGTTTATCGAGCAGATGACAAACAGAACGTTCTCTGATTAACACAACACAAGCAAAGGACTTGCTCCCGATTAACGGTGACAAGTCCTTTGTTTGTTTTTTTATTACTTTAATTCTTTGACATATAACCGGTCGGTTCCGTTTACATAATTAACAATATCTTTAAGATAACGGTACCCATATTTTTCGTACAGTCCGATATGCTCCGATGGAATATATGTCCTGTCAAACCCGTTTGCTTTTGCGTATGCATTTGCAAAATCGATCAGTTTTTCACTTATCCTATGTCCTCGATAGTCTTCCGAAACAAATACACTTGATATCCACGGAAATATTTCGGGAAGTGGATAATAGTCTGTCTTCATAACAGTTGTCATTCCAACGATCTGACCGTCTGCAATTGCAACAAAAACTGCTTCCCAATCGGTAAAAGCCCATGTTCGCAGCATCTGCAAAATATGCTCTTTAACATCTTCCCAGGAAAAGTGTTCAACAAACCGGATAAGCTTTTCAGCCAAGTCGGTATCCTTATCGACTTTTCTTATCTCTAATGTATCCATACCAAGGTCTTTTTCGACCAGACCAAAGTGCTGCTCCACTTTTCTTACAGTATCATCAATTATACTGTTTTCGGTTCTTTCAAGCCAAAAATAGTTACTGCCCTTGATATCGGCGCATCTTTTCTCGTTGATGCTTTTCAAGGTCGCATTACATATCGCCTTTGCTTTTTCGGTATCGGATGTGCTGTTTATAAAATTGCTGAAGCCTTGATGGTCAGGGCGGTTACAGTAATCATCAACTAAATTCGATGGGTCTTTTATCAAAAAGACTATTCTTGATCTTTCCGTTAATCTGTCGGCTTCTTCCACTGTCAAATGGCAGTCGCATAGTACAATTTGATTTTGTGAAAGACGTATCAGATCCAATAAAACAAAATCCAATTGCTCTCTTGTGTTATCGATCAGCCATTTTTTATATTCCTCCACACTACGCCCGAAAAACTCATCGGCATCTTTAAAAGTCTTATTCATTGACGGCTGAAACTCGGGAGCTGAAATTTCCCGATGCTTTGCAAACTGCTCATCAATATCATAAACCAATAAGCCGTGCCGTCTGGCTAACTCCCGTGAGATCGTTGTCTTTCCGCCGCATGGTGTTCCTGTGATGAAATAGACATTTTTCAAATATTCTTTGATTACATTATCCTGAAATATCATTATAATAACTCCTTATATAAATAGTTTTTTGCATTTCATTTGTACACAAAACTATTTACATAGTTCCATGTACTCAGATATTTCTTGTTCGTAAGAATGCCACCATATTCTACACCTCCTCAAATTTCGGTAATTGGGCAGTTTATCTCCCCGATAAATGGGAAGTTGTCAGTTAAGTTATAATAACTTGTTTTGAAAATAATCAGATTTCAAAATTGAATAGCACACCGCATCAAAAACTTGTCCATCGTATCTTGTAGAGCCTTGTTCTATTGTAATCTCATACTCAAACCCACATTTTTCAAGGACTTTTTTGGATTTATCATTATTAGGATAATGGAAAGCGGATAGTAAATCTATATTTAATTCTTCAAACAAATATTCAATAATCCGTTTAACCGCCTCCGTCATATAACCGTTTCCCCAATAATCTTCGGATAAAACATAGTTTATAGTTTTAGCGAAAAATTTACCACGATTATTGTCAGGATAAACCCTTATACTTCCAATTACTTTTCCGGTATCCTTCAGCTCAACAGCCCATCGTTCATCACTTTCAATATACTCATTCAAAACCTCGATAGAAGTATTTATGTTTGAATGAGGTTTCCATCCGCCGATGGTGACAGAAGGATTTTTCATAATATCAAATAAATCTTCAACATCATTTTTTTGCCATTCTCGTAAAAATAATCGCTCTGTTTCTATTGCTTTCATTTACAAACCACCTCAATGGTTATCGCAAAAATTCCGATATGTCGAACAGTTTATCTACCCGATTTATTCCATTATACCCCAAATTATAAATATAGTCAAGGGGAGAATGAACAGATTTATCATAACAAATACGCTCCTTTCGGAAAAATTCAAATGAAATCCGCTGAAAAAATTTTATAGATTTTTATATCACGTTTTGCAAGTTTCGTCAACGGATAGTACGGAATTATCTGTATTTGTTTGATGTTTGCACGCAAGGGTGTAATGGTTGTAGTAATGCAAAAAAGGAGCGTGAGCTTATGCTCACACTCTCCGATAAACCTTGGAATTTGTCGTTAAGTTTTATACATCAATTCAGTCGGTAAGTCGTCAAAAAGTTCTGTTCTTGTCTTGTTCTTTCTTAATTTCTCTAATACTTTTTCATCAGGGTCGGGATAAACCGTAAAACAGTCTTCCTCACCCTTTTCCTGACGAACAGGGAAAGCAAGCTGTTCTTCATCTAATGAAAACTGCGCATTTACGCCCTCTTTATTTCCCCTTGCATCAAGCCGTATCCATTTTTTATATTCTTTGATATATACGCCGTTAAGCCCGTGATATATTAAAACAGGAGCAGTTTCATCATCTAAAATAAGCTTCTGATAACAAAATCCGGTCGGGATAGCTTTACAACGCAGCAAAGCAGCTAATAAATGGGATTTTGCAAAACAGATACCGTGCCCGGCTTTCAATACTTCGGAAGCGGAACAAGTGATAATATCTTCATTTTTGTCTGCTGAATGTGAAATATGATCTCTTACATATTCATATGCAGCTTTGATAAATTCAATTTCACTGTCGGCTCTTTGGAATAATAAGTCAGCAAGATTAGCGATAATATCATTGTTATAATCAATCACATCATCTTTTTTTAAGTATTCTTCTATGTTATCTGATGACGGTAATACGTTCATATCCTACCTCCAAAATTCAATTTTTCGGGCATCTTCGCCTGCCTATTGCGCGGAATGATTTGCACTGCCCTAACAAAATAACGACGTGAATCGGGTGCAGGCACAGCCTGCCAAATTCCGATTTGTCGAGCATTTGCACCAAACGTAATTTTTAATATTATACCATATCCCCATAAAGAAATCAATAAAATCAAAAAAAGGACAAATATAATGATATATTATATTTGCACCCTATAAGATCATTGACATTTAGGCAGCCTTTTGATATAATAATGTCAAAATTGTAACCTATATAGGGAAATACTGCGCGGCTTCTCTAATTTAAACCAACGGTCGTTAGTTCAAATCCAGCCTCCGCAACCACGTATATAAGCCGTTTGATTAAGTTCAGACGGCTTATTTTTTTGCTCAAAAAGAGGAATTAGGGCACTAACGATATAAAATATAACGATATATCCCGTAATGATACAGCAAATATCAAAGCTTGTCAAAACAAGTAATGTGCCTTTGACACGCTAAAAATTGCACAAATATTAAAGCAGCTTCCATTCATTTGGAAACTGCTTATTTTTTATCCTGCTCTCACTTTTTATCTTCTTGGTTAAAAGGACATCTCCAAGAGTATCGGCTATCGTGAATTGGCGTCTTCGAAGGTTATACATTATTAATTATAGCAGGCAGACCGTTTTTGAAAAGGCTGCTTATATATTCAACCGTTGTTGCTTTGTTATATTTTATTTCGCCTTTCATCCATTCTATGATTATTCCTGCAATGCCTTCGGTATAAAATGTGACTACGATTCTTTTATATTCTTCGGGAAGATGTTTCCCCACCGCTTTCTCCGCACTTGATACTATCATATTCCCTATCTCAAAGAAATCATTATACAAAAATATTTTCAGCTCGTCACGTCCGACGGAATCATAAACGCAGTTCAGCATATGCTGGTTTTGTTCAAGGTAATCCATTGTAAATAGAATTGCGTCTTTGTAATCAATTAGCAGGTCGAAGCCTTTGACGACCTCTATGGCTTCCTGCTCAAAGGTCCATTTAAGCAGGTCTCTCGTGTCTGCAAAATGATAATAAAAAGTCTTGCGGTTAAGTCCGCAGTCCCCTATAATTTCGCTTACCGTTATTTTTGAAAAAGGCTTTGTCTGCATAAATCGTTTCAGCGATTCGGACAGAGCCTTTTTTGTATACATACTTGTGACTTCGTGCTTCATATTGTCGCCTCCATTTTTATTATACAGCTGTCCGGCAAAAATTTCAATGGTCAATTCCTTTGATTTGACCGTCAATTCGGGACATCTGTCCGTATTTTACACACCGTCCCCAAATTAACCGTTTTAATTTTTATGAATATGCTCTATATTTATCTTATCAAATATGAAAGGCGGTCATCTGATGATATATACGATAGGACGCGAATTCGGCAGCGGAGGGCACGAGATAGGCGCAGAGTTTGCCCGATGGCTGGGTATTCCTCTATACGATAAGGAGTTTATCGAAACGGCTGAAAATGCAAGCGGAATAAAGGCTGAAATTCTCGAACAGGCTGACGAAAGAAAGGAAAACCGCTGGCTTTATACGGTACACTACAATGCTGCAGAGGATTTTCGCGGAATGTCCGCAAATGAAATATTGTTCAAAATTCAGAGCAGGCTTGTGCTTGAATATGCTTCAAAATCCGACTGTGTTATCGTGGGACGCTGTGCAAACCATATACTCGATAATGCAGGCATAAAGCATTTAAGCGTATTTATCGCTGCTCCATTAGAGGCAAGGATAAAGCGTATCTCAAATATTAGGGCGCTTACCGAAAAGGAAGCCGCTGCGCTTATTGCAAAAACGGACAAGCAGCGGAAAAGCTACTATGAATATTACACGGGACGAAGCTGGGGAATGCCTTGCGGCTATGATTTATGTATGAACAGCGCTTCATTCGGAATAGAACAGACAGCCGAAGCTATTGCAAATTTCAGGGGAATGATAAAATGAAAATTTATAAATACAGTATAACGCTTTACACCCAGCTGGGCGAAAAAAGCGGTATATTAACGAGATACGCCGAATATGACCACGGCTCTGAAAGTGGATTTATTGAGATACTGGGAGAGAAAAATCCGTATCTTGCCAAAATCGAGCCAAACGGAAAATGCAGTATGAGCGGAACGCTGAAAACCCTTGTCAGCGACTACAAATTCCATGGTGACGGCTATATCTATCCCGACAAGCTTGAAATTACCCTGCATGACGGGAAAAACAATCTGCTTATGCAGGGAGTGATAAAGGAGGTAATTTACGAGAATGAAAAGGTTTTATGAAAGGGTGATTTCCCACCCTGTTGTCATTACGGTGATATTCGTGCTGCTGACAGTATTTTTTGCTCTGTGCAAGCCGCTTATTCCGGTAAATTACGATATGAACAACTATCTTCCCGATGACAGCCGCTCCACGGTATCACTTGATGTTATGGAGCAAGAATTTGACGGGGGCATACCAAACGCAAGAGTAATGCTGCATGACGTTACCATTCCGCAGGCACTTGATTACAAAGACAAGATTGCAGCGGTTGGCGGCGTTGACGACGTTATGTGGCTGGACGATTCCTGCGACATTACGCAGCCTATCGAAACCATGGACGCAGATACTGTGGAAACCTATTACAAGGACGGAAACGCGCTGCTGACGGTAACTATTGCCGAGGAGAAAAATCTGTCCGCGGTCAATGAGATACGGGACATTATCGGAGTCGAAAACTCCATGACAGGCTCTGCTGTATCAACTGCGGTTGCAACGGAAAGCACCGTAAGCGAAATATCGGTTATCACAATAATTGCGGTTATTTTCGTAATCATCGTGCTGCTTCTCACCACAAATTCTTGGATAGAGCCTGTTGTTATCATGGCAGGTCTTGGCGTTTCGCTGATGATAAACGCAGGAAGCAACATCATTTTTGGAGAGATAAGCTTTGTCACCAACGCCGCAGGAATGATACTCCAGCTTGCGGTATCGCTGGACTATTCGGTATTCCTGCTGCACCGCTTTGAGTAAAGCAGAAAGGAATTTTCAAGTCCCAAGGAAGCAATGGCAGACGCCCTGACAAAATCCACAAGCTCTATTTTGTCAAGCGGACTTACAACGGTAATCGGCTTTCTCGCCCTCGGACTTATGCGCTTTAAGATAGGTCCCGATTTGGGCTTTGCTCTTGCAAAGGGCGTTGCGATAAGCCTGATATGCGTGTTTATTTTTATGCCCTGTCTGACAATGCTTACATACAAGCTTCTTGACAAGACCCGTCACCGTTCCCTTGTGCCAAAATTCGACAAATTCGGCAAAGTCGTAAGCAAAATTATGCTGCCTATGGCGGTAGTTTTCGTGGTAATAATTGCTCCGGTATATCTTGCATCAAACGCCAACGATTTTTACTACGGCTCGTCTCACATTTTCGGTGAGGACACCCGTCTTGGCGCAGATACGGCGAAAATCGAAGATGTTTTCGGCAAGCAGGATACATATGTTGTACTCGTTCCGGGCGGCAGTCGTCAGACGGAAAAGGCGATTTCCGATGAGCTGCGCGATTTGCCGCAGGTCAAGGATATAATTTCCTACGTTGATACGGTTGGTGCGGAAATTCCCGAGCAGTATCTTGACAGCGATACATACTCCATGCTATGCTCGGAAAATTACAGCAGAATGGTGATAAGCGCCGATGCGGATTACGAAGGCAAAGAGACCTTTGCGCTCATTGAAAATATCCGTGAAATATGCGAAAAAAATTATGCGGACGAATACTATCTTGCAGGCGAGGGCGTAAGCACCTACGACCTTATGGACACGGTCACAAAGGATATGGTAAAGGTAAATCTTATTGCAATAGGCGCTGTATTTATCGTGCTGCTGCTCACAATGAAGTCGGTATCGCTGCCTGTTATCCTTGTGCTTGCGATTGAAACGGCAATATGGTTGAACCTTTCCCTTCCATACTTCAAGGGCAGCTATGTGTTCTACATCGCATATCTGATAATAAGCTCCGTTCAGCTTGGCGCAACGGTTGATTACGCAATTCTCATGACGGACAGATACATGGAATTCCGCCGTGAAATGCCGAAAAAGGAGGCTGTGCCGAAAACTATTGGTGCGGTGTCCGTTTCCATTTTAACGTCGGTCAGCGTGCTTACTGTGGTGGGACTTCTGCTCGGAAATCTTTCCACCCACGGACTTCTTGCACAGCTTGGAATGTTTGTGGGAGTGGGAGCGATATTCTCACTTGTCATTGTATTTTTTGTCCTGCCGGGGCTGCTGTATATTTTTGACGGGGCTATCCGCAGAACAACGCTCAAATCCAATTTTGTTTCAAATAAGTAAGGAGATATTTAGATGAAAAATTCATATAAAATTGTTTCGGGAATACTTGCACTCTGCCTTGTATCATCCTGTGGGGTTCCTGTTTTTGCAGCCGAAAAGGAAGAGGTCATATACATAATGGCAGGCGCAGACGGCAGCGTCAACAGCGTTTATGCGGTGAACAGCTTTGACGGCGGAGACATTACCGACTACGGCGATTATGCCGATGTAAAGCTGCTGAATATGGACGGGAATATCGTGCAAAGCGGCGATGAGATAACCTTTTCCTCTCCCGAAAACGGCAAGGTTTATTATCAGGGTACGCTGAAAAATACGGAGATACCGTGGAACATCTCGATAAAATATTTTCTTGACGGCAAGGAGCTTTCTGCGAAAGAAATTGCAGGCAAAAGCGGTGCTCTTGAAATAAAAATCAGCATTACCGAAAACGAAAAATGCGGCACGGATTTTTATGAAAATTACGCTTTGCAATGCTCATTTACCCTTGATACTAAGCTATGCAGAAACATTTCTGCGGAGGGTGCTACCGTTGCAAACGTTGGCAGCAAAAAGCAGATAACATATACCGTTTTGCCAGACAAGGGTCTGGAAAAGTCAATCCTTGCCGATGTTACGGATTTTGAAATGGCGGAAGGTTCCATTAACGGAATTAAAATGAACCTTGGCCTTGATATTGACGAGGACATAAACGGCAAAATAACCGACCTCACAGACGGAGCAGTGGAGCTTGATGACGGTGCAAAGGAACTTTACGATGGTACTGTGGAGCTTAACGACGGCGTTTCCGACCTGAACGAGGGTATAGAGAAGCTGCGTGATGGTATTGCCGAGGCACAGGAGGGACTCTCCGAACTAAACGAAAAATCCGCAGAACTTGTGGACGGTTCTGCCGAGGTGAAAAGCGCGCTGATAAAGATACAGACCTCTCTTTCGGGAGTATCGTCAAGTGCGGACCAACCGGAGCAGCTTGCTTCTGCATCGACGCAGATAAAGTCGGGAATTGACAAGCTTTACAGCGGCATTGCACAGCTGAATAAAGGTCTGGATTATGCAAGCTATAAGGCGGCAATGGGTGCAAACGGGCTTGATATAGACGCTTTGAAAGCAGGAAACGAGCAGGCAATTTCACAGCTTACGGCACAAATCACAGAGCTTAAAGCTCAGCTTGCACAAATAGAAAATATACCTCAATATGCCGAGGAAGCTGCAAAATTGAAAGTGCAAATCGAACAGCTTGAAAGCACGCTTACTCTGCTTACGGGCAATAATGCGGCACTTGGCGGAACGGAAACCTATTTTAACAGCGTATCGCAGGCGTCCGCACAGCTTGAATCGGGCGCAAAGGAATTAAGGCAACACCGTACAAAGCCACCAATAAAATCACGCAAGTCAAGTTAAACGTATAAAGCTTTGTAACGGGCATATTGCCTCTGTAAATCTGCTTGCAGGCGCACTTTATCAAGCCGTCAGAGATTTTCTGTCAGC
>JAGAUA010000020.1 GCA_017847885.1 Oscillospiraceae bacterium
GGTCGGTCAGCGTACATTCCGTCGCGCCCTCACGGGCGTGTGAGTTGGAATGTGAAGCAATACTGCAATGAAAACGAGGACACATGGTCGCGCCCTCACGGGCGTGTGAGTTGAAATATGGGCAATAGTGAAACGCTGCTTGCCGCGGATAGTCGCGCCCTCACGGGCGTGTGAGTTGAAATTTCATCAAGCTTTGCAGCCGACGGACTGTTAGGGTCGCGCCCTCACGGGCGTGTGAGTTGAAATGATATGCCAGCCTTTCGGCGGTCTGGGATTTTTCGTCGCGCCCTCACGGGCGTGTGAGTTGAAATTTCAATACCTTCCGAGAGCGCATAGGCTTCAAGGGTCGCGCCCTCACGGGCGTGTGAGTTGAAATATCCGGTTGGAAACTATAAAGCAATGTTGCCGTGGTCGCGCCCTCACGGGCGTGTGAGTTGAAATGTAACCTCCTGCACGGATTCCCTAAACGGTTGCTGTCGCGCCCTCACGGGCGTGTGAGTTGAAATACGCCGCCACCCGAAGAACTCGGCACTGATATACCGTCGCGCCCTCACGGGCGTGTGAGTTGAAATTTTAAAAAATGTGTCGTTTTGATACATTAATGATAGTCGCGCCCTCACGGGCGTGTGAGTTGAAATTTTAAGGCTATCTATGTACGCCATGCAAAGAAGGTCGCGCCCTCACGGGCGTGTGAGTTGAAATATTTATGCGATATGATGTATAAACGTTTGAAATCGTCGCGCCCTCACGGGCGTGTGAGTTGAAATTTCGGGGTCTTTGTCCCAATTATCGATAATCATGTCGCGCCCTCACGGGCGTGTGAGTTGAAATTAGCCTTATGGGAGCTATTCACGAAGCTGAAATTGTCGCGCCCTCACGGGCGTGTGAGTTGAAATCAGCAGTTTCATCAAACAGTTTAATATTTACGCGTGTCGCGCCCTCACGGGCGTGTGAGTTGAAATGTCTTTCGGAACACCTCAAGGCGACAGGTTTACGTCGCGCCCTCACGGGCGTGTGAGTTGAAATCGTTTCCGGGTCAGACCTCGTTCTTTGATGATGGTCGCGCCCTCACGGGCGTGTGAGTTGAAATTCAAAAAACTATTGCATAATACTCCATTATGTGGGTCGCGCCCTCACGGGCGTGTGAGTTGAAATTCGGGCGGCGTTGTGGAGATGAACACGGCACTCGGGTCGCGCCCTCACGGGCGTGTGAGTTGAAATCCTGTCGGAGATGCCGTCTGTGAAATGACATGTAGTCGCGCCCTCACGGGCGTGTGAGTTGAAATGTTGCTGTCGGCAAAAATGCCGTAGTTGCCGTTGGTCGCGCCCTCACGGGCGTGTGAGTTGAAATTCCTGTTCCAGCATATTTGTTTATTAAATCTTGGGTCGCGCCCTCACGGGCGTGTGAGTTGAAATGTGCGTTAAGATTTATTCTCGATTTTCACAACGACGTCGCGCCCTCACGGGCGTGTGAGTTGAAATCGATGTTTTTCCCATTATCGACATTTGGAATGAAAGTCGCGCCCTCACGGGCGTGTGAGTTGAAATGACGAAATCAAAATCAATCTGCGAATAAGTTCCGGTCGCGCCCTCACGGGCGTGTGAGTTGAAATCGCAAGGCGTGACCCATTAGGATATGCCCCAACTCGTCGCGCCCTCACGGGCGTGTGAGTTGAAATGCAGCAGGCGTTGGAAATCGAAATCAATTCCTGCGTCGCGCCCTCACGGGCGTGTGAGTTGAAATCACTAACACGGTAGTTGTCATTCATTATAACCTTGTCGCGCCCTCACGGGCGTGTGAGTTGAAATTTTGATTTCGTCCTCGTTTGAGGTATAAATAATAGTCGCGCCCTCACGGGCGTGTGAGTTGAAATGTGCCGGGGGGGCGTGCCAAAATCGCCGTAGAGTGTCGCGCCCTCACGGGCGTGTGAGTTGAAATGCGTTTCGGTAAAAATGTCATAAGCACCTGCGATGTCGCGCCCTCACGGGCGTGTGAGTTGAAATTGAAATAATTTCATAATCCATAAAACCACCTCATGGTCGCGCCCTCACGGGCGTGTGAGTTGAAATGCCTGTCCGCCGAGAAACTAATTTACGAAATATTCGTCGCGCCCTCACGGGCGTGTGAGTTGAAATATTTTTTCTTTGTATGGTAACAATGTTTCATCGTGTCGCGCCCTCACGGGCGTGTGAGTTGAAATCTGAAAAAAAGGAATGAAATCACGGAAAGAAAATGGTCGCGCCCTCACGGGCGTGTGAGTTGAAATGAATGGAAGAGTCGCCGCAATATTCTTTTTGAACTGTCGCGCCCTCACGGGCGTGTGAGTTGAAATCAGCAGAGGTTTGACCTTGTAAATGTTTTTGTCCGGTCGCGCCCTCACGGGCGTGTGAGTTGAAATATTTCATCACTTTCTACAACGGTCAATCCGTCAACGTCGCGCCCTCACGGGCGTGTGAGTTGAAATGTCGGCAAACTTTGTTTCCCTTGCGCCGTCTATCGTCGCGCCCTCACGGGCGTGTGAGTTGAAATCAATGATACTTTTGTTAAGCCGCAAATAACGGAGTCGCGCCCTCACGGGCGTGTGAGTTGAAATATCACAATTCTTTTCATAGCCTTTCCGAATTCCGTCGCGCCCTCACGGGCGTGTGAGTTGAAATAAAAAATCCGATAACGATAAAAACAAAGGTTATCAACGTCGCGCCCTCACGGGCGTGTGAGTTGAAATTTGAGCCGTCAGAATAACGAACATCACCATAATGTCGCGCCCTCACGGGCGTGTGAGTTGAAATTGCTTTAAGTCTTTATCTTCCTTTAGGTCGCGCAGTCGCGCCCTCACGGGCGTGTGAGTTGAAATAAATCTGTGAACGCCTTGTTGGGTACCTCGTCTGGTCGCGCCCTCACGGGCGTGTGAGTTGAAATTAGCTTGCTGACGTGCGTCGCAAAGGAATGTACCGGTCGCGCCCTCACGGGCGTGTGAGTTGAAATATACTCAGATGGTGATAGTATTTTCCGCGTCGCTGTCGCGCCCTCACGGGCGTGTGAGTTGAAATGACAAGATTTGGTCGGAATATAGCCAAATTCAAGCGTCGCGCCCTCACGGGCGTGTGAGTTGAAATTCTCATATTTTAGAGCATACTCATCAACGTTTCCTGTCGCGCCCTCACGGGCGTGTGAGTTGAAATGATTTTCACAACCTCGGCCGTTTTCAGCGCTAACGTCGCGCCCTCACGGGCGTGTGAGTTGAAATTTTGCGCGGTAAAAACTTCAAATTATTCCGTTTAGGTCGCGCCCTCACGGGCGTGTGAGTTGAAATAGGGCGGCAGCAGGTGACACGGAAGAGGTCACTAAGTCGCGCCCTCACGGGCGTGTGAGTTAAAATTCACAGCCGTGCCGATTTTAAAAGCGGAATCGGCACACATTCGGGCTGACTGAATTTTTGCTTCCATATCAGCAATATTTACTATGCGTTCACTTATGACTTTCATTTTTCCCAACCCTTTTAGGCAAAATTAAAAGCACCCTTATTCAGAGTGCTTATTTCAAATTAAATCATTTTCATCGATTTCAGGAACGATATAACCCTCCCATTTTTTATTATGCTTAATACACCTGTCAATGTTTTTTATGATTTCTTCTTTTGTTATTGGAAGAAATTCTGTGCAAAAATCATCATCAAACTTTTCTTTGTATTCAACCATTTTTTCTGATAATTTTTCACTAAGCTCTTGTTCTTTCTTAGTTCTTGTATCTTTGATTTTTAAAACCCCCATACGATTCCCCCTAATTCAGCATTTTGAGAAACATATCATACGCTTGAGGAAAAGCATTAATGATAATTTCAAGTTTTTCAGAATCATTCCTTGCCTCACGGTTCTTGAGTTAAAATTCCGAATCTCATTGGTAAATTAAAACAGCACTACTTCTTCCCCCGCTTATGATAGCTGTTATAATCAAACTTAACAGCGTCGCAGATAAACTCCGTCATTTCCTCGGTTGCGGCAAGAATATCCTCCGCAAGCTCGCGGCTTATCTCCTCGGGAATATCGGCAGGGTACCGCGTCTCGATATAGAAACGGTTAAGAAGCGTGCTTTTGCCTATCCATTGTGTAAAGGCTTGGTCGGTCAACGCCGCCTGCTTGCAGAGCCATGTCAGGTTGTGACCATCGAAAAGCTTGCGGTGCTTGAAAAGGAGGAACGCCTTCAGACTCTTTTCTATCGCCTGCTGGCAATGGAAAACCGTGGGGCCGTACAGGCGGTTATCCTCGATAAGCATACGTGCCGCCAGCAGGTCCTGATACGCGTGATAAAGCCAGTCAAAATAGCGTTTGCTGTCCGTCGTGTGGTTACTTCTTCTGCTCATATAGCAAATTCCTCTCGGTATCAATTCTGTACGCAAAGGTGCAGTCGTCGTCAATGCACTCGGTCCACTCGCTTACGGTGTATACGATTATGTCGCAGGGAACGGGGCAGTCGGTTTTCAGCAGTATCTCCGTTTCAAGGTCGGCATGGCTCGAATACTTGTCGGCAACAACAATGCAGACCTTGAACGATGTCAGCTCGCCCTTGGAATTATTTTTTTGGGATACGAGAAAAATCTGGAACGGGTCGCAGATACGTATGATATCCTCGGTCATTTCCTTTATTATCGGGTTTTGGTTCATGTTATCAGCCCCTTTATATTAATATAGCAAAAATGCGCTGTCGGACGATACAAAACGTACTCCGCAGCGCACTTCCCGTTTCTGAACTTACTGATTGTCTTCGATATACTTAACGATATCGCCGACAGTCTTGATGCCCTCAACAGCTTCATCGGGAATTTCAACATCGAATTCCTCTTCAAGGCTCATTACGAGGTCAACAACGTCGAGAGAATCTGCGCCAAGGTCGTCCTGAATGTTAGCGCCTGCTGTAACCTTATCAGCCTCAACGTCGAGCTGGTCAATAATGATTTCCTTTACCTTATCGAATACCATGATATTGCCTCCGTTCATATTATTTTTATTTATAAAGACATACGTCTCTATATGCTGTAAAAATTTTACTCGATGAACTCACCGATTTTTCTAAACTTAGTATATCGTTCATTTAGCAAAACGTCAATATCTATTTTCATTTTTTTGTGTAGAGTTTTATATAAAAATTCACCTATATTTTCGGCAGTTTGACTAATATCGTTATGAGCGCCGCCAAAAGGCTCCTCGATTATCTTCTCTGCCACACCAAGCTCAAGCATATCCTCGGCTGTAATTTTCATTATGGAGCAGGCTTCCTTCTCCCTGCCTGCGTCCTTCCAGAGGATAGAAGCAAAGCCTCGGGGGGAAATCACCGAATAAATGGAATTTTCCAGCACCGCAAGCTCGTCGCATACTCCGAGAGCAAGCGCGCCGCCGCTTCCGCCCTCGCCAAGCACAACGCTTATCACGGGAGTCCTAAGCCGCATAAATTCCATAAGATTTCTTGCAATAGCCTCGCCCTGTCCGCGCTTTTCCGCTTCAACGCCGCAGAACGCGCCGGGGGTGTCGATAAAGCATATCACGGGACGGTGAAACTTCTCCGCCTGTTTTGCAAGCCTGAGCGCCTTGCGGTAGCCCTCGGGGTGGGGCATAGCAAAGTTGCTGTCCTTGTTTTCGTTGATATTTCTGCCCTTTACCTCGGCAATGACCGTAACGGGTATGCCGCTTATGGAAGCGATGCCGCCCATAATTGCACCGTCATCGCCGTAAAGGCGGTCGCCGTGCATCTCCCAGAACTCGTCGAAGATAAGGGGGATATAGTCCCGAATGGTAGGTCTGCCCTTGTGGCGCACTACCTCGAGACGCTCATAGGGGGTAAGCTTGTTTAATTTTTCCATTATGCGTTACCTCCTGTTTTGTGAAGCTTAAGAATATGCGCAATAGTACGGCGCATGGACTTGCGCTCGACTATCATATCTGCAAAGCCGTGTTCAAGCATAAATTCCGCCGACTGGAAATCATCGGGAAGCCGCTGCTTGATAGTGCCCTCGATAACGCGCCTTCCTGCAAAACCGATAAGTACCTTCGGTTCTGCAATTATGATGTCCCCCAAAGAAGCAAAGGAAGCGGTCACACCGCCCGTTGTGGGGTCGGTCATAACTGTGATGTAGAGCAGTCCTGCGTCGCTGTGGCGAGCCGCTGCACCGCTTGTCTTAGCCATCTGCATAAGGGAAACTATGCCCTCCTGCATTCTTGCGCCGCCCGAAGCGGTAAAAAGAATTATCGGCAGCCTGTTTTCGGTGGCATACTCAAATGCACGGGTAATTTTTTCGCCCACAACGCTTCCCATGGAAGCCATCATGTAACGCGAGTCCATTACGCCGATAACGCATTTTTCGCCCCGTATGGTACATTCGCCCGTTATAACAGCGTCCTTTAAGCCCGTGCTTTCACGGAGCTTTTGCTGCTTTTCGGCATAGTCGGGGAAATCTATCGGGTTTGCGCTTAGCATATCCGCGTCAAACTCGCTGAAGCTGTCTTTATCGGCAATAAGGCTGATACGCTCGGGAGCGGTAAGCCGTGCGTGATAGCCGCATTCGGGGCACACTCTGAGATTTTTTTCAAGCTCTTCGGTCATTATCACGTTAAGACACCGAGGGCACTTGAACAGCATATTGTCGGGCACTCTTACGGCTGAGTCGTCTTTTTCCGTTTTTTCCTCATCATTTCCGTTAAGACGAACCTTGACCACATTAAATAACTCTTCCAGACCCAAGTTGTTCACTCCTTTTATGAATAGCTGAAAATCTGTCTCATCAGGGAGGCAGTATAAATCCGAGGACGATCGCGGCAATAAAGATCCATTTATAGCTGCTGTTTTTCAAGTCGTTTTTATCCATAATAAATAAGATCACTCCAATAATAGGAAAGAAAAACGACATAAGCAGCATCCACCAATATTTCTGGAAAAACTCCCCGATACTGCCCGTATTGTTTGCAGTCTGATTTGCGAAAGGCGAGTTGTACGGCTTAAAGCTGCCGTCCTGGTTTGCGTAGGGGTTTCCGTTGTCGGCAGCAGTATTAACATTGTTTGCAAAGGGACTTCCTTCCGCAGCACCCTTGTTTGCAAAGGGGCTTTCCTCCGCAGTACCCTTAACAGTCTTTCCGCCGTTATCGCGAACCTTGAATTTGGGCGGGTCGGCACGTCCCGGGTATATCTCATCCATCTGCACGTCGGGGGTAATTTCCCTCATCTGCATGGGTTCCTCGGGTTGGGGGTAATCCGACGGTTCATAGTTGTAGACCGCGCTCAGATCCTCCTCGCTGGGAACGGTATATCCGCAGGACGGACACTCGCCCTTAACGAGCCTGCCCTGACAAAGCGGACATCTTTTTTCTGCCAATCAAATCACTCCTTAGTGCGCGCCCTACTTCATCTTTCTGCCCAGATAGCCGATGTCATATTTTCCCTCTTCAAACACGGGGTCGCGGATAAGGGAAAGCTGAAAATCAATGTTGGTATCCACGCCCTCCACGATAAATTCAGCCAGCGCCCAGTTCATTTTGGCAATAGCTTCCTTTCGTGTGGGAGCGTAAACAATAAGCTTTGCGATCATGCTGTCATAGTAAGGGGAAATTGTGTAGCCCTGATAAGCGGAGCTGTCAATGCGTATTCCGGGACCGCCGGGGATATGCAGAGAATTTATCTTTCCGGGGCAGGGACGGAAATTATGCTCGGGACTTTCCGCGTTTATGCGGCACTCGATAGCGTGCCCCTTGATACGGATATCCTCCTGCTCGTAGGGAAGCTCCTTGCCTGCCGCAATTTTAAGCTGCGCCTGAACAAGATCCACGCCTGTAACAAACTCGGTAATGGGGTGTTCCACCTGAATACGGGTGTTCATCTCCATAAAATAGAAATTCTTCTTGTCGTCCACAAGGAACTCGATAGTGCCTGCGTTGTAGTAGCCGCAAGCCTTTGCCGCCGCCACAGCCGCTCTGCCCATTCTGTCCCTAAGACCCGTGTCCATGATGACCGCAGGGCTTTCCTCCAGCACCTTCTGGTTGCGGCGCTGCATGGAGCAGTCGCGCTCGCCAAGGTGGATAACGTTGCCGTGCATATCCGCAAGTATCTGAAACTCGATATGCTTGGGGTTGACGATGAATTTCTCCATGTAAATGCTGTCGTCGCCGAAGTAATTCAGCGCCTCCTGCTTTGCCTCGGTTATACGTGCTTCAAGGTCTTCCATGCGCTCAACGAGACGGATACCCCGTCCGCCGCCGCCTGCCGACGCCTTGACCATAAGGGGAAAGCCTATCTCCTCGGCAAGCCTTTTGGCTTCGTCCATAGATTTTACAGCACCGTCGCTGCCGGGAATAACCGGCACGCCTGCGTTTTTCATGGTTTCCTTTGCCGCCGCCTTGTCGCCCAGCATTTCAATGGACTCGGGAGCAGGTCCGATAAAGGTTATGCCGCATTTAGCGCAGTTCCTTGCAAAAGCCGCGTTTTCGGAAAGAAAGCCGAAGCCGGGGTGAACTGCGTCCGCGCCCGTTATCTCGCAGGCTGCGATAATAGCCTTTTCGTTTAAGTAGCTGTCCTTTGTTGCAGCACCGCCTATGCAGACAGCCTCATCCGCAAGCTTTGCATGGAGAGCGTTGCGGTCGGCGGTGGAAAATACCGCAACCGTTTTCAGACCAAGCTCACGGCACGCCCGTATTACTCTGACAGCAATTTCGCCGCGGTTGGCGATAAGTACCTTTTTGAACATAATCTGTATCCTTTCGGAAATTACTTGATTGCAAAGGAAATTTCAGCGGCAACCGCCTTTTCGCCGTTTACCGTGGCAATTGCCTTGCCAACGCCTACGGGGCCTTTTACCTTGATTATCTCCACCTCAATGCGGAGCAGGTCGCCCGGAACTACCTGACGGCGGAACTTTGCTTCCTTAACGCCGCCGAAAAAGCCTATCTTGCCCTTGTTTTCGGGCATGGAAAGCATTGCGACAGCGCCCGCCTGTGCGCACATTTCAAGCATAAGAACACCCGGCACAACGGGGTAGTCGGGAAAATGTCCCTTGAACCAGAATTCGTCGGGCTTCATGTATTTGGTTGCCACAACGCGCTTGCCCACTTCCATTTCCTCGATCGTGTCAATGAGGAGGAACGGGTCGCGGTGGGGGATAACTTCCATTATCTGTTCCTGAGTCATAAGTGGCATGATGTTACACCTCGTTTAATTATTTGATTATCATTATAGGCTGGTCGAACTCAACGGGGTCGCCGTTCTTTACGAGTATCTCCTCAACGGTGCCGTCAAATTCGCTCTGTACCTCGTTCATAAGCTTCATGGACTCGATTATCATAAGCACGTCGCCCTTTTTGACCTGCTTGCCCACGGTAACAAAGGGGGGCTTGTCGGGTGACGAGGCTGCATAGAAAGTGCCCACGATGGGGGATTTTACCACGTTGCCGCTAATCTTTGCAGGTGCTTCCGCAGCAGCCGCCTGTACGGGAGCAGGTGCGGAAACGGGCATTGCCGCCATGGGCATACCGCCCATTGGAGGGGGCGGAGGACACTTTTTGCCCTTGACGGTTATGCTCTTTTCGCCTGTTGTTATGGTTATCTCACCAAGCTCCTTTTCATTGACAATATCAGCAAGCTTGGCAATTGTTTCAAGTTCAAAGTCATAAATTTTGTTGCTCATCGTGAAGCCTCCATTAGTCCTTATATTTTACGATACAGAGGGTCGCGTTGTGTCCGCCGAAGCCGAGGCTGTTTGTAAGCGCCGCGTTGACGGTCATGTTTCTTCCGCCCTCGGTGCAGTAGTCAAGGTCACACTCGGGGTCGGGAACTTTGTATCCTCTTGTAACGTGAACGTAGTCGTTCTTTACCGAAAGTGCGGTAACGATAGCTTCAACTGCACCTGCCGCGCCGAGAAGATGACCCGTCATTGACTTTGTGGAGTTGATAGCCACCTTGTGAGCCTTTTCCTCGCCCAGCGCCTTTTTGATAGCCTTTGTCTCGTACTTGTCGTTAAGACCCGTTGATGTTCCGTGAGCGTTGATATAGTCGATATCCTCAGCCTTGAGACCTGCCTCAGTGTATGCGTTTATCATGCCCTGCGCCGCAGCGTCTCCCTCGGGGGAAGGGCTTGTCATGTGGTATGCGTCGCCTGTTGCGCCGTAGCCTGCGATTTCCGCGTAAATCTTTGCTCCGCGAGCCTTTGCGTGTTCAAGCTCTTCAAGGACAAGCGCGCCGCAGCCTTCACCCAGAACGAAGCCGTTTCTCTCGGCATCAAAGGGGATAGAGCATCTGTCAAGGTCGTCGGAACGGGTCAGCGCCTTCATGTTGTTGAAGCCGCCGAGAGCAAACTCGCTTACGCAGGACTCTGCACCGCCTGCGATACAAACGTCAAGGTAGCCGTCCTTTATCTTTCTGAACGCCTCACCCACTGCATGAGTGGAGGAAGCGCAGGCTGTGGTGGTGCAGAAGTTGTCGCCCTTAAAGCCTGTGCGCATGGAAATAGTTCCTGCCGCCATGTTGCCTATCATCATGGGCACATAGAAAACGGAAATTCTGTCAGTACCCTTTTCGAGGTACTTGTCATGCTCTTGAAGAGTAAGGTTAAGACCGCCGATGCCAACGCCGAAAATTACGCCTGCGCGGTAGGGGTCAATGTCCTTGAAATCGGTGCCGCTGTCAGCGAGTGCGTCCAGAGCGGAAACCACCGCAAACTGTGTGAAACGGTCCATGCGGCGCGCTTCCTTCTTGTCGATATATTTGTCGCAGGAAAAATCCTTTGTTCTTGCGGCAATTTTAACGTCAAAGCCCTCGCTTGTGATATCGTCAACAAAGCCGAAGCCGTGCTTTCCTGCTTTAAGGCTGTTCCAGAAATCCTCCAAGGTGTTGCCCACGGGGGATACTACGCCCATACCTGTGATTACAACTCTTTTACTCATTGTTTTTATTATCCTTTCTGTATAAAGGTATATTATTTTTACAAATGGTTATTGTTTTTTAACAAAGTGCCGATATTTTTTGTATTTCAAAAATTGGAAACAACACAACAGAATTGTTTTGTCTTTATTAATTTTGATAATGAAGCAAACTAAAAGTTTTATGGTTTTGCTTTAGCAAAATTTCAAGCGGCAGCTTGAAAAATAAAACTTGGAAACAAAACAACGAAGTTGTTTTGTTTTTACATCGACAGACCGCCCGAGATTTCGATAGTCTGACCCGTTACATAGGAGCTGTCCTCGGAGCAGAGGAAGGATACAACGCCTGCGATCTCCTCAACGGTGCCGTAGCGCTTCATTGCGATAGCTTCAAGCATTTTTGCCTTCTGCTCATCGGTAAGCTTGTCGGTCATGGGGGTCTTGATAAAGCCGGGAGCGACCGCGTTTACCGTGATATTTCTTGAACCAAGCTCCTTAGCGGCTGTCATGGTCATGCCGATGATAGCAGCCTTTGAAGCGGAATAGTTGATCTGACCGGGGTTGCCGTAAAGACCTGCAACGGAAGCAAGGTTAACGATCTTGCCCTTCTTCTGGCGAATCATAACGTTGCCAACAAATTTCATCATGTTGAATACACTCTTCTGGTTTACCGCAATAACGAGGTCGTACTGCTCCTCGGGCATTCTTGCCATGAGTCCGTCACGGGTGATGCCTGCGTTGTTGATAAGGGCGTCAATAGTGCCGAAGCGCTCCTTTACCGCCTTGACCATAGCCTCGCACTGGTCATACTTGGAAACATCGGCGCAGAAAATCTCCGCCTCAACGCCGAGAGCGCGGATATCCTCCGCAATTGTGTTATTTTCAAACATACCCTCGTTAAGGTCGTTGAGAGCAATGTTGTAGCCGTCCTTTGCAAGTCTGAGGGCGATAGCCGCGCCGATACCTCTTGATGAACCTGTAATAATCGCTGTTTTAGCCATAATAATTTGTCCTTTCTGTTTTGGATTAAACTGCTGTTAGTTTTTGTATAAAACGGGGGAAATATCCAGACAAAGCCGTATTTCCTTTGTCATCGGGGATTTCCTCCTCGGGAATGAACATCAGCTCACGGAATTTTTCCGGACCTCTGCTTCTCAGCAGGGCATACTGCCTGCTTCTTGATTCCTGGGTACGCCTTTCCGCAAGCTCTCTGCGGCGAATATTGTCCCATACCGAAAAATTTACCCGTATAGAATATACGCCTATCGCCGCAAGGATAACGAAAAAGCGGCTGTTTTTGTCCCACAGCGAAAATGTGAGCAGGACACCTTGGATAACAAGGGTGATAAGGCTTTTCTGGGTAAGAAATTCAAAGGCTTTAAGGGTAAGTGCGTCCAGATAATCCCAAAATTCGGGAGAAAATATGTCATAAAGCATATCAATACTCCATAATGACAGCGCCCATGGTAAGACCTGCGCCGAAGCCTACAAGGCATATCTTTTCGCCCTTTTTGATTTTTCCCTCGGCAATTGCCTCATGCAGCGCAATGGGAATGGACGCGCTGGAGGTGTTGCCGTGATTTTCGATGTTGACAATGAATTTATCCATAGAAACGCCGATATTTTTTGCGGCAGTCTCGATTATTCTGATATTTGCCTGGTGAGGAATGAACCAATCAATCTCGCTTATGTCAAGACCGACCTTCTCCGCAGCCCTTGACGCCGCCTCGGGCAGAGCCTTAGTCGCGAACTTGTATACCTCCTTGCCGTCCTGGATAAGCTTTGTTGTTCCTGCAGCAAATTCGTTTGTTTCCATGAGATTTTTTTCGGTTTTTCTGAAAGGGTGATAAACGGGAGCGTTCTTTGCGTAAAGAGCTACCGAGCCCTTGCCGTCAGCGCCGAGGAAGCTTGCAAACAGCTTTTCCGAGCGTGTCACAACTGCCGCAGCAGCGCCGTCACCGAAAAGGATACAGGAGGAACGGTCGCTGAAATCCACAAAATTTGACAGCGTCTCGTTTGCAACAACAAGCACGTATTTCAAATTGTCGTCGGTCTGGAGGAAGCGCTTTGCCGTGTCAAGAGCGTAAACAAAGCCCGAGCAGGCAGCGTTAAGGTCAAAGGCAGCCGCATTTGCCGCGCCTATTTCACGCTGGATAAGGCAGGCAACAGAGGGCGTCATAAAGTCGCTTGTTACGGTGGTGTCGATGATAAGTCCTACCTCGGAGCCGTCAATGCCTGCGTTTTCAAGCGCCTGCTTTGCAGCCTCCGCGCCCATTTTCCAAGTAGGCTCGCCGTCGGTAAGATTACGGGACTTGATGCCCGTCCGTGTTGATATCCACTCGTCGTTTGTATCTACAATTTTTGCCATATCGTCGTTCGTTACGCGGATAGAAGGGGTGTAAATGCCCGTACCCAAAATATCAATTCCAAACAAAATAATAACCTCCGTAATATTTCCGCAAAAAAATCTGCGATAATCTATTGTAATTCGGCAATAAATATGGTATATTATTAACAACGGCTGCTAATTCCGCCGCAGAATAATTATGCACATACATACATTGTAATATTTTTCGCTCCCGTTGTCAACCGATTTCGGGCAATTAAATATTTTATTTAAAGAAAAATTTTGCATACGGGCGGTATTTGCTCATCAATTTTAAATTTGAAAGGAATTTTGGATATGTCAAAAACTGTATTTTTATTTTCGGGACAAGGCTCACAGTATGTGGGAATGGGCAAGGAGCTTTGCGAGGCTTATCCTCAGGTGGACGTGTACGCAAGAGCAAGCGAGATACTGGGCTTTGACCTTGCCGAAAAGATAAACAATTCGACCGACGCGGAGCTTGCGCAGACGGTCATTTCTCAGCCTGCGATAATGGCAACGTCCCTCACCGCTTTTGAGATAATGAAGCTGAACGGCGTGGAATTTTCCGCGGTTGCGGGACACTCTCTGGGCGAGTATGCGGCAATGGTCGCTTCGGGGGTTCTCTCCTTCGAGGACGGCTTTAAGGTCATCAAGGCAAGGGCTGCGGCAATGCAGAGGGCTTCCGAAAACAGCAGCGGAGCAATGTACGCAATTATCGGCAAGACCCCCGAGGAGATAGAGCAGGTATGCTCCGAGACCGAGGGATATGTTGTGCCAGTAAACTATAATTCCACCGTGCAGACCGTTATCGCAGGTGAGACCGAGGCTGCCGAAAAAGCTGCGGCAAAGCTTGCGGAGTCGGGCGCAAAGGCGGTAAAGCTGGGTGTATCCTCCGCTTTCCATTCAAAGCTTATGCAGCCTGCCGCAGAGGAATTTGAAGCGGCTCTTGGCGGCATGGGCGTTACCTTCAACAAGCCTGCGGTAGCCTTCTACTCCAACCTCACAGGCTGCAAGCAGACGGACTTTGACGGTATGCCCGAAAAGCTTGCAAAGCATATCGTTTCCCCCGTAAAGTTCACCTCGGAGCTTGCTGCGCTTAAAGCGGCAGGATACGAAAACTTTGTTGAGCTGGGACCCAACAAGGTGCTGACGGGACTTGTAAAGAAAACCCTCAAGGACGTAAACGCCGTGAATGTTGAAAATGCGAAAACTCTTGAAAAGGCGCTGGAACTTCTGAAATAAGGACGGATTTTTATGGCAAAACCGATTTTCACGGTGATAATTCCTGCACATAACGAGGAAAAATATATAGGCGGCTGTCTTGAAGCGGTGCGGAAAGCGGCTTCACACGCTCCCGAGGGAAGCGTGCAGGTCATAGTTGTTGCAAACCGCTGCACGGACAGAACTGCGGAGATCGCTCTTTCCTACGGCGCGCAGGTCATTCCCAACGAGGATAAGCACATAAGCAGGATACGCAACGCAGGTGCGGCACGGGCTATGGGAAGAATTATCGTTACCATAGACGCAGACAGCAAAATGTCGGAAAACTCATTCATTGAGATACATAAAATGCTGAAATCGGGGCTGTACGTCGGCGGCGGAACTGTTTCTCAGTTTGACAGAATGTCCCCCGGAATTGCGGTTTCGGCGGCGTATGTTGCAATGAACATCATTCCCGTTATGATAAGAGAAAAAGCTCCGCTTATGGGCGGAATGTTCTGGTGTCTGAAAAAGGATTTTGACGCTGTCGGCGGCTTTGACGAAAGTCTTGTCAGCGTTGAGGATCTTGATTTTGCGGTACGGCTGAAACGCCATGGCGAAAAAACAGGCAGAAGATACGGCGTGCTTCCAAATGCAAGGATCATCACTTCAAGCCGCAAGTTTGACGAGTTCGGCGACTGGTATCTTGTGAAAAACCGTAAGCTTACAAAAGAAATTTTTACGGGTACAAACAGGGAAGCGGCGGACAAGTTTTACTATGATGTGAGATAAAAAGGCACATTTAAGATATTGTCACAAAAAGAACACTGTACTATATAATAAAAGAGGTAATTAAAATGGCGAAATACGGTTTACTCGGCTATCCCTTGGGGCATACGATGTCTCCTGCGATACACAAGCGGCTTTTCGAGCTTGACGGCATTACCGACGCGGAGTACGGGCTTTACGAGATACCTCCCGAGAAGCTTGCAGACAAGGCAGATGAGCTGAACTCTCTTGGCGGATACAACATCACTATCCCCTTTAAGGTGGACATAATCGGACACATAGACGGGCTTGACGACTCGGCAAAGCGCTACAATTCCGTAAACTGCGTTTCTGTACGTGACGGAAAGACCACAGGCTACAACACCGACTGCGTTGGATTTCTTCGTGCGCTGGAGGCAGGCGGCGGCAGACTTGACGGCAAAGTGCTGCAAATAGGCTGCGGCGGCGTGGGAAGAATGATAGCTACCGAGGCGGCGCTTCACGGCGCAGACCTGACGATAGTTGCCCTTCCCGAATTTGTTGCAGGCGCGGAGGAAGTCGCTTCCGAGATACGTAAAATGAAGCCCGACGCGAAGATAACGGTCATAACTCACGACAAGATAAGCGGAGAATTTGACCTGCTTATCAATGCAAGCCCCGTGGGTATGTACCCCAAGGTTGAGGGCTGCCCCGTTTCCGAGGCGGTAATAAAAAGCTGCAAGTGCGTGTTTGACGTTATATACAACCCCGATGTTACAAGGTTTATGGCAATTGCCGCGGAAAACGGCATTACTGCGATAGGCGGCATGGCTATGCTTGTATGGCAGGCGGCAGTTGCCCATGAGATATGGGTGGGCGCAAAGTACCGCGACGAGGATATAAACGGCATTATCGAGGAAATGAGAGCAGAGCTTACCAAGTAATTGATATAAAGCGGAAAGGAGAAAACCATGAAGCTGGGACGAAAGCTTTTGATGACAGCTAAAGGCATAAGCGTGTGGTGGGGAATATATCTTATTCTCGGCTGCTGCATAGGCTTTGGGCTGAAAACCGTGAAGGACCTGTTTATGACGGCAGGTGCAGGCTTTGAGATAAAGCTGTACATACCGATAATGGGTGCAGGCTCTTTGGTTCTGGCGGTCATTACATATGCGGCTGCGGCAGTTTTAAAGGCTGCTCCTTTCAGAAAAATGAAGCGTAAGCTTTGGAAGATAGTGCGCACCGAGGGCGTTTCGGATAACTACATAAGCGAGCTTTTCTCAAACGCACGGGGCGATATGAAAAACTATCTGACGATAGAGGCGGCAGGGGCGTATACCGTGCGCGGCGAGACGGAAAGAGCGGCTTCGGTGCTGGAAAAGATAGACCTTGTAAGCGTGCTTGACGTTGCACAGTCAACGGGGGATTTCCGCACAGCGGCTTACTATTACTGTGTAAAGATGATAATGTGTATTCAGAATAAGGATACCGCAGGAGCGACCCGTGCATACGACGAGGGTATATACTACCTTGAAGCCTTTGAAACGGACGCGAACGTCCTGCTTGTGCTTGCGGTATACCAGCTTGAAGCAGGGCTGTTCCATTCGGCTCTCGATACTATTAAAAAGGTCAAGATAAAAAAGCTTCCTCCGTATTTGAGACAATACGGGAAATCACTTTCCGCGCTTATTACGGCAACGAGTATGCTCAACACGGGCAGAATGGACGAGGCAGGCTTATATGCTGCAATGGCGTGTGAAGCGCCGGGTTCTGATTTTATAAAGGAATGGGCGGAAAATATCCTGAACCAGACAAGAACTGAAAAAAAAGCTATTTCGGAGACTAACTGATATGAAAACAATAGTGGTTTACAAATCAAAAACGGGTTACACAAAAAAATATGCGGAGTGGATAGCCGAGGAGCTGAACTGCGACATCAAGGAAAATGCGTCGCTTGCGGATATTATCGGTTATGATATGATAATCCTTGGCGGAGGTGTGTATGCAGGCGGACTTAACGGCTTAAAGCTTATTACAAAAAATCTTGATAAGCTGTCGGATAAGAAGCTGATATTGTTTGCGGTCGGTGCAAATCCCGGCAGGGACAAGGATCTTATCCCTTACTGGAACAGGCTTCTCTCCGAAGAACAGCAAAAGTCTATGGGGCATTTCTTCCTCCGCGGCGGCTTTGATTTCAGCAAACTCAAGGGTGCAGACAAGCTGATGATGAGTATGATCAAAAAGCACTTACAAAAGATTGACGACCCATCGGATGACGACAAGGGTATGCTTGATGCCTACGATACGCCTGTGGATTTTACTGATAAGGCAAATATCAAGGAATTGCTGGAATATGCAAAAAAGCAAATGTGACCTTAAAGTGAGCTGTTTTCAAAGGCAGTTCACTTTTTGCAAAATAGCGGCGTGGGAGTAGGAAAATGATTGAAAAGGTAAATCTGCTTCGGCAGGCAAATTCGACAGAAAAGCTTTTTGAATACAAAAGAGTCGGCACCTTAAATAATCATATGATGAACGTATTGCAGGCTGAAAACAGAACGTTAGAGTTTCACATCCACGATAATTCCGATGAACTGTTTTACTGCATTGAGGGCGAATTCGACATATAGTTTGAAGACGGAATGACGCATTTGTGTGAGGGCGATTTAATTGTCATACCAAAAGGAACAAAGCACCGTCCCGTCTGCAAATCATTGGTAAAGTGTTTGCTTATAGAGACCGAGGGCACACTTAATAAAGAAAACACGGGTGGAACATATTCGGGGACATGAATAAAGGAGGAAATACAATGAAAATCTGTACCGGCACAGCTCCATGCAAGGAATGACGGACTGCATGGAGCATTGACCTTACCGTCATACCTTGCATTTTTGACATAACGAAAATTCAAAAAGGAGCAAGGTATTATGAAAACTTTAAAAGAACTCAAAGCATTTATTATTCTTTGGCTGACCCAGTCATTTTCTTCGCTGGGAAGCTCCATGACAAATTTTGCGCTGGTAATTTGGCTTTATCAAAGAAGCGGCTCTGCGCTTACAACATCGCTGCTGACGGTGTGTTCCTATGCACCGTATGTAATAATGAGCATTTTTGCAGGCGCGATAAGCGACAAGTGGAACAAAAAAGCGGTAATGCTTGTCTGCGACAGCTTTGCGGCATTATGTACGGTTGCAACGCTTATTTTGCTGAAAGCCGGTGCCCTTGAGGTGTGGCATCTGTACATTCTCAATGCGCTGAACGGGCTTATGAACTCGGTGCAGTCGCCTGCCTCCGATGTTGCGGCAACGTTTCTTACCCCCGAAAAGCACTATCAGAAAACAAGCGGAATGCGTTCATTTT
The DNA here is from genome assembly GCA_017847885.1 of Oscillospiraceae bacterium. Lineage (GTDB taxonomy): Bacteria > Bacillota > Clostridia > Oscillospirales > Ruminococcaceae > RGIG8773. The sequence continues at coordinate 18,566 of JAGAUA010000020.1, forward strand.
CAAATTCCCTTGTATCAATTCTGACGCCTGTTTTTGCAGCGGCGGTCATCTCTTTTGCGGGAATTGAAGCTGTTATCGCATTTGACCTTATTACATTTTTCACGGCATTTTTGGTATTGCTTTTCTTTATAAGAATACCCGAAGCAAAGCAAAGCTCCGAGAGAGGAGAAACGCTTCTGCAATCCGCAAAGATCGGACTTGTTTATCTCAGAGCCAACAAGGGCATACTTTGGCTGATTTTGTTTTTATCGGCAATAAATCTTATTGCTTCTATGCACAATGCGACGCTTCCTGCGATGATATTGTCCAAAAAAGATGAAACAGCGTTAGGCGCGGTAAGCAGCTGCGTGGGAATTGTGACATTGCTCGGAAGCGTGGTAGCAACATTTTTTCCAAAGCCCAAAAGCAGGATAAACGTGATATGCAATTGCCTGCTTATTTCCATGAGTACGGAAAATTTCCTGCTTGCTTTCGGAAATAATACTGTCGTGTGGTGTATAGGCGCGGTGCTGGGCTGGCTGGTTATTCCGCTTATGAGCGCTAATTATGATGTTATTTTCCGCAGCAACGTTCCGAAGGAATTGCAGGGACGGGTGTATTCAGTCAGAAATACGCTTCAGTTTTTCACCATTCCCGTGGGGTATTTCCTCGGCGGAATTTTGGTGGATAAGGTATTTGAGCCGTTCATGGAAAGCGTGAAAAGCGAATTGCTGACTGCTGCGTTCGGCAGCGGAAAGGGCTCGGGCGCGGCATTCTTATTCTTTGTAATGGGCGTAGCAGGCATGCTTGTTTGTCTGATTTTCCGCAGAATAAAGGCACTCAGGGCGCTTGAGTAAAACTCGGTGGTCACTAAGAATAATTCTGTTATCATAAGACAAAATAAAATCCCGAAAACCTCATTTTGCAAGGTTTTCGGGATTATTTTTTGTTTGTACAGAACCGCAGCTGCGACATTTCGGCAGCTTATGTCATATGCAGGCTCTGGAATTACTCCCACTCAATAGTAGCCGGAGGCTTTGTGGTAACATCATACACAACGCGGTTGATGGACTTCACCTCGTTTACTATCCTGCTTGCGCAGCGCTCAAGCACTTCGTAGGGTATCTTCGCAAAGTCCGCAGTCATAAAATCGGTGGTGGTAACGCCCCTCAGCGCAAGGGTGTAATCGTAAGTTCTTCCGTCGCCCATTACGCCTACGGAACGCATATTTGTAAGTACCGCAAAGTACTGGTGTATCTCCTTGTCAAGACCTGCCTTGGCAATTTCCTCTCGGAAGATAAAGTCAGCGTCCTGAAGTATTTCAAGCTTTTCATCGGTTATCTCGCCGATAATTCTGATAGCAAGTCCCGGTCCCGGGAAGGGCTGGCGGCTTACCAGAACTTCTGCAAGTCCAAGCTCCCTACCGAGAGCGCGCACCTCGTCCTTGAACAGCAGGCGCAGAGGCTCGATGATTTCCTTGAAGTCAACATAGTCGGGAAGACCGCCTACATTGTGGTGGGACTTTATAACGGCAGCGTCGCCCGTGCCGCTTTCGATAATGTCGGGGTAAATAGTGCCCTGAACGAGGAAATCCACCTTGCCGATTTTCTTTGCTTCCTGCTCGAATACACGGATAAACTCCTCGCCGATTATCTTGCGCTTTGTTTCGGGGTCGGATACGCCGCGCATCTTGGACATAAACTGCTCCTTTGCATTTACACGGATAAAGTTTATACCCCAGCCTGCAAAAGCCTGTTCCACTTCGTCGCCCTCGTTTTTGCGCATGAAGCCGTGGTCAACGAAAATGCAGGTAAGCTTGTCGCCCACAGCCTTTGCAAGAAGCGCCGCCGCAACGGAGCTGTCCACGCCGCCCGAAAGCGCCAGCAGAACCTTTCCGTCGCCGACCTTTTTGCGGATATCCTCAATTGCCGTCTTTGCATAGTTGCCCATGGTCCAGTCGCCTGTGCAGCCGCAGACGTTTTTGAGGAAGCTGTCTATCATGCCCAGACCGCATACGGTGTGGTTTACTTCGGGATGGAACTGTACAGCATAAAGCTTCTTTTCCTTATTTTCCATAGCCGCCGCAGGGCAGTCCGCGGTATGCGCCGTAATACGGAAGCCCTCGGGTATCTCCGAGATATAGTCGGTATGGCTCATCCATGAAATTTCCTTTTCGGGAAGGTCGTTCACCGCACCGAAAAGCACGCTGGACTTGTCGTAGAATGTCTCCGTCTTGCCGTATTCGGAGGTAACGCAGGTCGAGACCTTGCCGCCCAGCAGGTGCGCCATAAGCTGGCAGCCGTAGCAGATGCCAAGAACAGGGATGCCAAGCTCAAAAATCTCCTTTGAGCAGGCAGGAGAATTTTCGGCATAAACGCTGTTGGGCCCGCCCGTAAAGATAATTCCCACGGGGTTCATAGCTTTAAGCTCCTCGATAGAGGTCTTGTAGGATTTGACCTCGCAGTATACGCCGCATTCTCTTACTCTTCGCGCGATAAGCTGGTTATACTGACCGCCGAAGTCAAGCACTATGACAAGCTGGTGTGAAGATGGTGCCATAATTTAACATTCCTTTCCCGAAATAAGATGAAAATAGATATTACTATTATGCCATAAAATAAGCAAAACTGCAAGCCCTATTTCCGCTAAAAATATTACAAAAAAACTTGAAAAAAATATATAATTGTGATATAATAAATAGATTAAATGATTTTGATGTCTGAAAGGATAAATCCAATGCTCAATAATTCTGCTTTCGTCTCCTCGGTGCTTGCGGCGCATGACCACAGCCACGGGGAAGGCTTTGATTTTGCGGACATTTTTCTTGACGCGCTTATCGACTCGGCAAAAATGCTGCCGTTTCTTTTCCTTGCGTTCCTGCTTATGGAATTTCTCGAACACAAAGCAGGGGACAAGCTTGTGAATTTCCTGCGCAAAAGCGGCGGAGGACGCGCAGGTGGCGCCGCTGTGGGAGCGCTTATCGGCTGTATACCCCAGTGCGGATTTTCCGTTGCCGCGTCAAATCTTTACGCAGGACGGGTAATCTCGGCAGGTATGCTTATCGCGGTCTTTCTGTCCACCTCGGACGAGGCAGTACCCGTGCTTCTTGCCCACCCCGATAAAATCGGTATGGTGTGGAAGCTTCTGCTTGTAAAGGTAATAATTGCCGCAATAGCAGGCATAGCGGTGGATATAGTTACAAAGCTGCTGAAAATCAAGACTGATGATGAAAGCATCGGAGAAATATGCAGCGAAAGCGGATGCGGCTGCGGAAGCCACGGCATATGGTATTCTGCGCTCAAGCACACTATAAACATCATCATTTTCATTTTAGCCGTAAACCTTGTCCTCGGCACGGTCATGTCCCTTTTGGGAGAGGAGACCGTGGAGCATTTTCTCGGCAGCATGGGCGTTTTCCAGCCGCTTCTTGCAGGACTTGTGGGAATGATACCCAACTGCGCGGCATCGGTGCTTATTACCGAGCTTTACGCCGAGGGAGCGATAACCTTCGGCTCGGCGGTGGCAGGGCTTTGCACGGGTGCAGGCGTGGGACTTGCCGTGCTTTTCAGGGCAAACAAAAACCTGCGCGAAAATCTTGCAATAACGGGAATTGTCTACGCCGTGGGCGTAATAAGCGGCATGATACTCAACATATTCTGACTCGGGGGACGCGGAATGAAGGGCATAATTGAATTTTGCAAAAGAGAATTTCTCGTAATAATTTCGGGTGCGGCGGCGCTTGTATCCTGCCTGTTCGTACCCGTGACGAACTATATGGACTACGTAAACGCCGACACGATAGGTCTGCTTTTCTGCCTTATGATAGCGGTGGCAGGCTTCCGCGAGTGCAACCTGCTTGCGGCGGTATCCCGTAAGCTTTTGGGAAACAGCGAGACGGTGTACTCCCGAAAAACGGGCACGATACTTGTGTTTATCACGTTTTTTGCGGCAATGCTCGTTACGAACGATGTTGCGCTGATAGCCTTCGTGCCCCTTACTGTGGTGCTGCTGGGCAGCTGTCCCGGGACGATGATATACGTCGTTACCGTTCAGACCGCTGCGGCAAATTTGGGGAGTATGCTCACTCCCTTCGGTAATCCGCAGAATTTGTTCCTGTACGACAAATACGACATGACGCCAAGCGAATTTTTCTCCACAACAGCGCCCGTTTTCGCGGTAAGCGCCCTACTGGTGCTGATACTTTGCGCATTTATAAAAAATCAGCCCCTTGAAGCCGTAAAGCGCGACGAGGTCACTATACGCAACAAAAGCTATCTTGCGCTGTACATAGTTCTGTTCATACTTTGTCTGCTGGCGGTTTTTGGAGTGCTGGACGTAATTGTGGTGTTTGCTTCGGTGTGTGCGGTGGCGGTAATAATCGACCTGCGGCTTTTTGCAGGGGTGGACTACGGTCTGCTGCTCACCTTCACATTCTTCTTCATTTTTGTGGGCAACATACAGAATATCGAAGCAGTGCGGACGTTTGTCACGGACATTATCGGCGGAAACGAAATGCTTGCCGCAGCCGCAGCAAGTCAGGTCATCAGCAATGTTCCTGCGGCGTTTATGCTGTCGGGCTTTACCGATAACGGCCGCGCACTTGTTCTCGGCACTAACATCGGCGGTCTGGGCACACTTGTGGCAAGCCTTGCAAGCGTGATATCCTTCCGCATATACCTTGAAACGGACGGCGCAAAGCCTGTTAAGTATCTCGGTGTATTTACCGCGGTAAATATAGCTTTGCTTGCTGTGATTTACCCTTTTGCGCACTTTTTCTGCGCATGATACGGGCGTTTTTACGATACGCAATGAAAAATATACCGCTTGCTTTTGTGCGCAATGTGGTGTATAATGGATAAAACTGAAAGGAGAGGTGCTGCATTTGCGGCACGGTGAACTATGGTAATGAAAAAAAGCTTTAAAAGAGCCGTATCCGTTCTGTGTGCAGCTGCTGTTCTGACGTTCGGAAGCGTATCAACCGTTTCCGCAACCTTTAGTTCCTCGTATCTTGATTCGGGGGACATTACCGTTACGATAAACACAAACGAGGGCAGAAGACCCATAAGCCCGTATATTTACGGCATAAATTCCGACGCGAGCCTTTCGGGGGTAAAGGTCAACGCGCTGAAACAGTCGGGGGAACAGATATCCTCCTATAACTGGGAGACGAATTTTTCCAACAACGGTGCGGAAAACGGTGCAGAAAACGGAAACAGCCTTATTGCCGCGTATCCCCAGGATATCCGCAGCACGCCGGGGCTTTATACCGAAAATCTCGTGTCCAAGGCAAAGAGATACAATATCCCGTCAAGATATGTGACCCTTCAAATGATGGGCTTTGTCGCAAACGACGCTTCGGGCGCAATAACCGAATTTGACTCCGATACAAGGTGGGCAAAGGTTTACCCCCACAAAAACGACAGCTATCTTTCCAGACCCGACATAAGCGACGGCGCGGTCTATATGGACGAATACGTAAGCTATATCGTGAACAAGTACGGCTATGCCGTAGACGGCGGAATAAACGGCTATTTCCTCGACAACGAGCCCGAAAGCTGGTCAAAGCTGTACCCCTCGGCAGTACCCAAGCCCGTTACCGCAAAGGAGCTTGCGGAGCGTTCCGCCGAGCTTGCAAAAACGGTAAAGAAAATCGACCCCACAGCCCTTGTTTACGGTCCGTCCCTTAACGGTATCGAGGCGTATATAAACCTCGGAAATTCCGACGACAGGAACAGTTACAGCAAGGATTACAGCTGGTTCATAGATTACTACCTTATGAGCATGAGCGCTGCTTCCGAGCAGGCAGGCACAAGGCTTCTGGACGTTCTCGACCTCCACTATCACACCGAGGCGACAAACGGTCTTTTGCAGCCGATAATCGACAGCACGGACGCGTTTTCCAACAATACCAGACTTCAGGCGACCAGAATTCTCTGGGACAGCACATACACCGAAAACAGCACCGTTGCTATCATGCACAACCAGCATATCCCCCTTCTTCCTACGCTTGAAGCCTCTATCGGTATGTACTACCCCGGCACAAAGCTTTCCTTTTCGGAGTACAACTTCGGCGGCGGCGAGCATATAAGCGGCGGAATTTCCACTGCGGACGCGCTGGGCATTTTTGCCACATACGGGGTTCATATGGCGTGCTTAAAGCCCAACACCAAAAACTTTGATTACCAAAAATCTGCAATAAATCTCTATACAAACTATGACGGCGAGGGAAGCGGTTTCGGCAACACTATCGTATCCGCAGACAACGGCGGCGACATAATGAGTTCGGTTTACGCCTCGGTCGATCAAGAGGACGCAACTGCGCTGAAAACCGTGCTGATAAACAAGAACCAGCACAAAAACAAAAACGCGGAGGTCACGATAAACTCGGACGTCAATTTTGAAAGCGCCGAAATTTACAGCTTTAACGAGGTAAGCGCAGAAATAGTACATTCCGGCAGCGTATTGGATATCGAGAACAACACATTTACTTTGGATATGGAGCCGCTGACGGTATATATGCTTGTTTTTTCGGGCAATGACAGCGGCAGCGTGATAGACGACAGCCCCATTATTGACGAGCCCGATGATACGTCCGTGACCGACGGAACGACCGTTTCCGAAACGGAGCTGCCCGACGGCGGCGATACGCAGTCCGATACAGCCGTGACGACCTCGGTATCGGAGACTTCTGTGCAGAAACCGTCCGAAACGACGGCGACATCCGTTCTCCCCGAACACGTTGAAGCGGAGACCTTTTCTTCGGCAGGTACGTCCGAGTCTCCCGTGACGGAGCAAGCTTCTGACGATGACCCGGATGCTTCTTCCGACCCTTCCGGGGATAATGAGACCGAAGAAAAAGCAGTTCCTAAGGCGGTAAAGGTCATCGTGTGCAGCTTGGTTGCCGCGGTGATACTTGCGATGGGATATGTTATCGTCAGTGATGTGCTGCAAAAGAATAAGCGTGCAAAGTAAAAATATATAAAAATTGCAAAAAAAATTGTGTAGATTAACAAAGTGACGTGTAATATGTTTACAAATTCCCAAAAAAGCGTTAAAATATAACATATGTATAAAATTTTTCGATTTTGTATTTAAAAAGGAACAGGAGGGGTATTGTGAGTGTAAAGGTAAAGCTTGTATTCTTTATTGTGCTGCTTGCGATCATTCCTGTCATTATTATAAATGTGTGCGCTTCGGTAAAAGTTAATGAGGTTGCCGACGAACTTATTACGGGAAATGTTACTAACATTTTGAACAATCAGTCGGAAAATATGAATATATATTTTGAGGAGATCATTGCTTCAATTAAAGAGATAGCTTCATCGGAAAACGTGAAAAGCTATACTTCCGAAAGCAACGGCAGCGATTTCGTTTTCTCGGAGGAGTCCGAGGAATATATTGGCATCACCAAAAACTTTGACGCCCTTGCTGCATTTGACCCTACGCTCCGCAAGATAATGCTTATCAATAATTCGGGTATGATTATCGCTTCAACGGACAGCAGCGATATTCAGAAGCGTATGTCAAATTATAAGGGGCTTTTTAACCTTGCACAGACAAATAACGGCATTTCCTCTTTCTTTATGAGTGGAGACGATACACCCTCATTTATTGTTACAAAGTCTATATATTCCGCAGATAACGAGTTCCAGGGCATCGTATATCAGCTTTACGGCACAGACCATCTCCAAAAAAGCCTTAATACCATCAAGCTTAATAAGTATACCGCTGTTGCTGTTATGGATAATACAGGAAATTTGCTCGAGTATCCCTACAAGGTCCTTCAAAGCTACTCGAACAGCGATACATACAAAAATGCCGGCGAGGTGCTGCGGGAGCTTATTAATTCGGAGACTTCAAATATCAAAAATAAAAACACCGAATTTGGTGCCATGAGCAAAAAAAGAGTTATATTTAACTCATATATCAGCACTCCGGGGTGGAATATAGTTGCTATTTCCGATAAGTTTGGTCTTGAGCAGGAGCTTGAAAGAAAAATCAGCTCTGTACGAAATGTCTCGGTAATACTGATAATCCTCTCGCTGGTGGGGACCTGCATATTCGTTTATATCTTTACAAAGCCTATTGACGAGATACTGAGAGTGTTCCCCAAAAAGCAGCGCGGCGATGTGAACGCCCAGTTCAATATCAAATCCAACGATGAGTTTAAGCAGATAGCGCTTGCCTTTGACTCGACCTTCAACGACCTGTTTGAAAGCGACCAGCGTTACAAGACATTTGTTGATATAACAAACAATATTATTTTTGAGGTAAGTTTTAAAAAGAACACGGTTTTCGTTTCCAAGAACTTTAACAAGAAATTCAGCTTCCGTCCCAAGGACGACAGCACAAAGGAAAGCTTCCTTTACAAGATACGTCTGCATAAGGACGACAGGGATAGGTACCTCAACGACCTTGACCGTCTCCTCGGACCGTCCAACTTCATGCAGGGCGAGTACCGCGTAAAGAGCATTTACGGCGATTTCATATGGATAATGATAAAGGCTACAAAGTTCTATAACCGTGACGATGTTCCCACCAAGATAATCGGTGTTATCATGGATATTGACAAGGAAAAGAAGAGCGAGATGCACCTTCTCCAGCGTGCGAATTATGACGCTCTTACAAAGCTTTACAACCGTGAGACCTTCATCAAGAGCCTTGACGCCCAAATCGAGCTTTCGAATACGAAAAAGTCTCTTGACGCAATGATGTTCATTGACCTTGACGACTTCAAGTTCTTCAACGATGAATACGGTCATGCCTGCGGTGACGAGGTGCTTAAATTTGTGGCGGATACCCTCAAGGAGATATGCTTTGAGCGTGGCTTTGCGGGACGCTTCGGCGGTGACGAATTTGTTGCCTGCCTCACAAATCTTACCTTGTACGGCGATTCGGGAAAGATTGCGCAGGAAATCATCGACATTCTCGGAAAGGGCTTTATCTCCGAATCCACGGGCGCAAAGCTTGCGATACACTGCTCTATCGGTATCTCCTTCCTGCGTGAAAACGGAAAGAATACGGAAGAGGTCATTGCCGCTGCCGATGAAGCGATGTACAACATCAAAAAGCACGGTAAATCGGCGTATGCTTACGCTAAATCCAAGAGCGGCGAGATAAGTGCAAGCGGTGAGCTTGCTCCCAATACCAGCAAGATAGACGACGTTATCGACGATGTTATCTCATAATAAAAAGGGTACCGAAGCGAATCGGTACCCTTTTATTTGTATTGTATTATTTGTTTTTATTGTAGATGACCATAAGTCCCTTTAAAAGAAGCTTATCGTCAATGATTATTTCCCTTTTGCAGTAGGGGATAATGGTGTTTGCAAGTCCGCCCGTGGAGATGACCGTACACTTTTCGCCAAGCTCTGCTTCAAGGCGGTCAACGGCGCCGTCAATTCCCGAAGCGGTGTAGTAAATTATGCCGCTTTTCATACAGTCGACCGTGTTTGAACCGATGACCCTTTTGGGCGGTTCAAGGCTTATTTTGGGAAGCTGTGATGTTCGGTTCGCAAGGGAATCCAGCGACACCCTAAGTCCCGGGATTATCATTCCCCCAAGAAAGCTTTTGTCCTTGCCGATAACGGAAATCGTTGTGGCTGTGCCCATGTCTATAATTATCAGCGGACAGGGGTAGAAATTTATTGCCGCAACTGCGTCCGCGACCCTGTCGCTACCAAGCTGGGCAGGGTTGTCCAGCTTTATTTTCAGACCCGTTTTAAGTCCCGGCTCAACGACCATGATGTGCTGCCTTGTAAGTCTTTCCATGGCTTTTTTGACCGTTTGGGTGACCGAGGGAACTACGGAGGAGATTATTCCTCCTTCAAATGTATAGCCGCTCAAGTCGTTAAGCTCAAGAATTGTTTTTATAAGCACGGTATATTCAAGCTCGGTGGAATTGAGGTTAGTTGAAAGCCTTTCCACGAATTTTATCTCGCTGCCCTCAAAGCAGCCGAGCACGATATTTGAGTTTCCGATGTCAACAGCAAGAACCATTTGATAAGCCTCCGAATTAAACCGTTTCGGTATGTGCGGCAGCGGGCTTCTCCGATGAGGGGATGACCCTTGCCTTAATAAGCGCAGTACCTATCGCACCTGTGAGCAGCGTGGAAACAATCATTTCGCATACGGCATTTACGCCGACGAAAAGGCAGATGAACAGAAATACATTGTGTGTGCCCTTAGCGTCCATAAGACCTTGAATGTATTCCGTATTTCCGAAAAGCAGCACCAGTGCGGACATAAAGAAAAGTGTGTTGAGAAATGCAGAGAAGAAACCTGTTACGAAGCAGGCTGCGGTGCTGTTCTTTTTTGATACAGCCCTGAAAAGCAGACCGACAAGCAGTCCGTCAAGCAGTCTGGGGATAAATCTCTGAACGAATGCAAGGAAAGGGTTTATCGCCACAAGTGCAGCACCCATTCCGCTGGGTATGCCTATTCCGAAGCATTGGAGAAAGCTCAGCATACCGAAAATAGCTCCTGCGGCAGCTCCTCCTGCGGGACCAAGCACTACTGCGGCAATCGCCACGGGGATAACGTTCAGTGATATGGAAAGAGGTCCTATTGGGATAGTTCCTATAGGCGTAAAGGAAAAGATCAGCATAAGAGCCGTCAGTATTCCCATAATCACAAGGCTTCTTGTCTTTGAGTTTTTCATATTAAATTTTCCTCCTTGTTATCATTCCCCAAAAGGGGATACAATACAATACCTTTTAATTATAGCACATTTTAATAGAATTTTATATACTTTTTCTGAATTTTTTAATAATTCCCATGGTACTGCCGATTGACTTGCATATTAAGGGGTGATATAATAAAGTAAATTATAATTTTGGAGAGTGAAGTCTGTGCTTAACGGAAAAACTGCGGTGCTTGCCGTTACGGGAAGTATTGCCGCTTATAAAATAGCAAATCTCGCAAGAATGTTGAAAAAGCTTCGCTGCAACGTTCAGGTGCTTATGACCGAAAATGCGGTGAATTTCATAAACCCCATTACCTTTGAAACGCTGACGGGAAATAAGTGCCTTATCGACACCTTTGACCGCAATTTTCAGTACAGCGTTGAGCACGTTGCCCTTGCAAAGCAGGCTGACGTTGTTATGATAGCTCCGGCTTCGGCTAACGTTATCGGCAAGATAGCAAACGGCATTGCGGACGATATGCTCACCACTACGGTTATGGCGTGCCCCTGCAAGAAAATTGTTTCGCCTGCAATGAACCACAATATGTTCCACAACCCTATCGTGCAGGACAATATCGAAAAGCTCAGGCATTACGGGTACGAGATAGTTGCTCCCGATTACGGTATGCTTGCCAACGGCGACAGCGGCGACGGAAGAATGCCCGATGAAGAGGTACTGCTGAAATATATTCTTCGGGAAATCGCCTTTGAAAAGGATTTGACGGGCAAAAGGGTGCTTGTTACCGCAGGCGCGACCCGTGAGGCTATCGACCCGGTAAGGTTCATCACAAACCACTCATCGGGAAAAATGGGCTGTGCCGTTGCGGAAGCAGCTATGCTTCGCGGCGCGGAGGTAACCCTTGCTGCGGCGCACATGGACATTGAGCCGCCTATGTTCGTGAACACGGTGAATGTAACATCAGCGGAGGATATGTTCAATGCGGTAACGGAAAACTCGGACAAGTATGACTTTATCATAAAAGCGGCGGCGGTTGCCGATTATACGCCCGTTGCTGCCGCAGATGAGAAGATAAAGAAGTCCGACGGCGATATGAAAATAGAGCTGAAGCGGACTAAGGATATTCTGAAATATCTTGGCGAACACAAGCGCGGCGGTCAGGTCATTTGCGGATTTTCCATGGAAACGGACAACGTTCTTGAAAATTCACGGAAAAAGCTTGCTTCCAAAGGCTGCGACATGATATGCGCAAACAGTATCAGAGCGGCAGGCGCAGGCTTCGGCACGGACACCAACATCATCACTCTGATAACAGCTGACGGCGAACGGGAGCTTGAGGTCATGCCGAAATCGGAGGCGGCGCATATAATTCTTGATGAAATGCTGAAAATATCGGCGGCTAAAAACGGATAAGAACAGCAGCGCTGCCGAAAAAATAAAAATAGATTTTTTCAAATAATTGATTGACAAACTAAGCGAAATATGTTATAATATGCAAAATTTATAAAATACACCCATGGGGGAGTAGTGGCACATGAAAATGTGCGGCAAGTCAACAACCTCGATCTTATGATCTGGCTTGCCTTAAATAACGAGACTCATGTATGACCGCTTTGCAGGCTGTACATGAATTATGCGCTCAAGTATAGCTCGCGGCTATACTTGGGCTTTTGTTTTGTTTGGAGGAATGATAAAATGGCGCTTTTCCTTGAATTGCTGCTTATCGGCGTGGGACTTGCCATGGACGCCTTTGCAGTATCCGTCTGCAAGGGACTTGCAATGAAAAAGGCAAGCTTCAAAAACGCGGCGGTGATAGGACTCTTTTTCGGCGGATTTCAGGCGCTCATGCCGTTTATAGGCTGGCTGCTGGGCACGCGCTTTGAAAAGTACATAGTCAGCTTCGACCACTGGATAGCGTTTGTGCTGCTGGGTTTTATCGGCGGAAAGATGATAGCCGAGGCGGTCAAGCCCGATGAGGACGAGGAGACGGAGGAAAAGTCGGGCTTCACGCTTGACATAAAGGAGCTGCTTGTGCTTGCTGTTGCAACAAGCATTGACGCCCTTGCAGTCGGCATAACCTTTGCTTTTCTGAATTACCCCATTGCCGAGGCAGTTTCGATCATCGGCGTGACAACATTTGTGATTTCTTTTGCAGGTGTTTATATAGGCAACCTTTTCGGTGCAAAATATAAGAATAAAGCCGAGCTTGCAGGGGGCATAATTCTTGTGCTGATAGGCGTAAAAATTCTGCTCGAACATCTCGGCATAATCAATTTTTAAATTTGAAAGGACGTATCAAAATGCTTGAAATGATAAAGGCGATTGCAATTCTTATTGTGGGGTTTGTGCTGCTGATAAAGGGCGCGGACTTCTTTGTTGAGGGCAGCTCCTCGGTTGCGAAAAGGCTTCGCGTTCCGTCAATAATTATCGGTCTGACGATAGTTGCTATGGGAACAAGCCTGCCCGAGTGCGCGGTAAGTGTGACGGCTTCTCTTGCAAACGAAAACGCTCTTGCCGTAAGTAATGCGGTAGGCTCAAACATATTCAACCTTATGGTGGTGTGCGGCGCCTGCGCTTTGTTTGCACCCCTTGCGATACAGAGGGAAACCCTGAAAAAAGAGTTCCCCTTGTCAATTGCCTGCGCCGTGCTGCTTGCGGTACTGGGCTATATCGGCATGACGCTGAATGTTATTGACGGCGTGATAATGCTGGTGATTTTTGCTGCGTATATCCTTTACATGATAAAGTCTGCCATGAGCGCGCGGAAGAACGCCGCTTCGGAGGACGACGGGGAATATAAGATACTTCCCGTGTGGCGGTGCATAATTTACATCATCGGCGGCGCGGCTGCGATAAAATTCGGCGGCGACTTCGTTGTAAACGGTGCGTCGGCTATTGCGGCAAAAATAGGCTTGTCGCAAAATCTGATAGGACTTACAATAGTTGCCTTCGGAACAAGCCTTCCCGAGCTTGTAACGTCAATCGTTGCCGCTAAAAAGAACGAGGTGGATATGGCGCTGGGCAACGTTATCGGCTCAAACATTTTCAATATCCTTTTCGTGCTGGGCATTGCGGCGGCGATAAGCCCCGTGGGCTTTATCATGGAGAACATTATAGATATTGTCGTTCTTGTGGGCATGAGCCTGCTTGTTTACGTATTCGCGTGGACTAAGCAGAAAATCGTCCGCAGCGAGGGCATAGCTATGCTGCTGCTTTACGCGGCGTATGTGGTTTATATCTGTATGCGGTAATAAACTTCATAATATCCAAGCCTTTTTCAGCATAAACTTCAATAACAATTGTTGGAGGGATATTATGAAAAAGGCGGCAATAAAACGTATCGTATGTATTTTCCTTGCGGCGGCGCTTATGACGCTGCACACCTCGGCGGAGGAAAAAAAGCCTGTGCTGTGCGAGGTGTTGATAGAGGCTTCGGGCGGCGCGGTGATACATGACATAAACGGAGACTTGCCCGTGCCTGTGGGTACGATGGCGAAGCTTATGACCGTGCTGCTTGCGGCGGAGCAGGTGGACGAGGGCAAGCTTAAACTTGACGAAAAGCTGAAAACCTCGTCCTATGCAAATTCCATGCAGGGCGCTCAGATATGGCTCATGCCCGGGGAGGAGATAACCGCGGAGGAGCTTTTCAAGGGCGTTATCATCGGCAACGCCAACGATGCGGCGGCTGTGCTGGCGGAAGCTGTTGGCGGTACAGAGGAAAAATTCGTTGAACTGATGAACAGCCGTGCCGCAGAGCTTAACATGAAAAATACGGTCTTTACCAACAGCAACGGGTACTACGACGATTCGGCGCAGATATCCACGGCGCACGACCTTGCGCTGCTTTGCGCCGAGCTTGCAAAGCATGATTTCCTGCGCGGATATTTCACCTGCTGGCGTGACTTTGTACGGGACGGTGAGACCGAGCTTGTGAACGCAAACGAGCTTGTGAAAAGCTATGAGGGCATCGCAGGCTTCAAGGCTGGGTACAGCGAAAGCGCAGGGCACTGCATTGCTTCGGGAGCGGAGCGTGACGGGGTGATGTACATTGCTGTTGTGCTTGGCTGCGAGGATAAATACGACAGCTTTTCCGAGGCGAAAAAGCTTATGAGTACGGGGTTTTCCCAGTATAAGGTGTTTACCCCCGAGCTGCCCAAGGACGCTCCTGCGGAAATCGCGGTAAGAGGCGGAATGGCAAAGACGGTGCCACTCGAATACGGGGACGTGAAAAGAGTGGTGCTTCCGTCGGGTGCGGCGGACTCGGTGTCCTCAAGAGTTGTGATAACGGATTACGTGTATGCTCCCGTAAAAAAGGGATACAAGGCAGGAGAGGTGCAGTTCCTCAGAAACGGCAAAATGATGTTTGCCGTGGATATAGTTGCCGCAGAGGATGCAGAGGAAATAAATGCCCCTAAAGCATTGGGCATAATATTCAAAAAGCTTTTGAGTTTTTAGTGAGAATGTCCAAAAAATCCTGCTTGTCTGATTGAGATTGATAAAAATTATTGCAAAATTCTCGGATTTATAGTAATATTAGTTTAGGAATTATTTTTGGAGGAGAAAATCATGGCAATCTCACTTAATACGAAATATTTACAGAATTTTATTGCACCTCACGAGATGCAGTCCGCTAAGGCTGCAACCGAGCTGGCTGCAAAAACTCTTATGGAGCGTTCGGGCGCAGGAAACGACTTCCTTGGCTGGGTCGACCTTCCCACAAATTACGATAAAGAGGAATTTGCGAGAATAAAGGCTGCTGCCGAGAAGATAAAGAAGCAGTCCGACGTTCTTATCGTAATAGGCATCGGCGGTTCATATCTGGGCGCAAGAGCGGCTATCGAGCTTCTCAGATCGCCTCTTTACAACAACCTTAAAAAGGATACCCCCGAGATCTACTACGTGGGCAACAACATCAGCCCCACATATCTTAACGAGATCATTTCTCTTTGCGACGGCAAGGATTTTTCCGTAAACGTAATTTCCAAGTCGGGTACAACTACCGAGCCTGCACTTGCTTTCAGAGTGTTCCGCGAAATGGTTGAAAAGAAGTACGGCAAGGATGGCGCAAAGGACAGAATTTTCTGCACCACCGACAAGGCAAGAGGTACACTGAAGCAGCTTGCCGATACCGAGGGCTACGAGACCTTTGTTATTCCGGATGATGTGGGCGGAAGATTTTCCGTTCTTACAGCGGTTGGACTTCTCCCCATTGCGGTTGCAGGCTGCGATATTGACGCTATCATGGCAGGTGCTAAGCAGGCGCAGGACGAGCTTTGCGCTGACTTTGACAACAACGACTGCTATAAGTATGCTGCAATCAGAAACATTCTTTATTCCAAGAACAAGTCTGTTGAAATGCTGGTTTCCTACGACCCCAGCTTTGCAATGATGGCAGAGTGGTGGAAGCAGCTTTTCGGCGAGAGCGAGGGTAAGGACAACAGAGGTATTTTCCCCGCTTCCGCAATTTTCTCCACAGACCTTCACTCTCTCGGTCAGTTCATTCAGGACGGCTCCAGAATTATGTTTGAGACGGTTGTGGATATCAAGAAGCCCAAGCAGGATTTCTTCCTTGAGGACGATGCGGAAAACCTTGACGGTTTGAACTTCCTCACAAATCAGAATATGTCCGTCGTAAACAGAAAGGCTTTCGAGGGCACGGTCCTTGCTCACACAGAGGGCGGAGTTCCCAACATCGTTCTTGAGCTTGACGATACAACGGAAAAGAGCTTCGGCTATATGGTATACTTCTTTGAAAAGGCTTGCGCTGTAAGCGGCTATATGCTGGGAGTAAATCCCTTCAACCAGCCCGGCGTTGAAAGCTACAAGAAGAATATGTTTGCTCTTCTCGGCAAGCCGGGATATGAGGATCAGAAGGCTGCTCTCGAAGCAAAGCTTGGCTGATAAAAATCAAGGTGCTTAACATCGGGCGGAGGACAGCCGTTGGCGGTGGAAAACCGCTCGGTGTTGATAAAATATGCCGCAAAAGGCAGAACGGAGTGTTTTTATGGTAAAAATTATTACAGGAACTAAGGGTACGGGTAAAACCAAGATTTTAATTGATATGATCAACAATGCTGCAAAGTCCACAGACGGTTATGTTGTCTGCATCGACAAGAGCGAGAAGCTCAGATACGATATTCCCAACACGGTAAGGATCGTTGACACAGAGGCAAACAACATCTACTCCTTCGAGGCTTTCTACGGTCTTGTTGCAGGTCTTGTTGCAGGCAACTACGATATCAAGGAGATCTTCGTTGACTCTATCCTCAAGGTAGGCGGCGCTGATTTCGAGGCTCTGGGTGCTATGTTCAACAAGCTTGAAAAGCTCACAGGCAACGACGTTGAGATCGTATTTACGGTTTCCGCAGACAAGGCTGACCTCCCCGAGAGCGTTGCTAAGTATTCCGTAAAATAAATTCCCGAAATGGTATTGACATATTCAAATGAGTATGTTATAATAATTGCTGTTATGTTTGGGGTGTAGTATGGTTATTGACTTGAAACAGCTCTATAATATCACAGGCGAAAGGCTTGCGCTGGACTATACTGCCGGCGGTGAGCGGCTTGCCGAAATTAAGGGCTACAGTTTTTCCAACCCTATAACAATTAAAGGTGCTATCGTAAACCGTGCAGGAGTAGTGATGCTTAAATATACTGCGGCGTTTACTCTGCACGCTTGCTGCGACAGATGTCTTACCGAGTTTGACCGTGATTACAGCTTCGATTTCGAGCATATCCTCGTCCGCTCGCTTAACGGCGACGATGACGACGAGTATATCGTTACGGAGTCGGATAAGCTTGATATGGACGAACTTGCGGTCATGGATTGTCTGCTGCAAATGCCTTCAAAGATGCTCTGCAAGGAGGATTGCCGTGGGCTATGCCCGAAATGCGGAACGGATTTGAATCAAAATGAATGCGACTGTAATGGTTAGTAGGATAAGGAGGTGCTGAATAATGGCAGTACCAAAGAGAAAGGTATCAAAGTCCAGACGTGATAAGAGACGTTCGGCTGTTTGGAAGCTGGACGCACCTGCGTTCTCAAGATGCACAAACTGCGGAGCGCTGACTGCTCCTCACAAGGTTTGCAAGAACTGCGGATTCTACAAGGGCGTTGAAGTTATCAAGAAGGAAGCGTAATCTTGCTTTCAAAGGGATAGAGGAGGAGAAATCTTCCTCTATTTTTTTGTAAAAATGTCAATGAAGGGAAAATTTTTATGGCGGTTGATATCAAGTCGATAGTACACGGCTCGCCTGTTTTCGGAAAAGATATAAAGGCAGGCGACAAGCTTATTTCCGTCAACGGGCACGAAATTGCCGATGTTCTCGATTATATGTACTATTCTGCGGAAATAAATACGGAGCTTCTTATTGAACGTGACGGCGTACAGCACACCATTCGCATTAAAAAGAGCGAATATGACGATTTGGGACTTGAATTTGAGACTTTTCTTATGGACAGCAAGCAAAGCTGCTGCAACAAGTGCATTTTCTGCTTTATTGACCAGCTTCCCAAGGGTCTGAGAGAGACCCTTTACTTCAAGGACGACGACGCAAGACTTTCCTTCCTTCAAGGAAACTACGTTACAATGACAAATCTCAGCCAGAAGGATATTGACAGAATTATACAGATGAGAATAAGCATCAATGTTTCGGTGCATACCACAAATCCCGAGCTGCGGTGCAAGATGATGAATAACAGGTTTGCAGGGGAAAAGCTGGATTACCTGCGGCAGTTTGCGGAAGCAGGAATACCCATGAACTGCCAGATAGTGCTTTGCCCCGGCATAAACGACGGCGCAGAGCTTGAGCGGACACTTACCGATTTGGGCAAGCTTATGCCCAACATACAGAGCATTGCGGTAGTGCCCGTGGGAGTTACCAAATTTAGGGACGGTTTGTATCCGCTGGAGCTGTTCGACAAGGAGGGAGCAGGCAGGGCGTTAGACCTTATCGAGGGCTTTCAGAAGCGGTTTTTGGAGAAATACGGCACAAGGCTTGTTTTCCCTGCGGACGAGTTTTATATAACGGCAGACAGGCCTTTGCCGAGCGGTGAGGAATACGAGGATTATTCTCAGTACGAAAACGGCGTGGGAATGCTCCGCTCGCTTATCGACGAATTTGACAGCGCGCTTGAAACGGCAGAGGACAGCGATATAAAGCCGTGCAGCACTTCAATTGCAACAGGCGTGCTTTCATATAAATATATTTGCAAACTTATTGAAAAAGCGGAAAAAAAGTGGCATAATATAAGCTGTAAGGTTTACAAGATACGAAACGACTTTTTCGGCGAAACAATAACCGTTACGGGTCTTATAACGGGGCAGGACCTTATCGCCCAGCTTAAAGGCAAGCCCTTGGGGGATACCCTGCTGCTTTCGTCCAATATGATAAAGAAGGACAGCGACCTTTTCCTTGACAATACCTCAATATCCGATGTGGAAAAGGCTTTGGATATAAAAATACGATTGGTAAACAACGACGGCTTTGAACTTTTTGACGCCGTTACGGGAAATTAAAGGAACGGAGATGATAGCATGGCTTTACCTGTTGTTGCGGTTGTAGGCAGACCGAATGTGGGCAAATCAACGCTTTTTAACAAGCTTGTGGGCAAAAGGCTTTCCATTGTCGAGGATACGCCCGGCGTAACGCGAGACCGTATTTACTCTGAATGTGAGTGGAGAAACAGAAAATTTATGATAGTTGATACCGGCGGTATCGAGCCGAAAAGCGATGATGTGATACTTGCACAGATGCGCCGTCAGGCGGAGCTTGCCATAGAGCGCGCGGACGTTATCGTGTTTATAACCGATGTGAAGGCAGGCGTTACCGCGGACGACTACGATGTGTCGAGAATGCTCCGAAGAAGCGGCAAGCCTATTGTGCTGTGCGTGAATAAATGCGATACTATCGGCGAGCCGCCTGCGGATTTCTACGAGTTTTACAGTCTCGGTCTGGGCGACCCCATTGCAATTTCCGCGGCGCACGGTCACGGTTCGGGAGATATGCTTGACGAGGTGTTCAAGTACTTCCCCGAGGATACCGATGAGGAATACGACGAGGAGTATATCAAGGTTGCTGTTATCGGCAAGCCGAATGTGGGAAAATCCTCCCTTATCAACCGAATTGCAGGGGAGGAGCGTGTTATTGTTTCGGATATCGCAGGAACGACCCGTGACGCAACTGATACGGTGATTGAAAACGAACACGGAAAATACGTGTTCATCGACACGGCAGGTATCCGCCGCAAGTCCAAGGTGCTTGAAAAAATCGAGCATTACAGCGTGCTGCGTGCATACATGGCGGTTGACCGTTCCGACGTCTGCGTTATCGTGATAGACGCCACGGTGGGCTTTACCGACCAGGACTCAAAGGTCGCAGGCTATGCCCATGAACAGGGCAAGGGCTGTATCGTTGCCATAAACAAGTGGGATGCCGTTGAGGACAAGACGGGCAGCACCATGGACGAGTTCAAGGAAAAGCTGAAAAAGGATTTCAGCTTTATGTCCTACGTTCCCTTCGTGTTCATTTCCGCAAAAACGGGTCAGCGCGTGGACAAGCTTTTCGACATGATAAACGATGTAAACCGTCAGAACAGTATGCGCGTTACCACGGGTATGCTCAATGATGTTCTTTCCTATGCAACGACTCGCGTTCAGCCGCCCTCGGACAAGGGCAGACGGCTGAAGATATACTACATGACCCAGCCCTCCACAAAGCCTCCTACGTTTGTTACCTTTGTGAACCGCGCGGATCTGTTCCATTTTTCGTACCAGCGTTATCTGGAAAATCAGATACGTCAGACCTTCGGTCTTGAGGGCACGCCAGTGCGGTTTATAGTACGCGAGCGCGGAAAAAATGATGATTAAGTGAGGAAAATAAAATGCTGAATATTATCATTGCCGGGGCAATTTCGGTGATTATTTCATATCTTCTCGGAAGCTGCAATTCTTCGATAATAGTTGTCCGTCTTTTAAAGCATGAGGACATAAGAGAACACGGAAGCAAAAACGCAGGGCTTACAAACACCCTGCGCTGCTACGGAAAAATCCCTGCCCTGCTTACCCTTATCGGCGACCTTGGCAAGGGCATAGTGTCGGTGCTTCTTAGCATACTTGTATTCAACCTGATTGTGGGCGAGGGTGCATACGACCGCGCCACAGTCGGCTACATAGCAGGAATTTGCGCGATTTTGGGGCATATTTTCCCGATTTACTACGGCTTCAAGGGCGGCAAGGGAATTCTTGTTTCCAGCTCAATACTTATCGTTATCGACCCCCTTACCTTTGCAATAATCATACCGTTTTTCGCGGTGGTGCTTATCATTTCAAAGTATGTTTCCGTTGCTTCAATATCAGCGGCGGTGTTCTATCCTATACTGACATTCCTGCTGCATTATTTTGTTGAAGATGTAGATTTGTCTCTCTGCATTGTCCACACGGCATTGGTAGCGGTAACAAGCGTGCTTCTTATTTATATGCACAGAACTAATATTGAGCGGCTCAAAAACGGTACGGAAAATAAATTTTTCGGCAAGAAAAAGGAGTCAACCGAGCAGAAATAATTCTTTCGGGGACGGTTTTGCCGAAAACTCTAAGGCATGGAAAATACCAACATAAAAATGAAAGGCGGTCTTTGCAATGGCTAAGTTTACAATTCTGGGTATGGGCGGCTTCGGGTTAAGTCTTGCGGTAATGCTGAATAATTTCGGGCATAACGTTACGGTGTGGTCTGCGTTTCAAAGCGAGGTGGACGACATCAAGCGCGACGGCGAAAACAAGCAGAAGCTTCCCGGCGTAAAAATCAGCGATGAGATACAGCTTACTGTGGATATGAGCTCGGTAAGCGATGCGGAAATAGTGATTTTCGGCATACCCACAAAAAAGCTTCGCGAGGTCGCGCAGAAAGCCGCGCCTTACCTTAGACCCGAGACGGTTGTTGTGAACACGGGCAAGGGACTTGAGGAGGGCACGCTGAAAAGAATGAGCGAGGTGCTTGAGGAGGAACTTCCAAACAATCCAATCGTGGTACTCAGCGGACCGTCCCACGCGGAGGAGGTTGCCCTCGGTATGCCTACGACGGTTGTTGCCGCTTCAAAGGACAATAAGTATTCCGATTATGTCCAGAGCGTAATGTCCAACAGCACCTTCCGCGTTTACATCAACGACGACCTTGTGGGCTGCGAGCTGGGCGGCTCTCTTAAAAACGTTATTGCCCTCTGCGCAGGAATATGCGACGGCATGGGCTTCGGGGACAACACAAAGGCTGCCCTTATGACAAGGGGCATAACCGAGATTGCCCGTCTCGGCGTGGCTCTCGGCGGCAAGAAGGAGACCTTTGCAGGACTTACGGGCATAGGCGACCTTATCGTTACCTGCACGAGTATGCACAGCCGCAACCGCCGAGCAGGCATACTTATCGGCAAGGGAATGTCTCCCGAAAGCGCGGTTGAGCAGGTGGGCACGGTTGAGGGCTATATCTGCACAAAGGCGGCATATGAGCTGGCGAAAAAGGTCGGGGTGGATATGCCCATAACCGAGCAGTGCAACAACGTGCTTTTCAACGGATTGAGCGCAAAAACGGCGCTTAACAACCTTATGGCAAGACCCAAGCGCCACGAGGCGGAAACTGTTTGGGTGGAATAATTCGGTTTTTTAAGGGGGCGGATAGTATCCGTCCCGTTATTTTTTTGCACACTTTTTCCCCGTGATTTTTCACGGGGATTTTTTATTTAGATGTGACCTTATTCTAAACTTGTCCTTTTCCGCATAGTATTGAATAGCTGTTATTACAAAACAAAGTACGTTAAAAAAGAGGTGCGGAAAGTGAAAAGAGAACAGGTCACATGCTATTTCTGCGGCGAAACGGGAGCGGCGGTGAGGAAGATATCCGACGGCTTTTTCGGGGACATACAGGAGATACGCCTGCGGATAAACCGCCCCATAGCCATTTCAATGGGGAACACCATTCGGTATGTCACAGCGGACGGTCAGCTTACATATAACCCGGAAACGGCTTTGAAAGTGTCGGAGAAGGACTTGCGCCAGACCTTTGAGGCGGTGTGCGGATACTCGCTCCACAGCTTTAAAAATGAAATAAACGAAGGCTTTGTCACGGTAAACGGCGGACATCGTGTGGGTCTTTGCGGCACGTCGGTGATACGCGGCGGAACGGTTGAAAACGTGAAAAACATCAGCTCGCTGAATTTTCGTATTGCAAGAGAAATAAAGGGCTGCGCGGAGGAAATTTGCGGAAGGGTGTTTTCCTCGGGACTTCAAAGCCTGCTCATTGCAGGACCGCCCTCCTGCGGAAAAACAACGGTGCTTCGCGACCTTACGCGGATAATGGGGGGCAGATACAAGGTGGCGGTCATAGACGAACGGGGCGAGCTTGCAGCTTGCTGTTCGGGCGTTCCACAGAATGATATCGGCGCGAACACCGACATTTTTGACGGATATGACAAGCCCCATGGGATAATGACGGCGGTGAGGGTCATGTCGCCCCAGCTTGTGGTGTGCGACGAGATAGGCTCGGAGGAAGATATGGCTGCGGTGAAAACGGCTGCAAACAGCGGAGTATACACCGCCGCGACAATACACGCCGCAAGCCTTGACGAGCTGGAACGCAAAGGTATCGGCACGGATATTTTCGGCAGCATTGCGTTTCTGAACGGTCTGGGACATATATCGCGGATAATGAAAAGGACGGTGAACGGCTATGCTTAAATTATTCGGAATGGCGGTAATAATCATCGTGACGACCCTCACGGGAAGCTATTTTTCATATATGCTCAAAAGCCGCGTTATCATGCTAAAAAAGCTGAATTATATGCTGGAGGAGATAATGACGCTGCTGCGGTTCAGCTCGGCTACAGTGTATGAGATTAGGGACGCTCTTTGTCTGGACCCGCGCTTTTCCGATTTGGATTTTCTGCAAAGCATATCCTCGGAAAACGGCGTGTCCTTTCAGGAAAACTGGTGCAGTGCGGTAAAAAGCTGTCCTCTTGCGGGACTGAAGCAGGGGGATACGGCGCTTCTTGCGGATATCGGAAGAAAGCTGGGCACAAGCGATCTGGACGGTCAGACAGGAACGCTGAAGCTTCAGCAGGCGGAGCTTTCCTCGCTGATCTCGGCGGCTGAGACGGAACACGCAAAAAAAGCAAAGCTTTACCGCTCGCTGGGAGTGCTTTCGGGAGCGTTCATCTCGATAATGCTTGTTTAGCGGCGGCAGGCAGGGAGGTCAAACTGTGGAGCTGGATTTGATTTTCAAAATAGCAGGCGTGGGGATAATCGTTGCCGTACTCAATCTCCTGCTGAAAAAAGCGGACAGAGACGAGTATGCAATGATAGTCACGATAGCAGGACTTATAGTGGTCCTTGCCATGATAATAAACGAGATCGCGTCGCTGTTTGATACTATACAGACAGTGTTCGGCTTTTAGGAGCGGAAACATTATGAACGTAAAAATCGTATCGGTCGCAGGTCTGTGCATAACCGCGGCGGTGCTGTGCAAGCTTTTCGGCAGCGACAGCAAGGAGTATGCGCTGTATATAAAGCTTGCGGCGGCGGCAGCGGTGATGTCAATGATGATCCTGTTCGTATCCCCCATAGCGGAGGCGGTGCGGAGCATATACGAAAAGGCAGGTGCCGACGAGGAGTATCTGACAGTGCTGTTCAAGGCGATGGGGATATGCTACATAACCCGTTTTTCGGGGGATATATGCAGAGACAGCGGCGAAAGCACCCTTGCGGCGCAGACGGAGCTTGCAGGAAAAATCGCGCTGATAATAATTGCCCTGCCGCTGTTTGAAACTCTTGCGGATATTGTAACGGGTCTGGTGAAATAAATGAAAAGGATTTTTACAGTACTTGCGGCGGTGCTTTTCATATGGGTCATGCCGTGTGTGACCGTCTTTGGGGAGGAAAGCGCGCCCTCCATAGCGGAGGAGCTTGAGATAGACACTTCTGGGCTGGGGGACAGCCTTACTCCCGAGGTGAGAGAGTTTATCGAGGAAAAAAACTTTACCGTGGACAACACCGACGCCATGACGAAAATTACCCCGAAAGAGGTGCTGGAGTACGTCTGGGAGCAGTTCAAGGACAAGCTTACAAGCCCTCTAAAGCTGCTTGCCTCGCTTCTTGCGGTAATAATCGCCGCCTCGCTTATCGAGAGCGTTGAGGACAGCTTTGCAAGCAAATCCACGGCAAAGCTTTTCGGGGTAATATGCGTGCTTATTTCGGTGGGGATAATATCCGGGGCGGTGTCGGACAGCCTTGATTCCGCCGCAAACGCTCTGAACGACGGCGGCACGTTCATGATAGGCTATGTTCCCGTTTTTGCAGGAATAACCGCTTCATCGGGGAGCGTTACGTCGGCGGTGGCATACAACCTGCTGATATTGTTCGTGGCGCAGAACGCGGTGATGCTTTCGGGAGAAGTGGTCATACCTGCTCTTTCGGTCTGCATGGCAATGGGGATAATCGAAGCCGTAAACCCCGACTTTCATATGTCGGGGATAACCGAAGCGGTAAAGAAAGCCGTGACCTTTGCAATGGGCTTCATAATGACCATTTTCATAGGTCTGCTTTCCCTGCAAAGCATAGTGGGCGCGTCGGCGGATACCCTTGGGGTAAAGGCGGCGAAGTTCATGGTGTCAAACTGTATTCCCGTTGTGGGCGGCGCAATTGCGGATACATATACCACCGTCAAGCACAGTCTGGGGCTTCTTCGGGGCGGCGTGGGTTTTTTCGGCATAGCTGCAATTTTCATCATGATACTGCCGCCGCTTCTTGAAATTACGGCAATGCGGCTTGTTTTTACCGCTGCGGACGCGGCTGCCGAGCTTTTCGGGGTATCACGCGTGAAAATTCTGCTGAAAAACACAAACTGGATATTGTCGGCGGTTTTCAGCATATTGGTGTGCTTTTCGGTAATGCTCATCATTTCCACGGCCATACTTATGCTTGTGGGACTTAATATTTCATAAAACGGGGAAAGTTTGCGTATCAAGGAGGTGCAAAATGGATATATTCAAAGGTGTCGCCCTTACTTCCTGCTTTCTCGGCATGGCAATAACTATATTCGACGCGCTGTATCCCTCGGAAAAGCTTGAAAAGCAGGTAAAGATAATTTTTTCGCTGATATTCCTTATCAGTATTACAAAGCCCTTTTTCGGAGGAGACATAAGCTTTCCCGACATAGACAGCGCCGTTTCCGCAAGCACGGACTATTATTCCTCGCTGAATGAAAATACCGACGATTATTTCATTTCCTCCGTGGAAAACAACATAAGCGCGGCACTTGAGACCGCTTTGCATGAGAAAAATATTTATCCCGAAGAAATTGAGACAAGTATTAATATTTCAGACGGCAGCAGCATATCTATTAATGAAGTGAAAATAACTCTTTGCGATATGAGCCTTGCAGAGGAAGCAAAGCGGTGCATATGGGATAAGACCGAAAAAAACGTGACGGTTACAGTAAAGGAGCAGCCAAATGACGGAGCAAATCAATAAGCTGAAAGAGCTTGCACGAAAGCCTGCGTTTCTGAAAGCGGCTGTGGGGGCAGGTGTGCTGGCGATACTGCTTATCCTTGTGTCGGATCTTTCCGAAAACGAGGACAAGGAAAGAACTGCCGCAAATGCCGCGATAAATTTTACATCTTCCGAAATATACGCGGCTGAAACGGAAAAACGGCTTACCGAAACATTAACGGCAATAGAGGGCGTGGGCAGGGCGGAGGTAATGCTTACTATCCATTCCACCGAGGAGTATGTCTATGCCGAAACGAATAAAAGAGGAGCGTCGCAGTCGGAAAACAGCTATGTGATAATCGACCGCGGCTCCCAGAAGGAGGCGCTGGTGAAGAAAATAAACAATCCTGCGATAAGCGGAGTTGTAATTGTATGCGAAGGAGGCGATGACCCGAGGGTGTGCGAAAAGATATACAAAGCGGTATCCACCGCGCTGAATATTTCCACAAGCAAAATCTATGTAGCAGAAATGAAATAGGAGGAATTTTTATGAGAAAGCCAAACATTATTATCGGGAAAAAGCACATTATCCTTGCCTGCCTTACGCTTATTCTGGGTGTGGCGGTGTATATGAATTACGCATTTGCTTCCGTTGATGAAGACCTGACGGCAACAAATGTTATGGCAGACAGCGCAGAGGCAGCAAATTACGGCGACGCGGCGTTTGTAAGCACAGCAGGGGAAAGCGACTATTTCGCACAGGTGCGTCTTGCGAGAATGACATCCCGTGACGAGGCGGTCGAGACCCTTTCGGCAATAATGAACGGCGGCGACCTTTCCGACGAGGAAACCGCAACATATACCAACGAGGCTGTTACCCTTTCACAGCTTTCCGAAAGCGAAAGTACCATCGAAAGCCTTATCAAAGCACAGGGCTTTGAGGACTGCGTGGTGTACCTCAACGGCTCAACGGCAAACATCGTTGTCAAGTCCGAGGGGCTTGTTCCCTCCGAAGCAGCTCAAATTAAAGACATTTTGTTAACAGAGGTGACAATTCCCGCAGAAAATATTAGAATTTTTGAGGTTAAGTAGTTGTGTCTTTCAAAAAAATTTGGTATAATAGAGTTATACATAAATTTTTGAAAGGCTGATTGACATCTTTCAGCCGAAAAGGCGGAGGGTATCAATATGAATAAAACTTCTGAAGCTGCTGTAAACTGCCTCAAAATTTCCGAGGAGGTCATTGCCAAGATAGCGGAGGCTGCCGTAAACGACATCGACGGCGTGTGCGGATTTTCAAAAGCAGGCGTGAGCTTTTCGCGCCTTTTCAAAAAAGCCGCACAGCAAAACGCAATATCAATAAAGTCCGATGGGGATTTTGTTGAGGTATCCATGGGAATTACCGTGTACAGCGGCTGCAAGGTGAAAAGCGTTGCGGAAAAGGTCCAGCGGCGCGTTAAGGACGACATTCAGAGCATGACGGGTATAGCGGTGACAAAGGTCAACGTTCGCATTGACGGCATCATATTTGAGAACGAATAACAGGCAGGGCAGGCTCTCCGAAAAGAGAGGGCTTGCTTTTCTGCGCTGTTTTGGCATATACGCATGATTACGAAAGGATTGAAAAATTTGAAAAGAAGTGAAATCAGAGAGGCTGCATTTTTTCTTACCTTTGAGCAGCTGTTCAGCGATGAAACTCCCGATGCAATAATTGATACAGCATACGAGGTGGACGAGTTTGAGATGGACGAGGACGCCGAAAAGCTTTTTAAAGGCGTTGTAAGCAAGGCGGAGGAACTTGATGGAATTATCGCTAAATTCAGCGAAAAGAGACAGCTTGGACGTATCCCAAAGGTCTCGGCGGCTATATTGAGGATAGCGCTGTACGAAATGCTGTACGACGACAAGGTGCCCGACAATGTTGCGATAAGCGAGGCTGTTCAGCTTGCAAAGAAATTTGCCTACGAGCGCGACGTTCAGTTCGTGAACGGCCTGCTGGGAGCATACTTCCGCAGCAGAAGCGGTGAAAACGGCTGATGAAAATTCTTGGTATCGACACAAGCAATTACACCACCTCGGCTGCGCTGTACGACACGGAAAGCGGCGCAATGCTGCAAGCAAAGCAGCTTCTTCCCGTGAAAAAAGGGGAACTTGGTCTGCGGCAGAGCGATGCGGTCTTTTACCACACAAAGCAGCTCCCCGAAATGATAAGGCGGCTTTTTGAGGGCAATTCCGCAAAGCCCGACGCTGTGGGGGTATCGGTCAGACCGCGGAACATCGACGGGTCGTATATGCCCTGCTTTCTGTGCGGAGAGGGGCTTGCGGAGTCGCTGTCGGCGGTGAACGACATTCCCGTGTATAAGACCTCCCATCAGATAGGCCATATCCTTGCGGCGCTTTATTCGGCGGAAAGGCTTGATTTTGTGAACCGCAGCTTTATTGCGTTTCATGTTAGCGGCGGAACAACGGACTGTCTGCTGGTTGAACCCGATAAGGAAAACGTTGTTAGGATAACCGAGCTGGGGACGTCCCTTGACTTGAAAGCAGGACAAGCCGTTGACCGCGTGGGACTTATGCTGGGACTTGATTTTCCCTGCGGAAAGCAGCTTGAAGCACTTGCTGAAAAAAGCACGGCAAAATACAAGATAAAGCCCGTGTTAAAAGGCGGAAGCTGCTCGCTTTCGGGTGTGGAAAACAAGTGCAGAAAAATGCTTGATGAGGGAGAAACTCCCGAAAACACGGCGATGTTCTGCTTGCAGTATATCTATTCCGCCGTTGGGGGCATGGCTCGTGCCGCCCTTGAAGAACGGGGAGCTATGCCCGTGGTTTTCGCAGGTGGCGTTATGTCCAACAAAATCATACGCAGACAGCTTGAAAGCGAATTTGAAGCATATTTTGCGGCACCCGAATTTTCCTGCGACAACGCCGCGGGAACAGCGGTATACGCCGCATTGAAAGGTAATCTGAAATGAGCAGTATTCTTACCGTTTCGCAGCTTAACAGATATATTTCCTTTAAAATGAAGGAGGACAAAAACCTTCGGGGTATACTTGTTTCGGGGGAAATATCGGGCTTTACCCACCACATAAAAAGTGGACATTTCTACTTTACGCTGAAAGACCGCGAGGGCGCGATAAAAGCGGTCATGTTCAGCAGCATGGCGTCTCGGCTGAAATTCATGCCCGAAAACGGCATGAGGGTCATCGTGTCGGCAAACGTGCAGGTGTATGAGCGTGACGGCGTTTATCAGCTTTACGTCAACGACATACAGCCCGACGGCATAGGCGCGCTGTATCTTGCTTTTGAACAGCTTAAAGAAAAGCTGCTTTACGAGGGTATTTTCGACGAGGCGCACAAAAAGCCTATTCCCGAAATGCCGCGGAAAATTGGAATAATAACATCGCCCGGGGCGGCGGCTTTGCAGGATATGCTGAATATCCTTTCGCGCCGTTATCCCATTGCGGAGGTAACGATTTTCCCTGCGCTTGTTCAAGGTGAGCAAGCTCCCGAATCCCTTTGCAGAGCGATAGAATACGCGGACAGCGCAGGGCTTGACCTGCTTATATGCGGAAGAGGCGGCGGCTCGGCGGAGGACCTTGCGGCGTTCAATAGTGAGGCTCTCGCGCGGTGCATTTACGCTTGCGGCACGCCCATAATCTCGGCAGTTGGGCATGAAACCGATACTTCGATAGCAGACCTTGCCGCAGACCTGCGTGCACCAACGCCGTCAGCGGCGGCAGAACTTGCAGTACCCGACATGAGCGTGCTGTACGACAGACTTTCCGCAGCGGAAAATATGCTGAACAAGGCTATGGAGGGAAGGCTTTCCGCAGGTGCACACAAGCTGGAAATGTTCTCAAAACGGCTTGAAAGCGCAGCGCCCTTCGGCAGACTTTCCGCGATAAGGGAAAAGCTTTCGGTAAACAGCGAGCGGCTGGATACGGCGTATAAGCTTAGCCTGCAAAGAGCGTCGGCAGCAATTTCCGAAAGGGCGGCAAGGCTTGACGGACTAAGTCCCCTAAAGATACTGAGCAGGGGATATTCCTTGGTATACAAGGACGGAGCGGTGGTGGATACCGCAGAAAAGCTTTCGGTGGGCGACAGGATAGAGATACGCCTTTCCGACGGTACGGTTGGGGCAACGATAGACTAAGGAGATACAGAGCATGGATTTTGAAAAATCTCTTAAAAGGCTTGACGAGATAATCGCAAAGCTTGAAAATAACGAAACATCACTTGAGGAATCAATTGAAATATACCGCGAGGGCGCCGCGCTTTTGGGAAGCTGCCGCAAGCAGCTTGAACAGGCGGAGCTTCTTGTGACGGTGGCAGAGGAAGAATAACATCGGAAAGGGGCGGAAATGTGGATAATTTTTCGGAAAAGTCAAGGGCACGGCTTGATACGCTGACAAGGCTTATTCAGAGCAGCCTTGACGGGTATATGAACGAGCAGACCGAAAAAGCGGACAAGCAGAAAAAGGTCGCCGAGGCAATGGCGTACTCGCTGTCGGCAGGGGGAAAAAGGATACGTCCGCTGCTTGTGCTGGAATTCTGCCGCGTTTGCGGAGGAGACGTAAATTCCGCGGTATCTGCGGCGTGCGCTCTGGAAATGATACACACCTTTTCCCTTATTCACGATGACCTGCCCTGCATGGACAACGACGATTACCGCCGCGGAAAGCCCTCCTGCCACAAGGCTTACGGCGAGTCGGAGGCTTTGCTTGCAGGTGACGCGCTTCTTAATCTTGCCTACGGGATAATAAGCCGCGACGAGAGGATATCCCCCGAAACGGCAATAAAGCTTATCGCAAATCTGACGGAAGCCGTTGGGGTGTTCGGCATGATAGGCGGTCAGGTAATTGATACGGATTACGACGGAGACATGGACGAAAAGCTGCTGCTTGAAATGTACTCCATGAAAACGGGTGCGCTGCTTAAAACCGCGTGTCAGATGGGCTGCATTGCGGCAGGCGCGGAGGAAGCAAAGCTTGAATATGCGGCGGTATATGCCGAAAAGCTGGGGCTTGCGTTCCAGATAATAGATGATATACTCGATATAACGGGAGATGAAAAGCTGCTGGGAAAGCCCGTGGGCAGCGACAAGGAGTGCGGCAAGGTAACATATGCCTCGCTAAAGGGCGTGGAAGCGGCGCGTGAAGCGGCAAGGCGGCTTACCGACGAGGCTATGGACGCGCTTTCACATTTTGAGGATACGGAATTTCTGAAGGAGCTGACGATGTTCCTTTTAAAGCGTGAATATTAAAAAACGAAAGGAGTGCATATTCCCTGCTTGGGGGATATGGTCATAAAAATGAAGGATATTCCATACAATTATGTTCTGACAACGGCGGTAATTTCATGGTGTGCGGCTCAGGTCATAAAGACGCTGCTGCATTTTATTCAGACCAAGACCTTTGACCCCGAAAGACTTTTCGGAGCAGGCGGAATGCCCAGCTCTCATTCCGCGCTTGTTTGCTCCGCAACTGTTGCAATGAGCAGGGAGTGCGGAGTTGGCTCGCCCCAGTTTGCGCTGATGTTTATTCTTGCGGTGATAGTTATGTACGACGCTATGGGCGTAAGACGTTCGGCAGGACTTCATGCCCGTGAGCTGAACCGCATTAACCGTTTGTTTGCCGTAAAGGGAATAAAATTACAGGACGAAACAGGCGACAACGGCAAAAAGAAAAAGGAGCTTAAAGAGTATCTGGGACATACTCCTTTTGAGGTGCTTGGAGGCGCTCTTTTGGGAATACTGCTTTCCATGATAATTCCCATGAGCATATAATACTTCCCCGATTAATTCTGAAAAGGAAACTCAATTATGAACAACGATAAAGTGAGTCTGAAAGACCCCGAACTGCTCCGTGAGCTAAGCAGCCTTACAATACCCCAATGCGAGCAGCTTTGCAGGGAGATACGAAAAAAAATCATCGAGACCGTGTGCAGAAACGGCGGACATCTTTCCTCAAATCTTGGGGCGGTGGAGCTTACCGTTGCGCTTCACAGGGTCTTCCGCTCTCCTGCGGACAAGTTTGTGTGGGACGTGGGTCATCAGGTTTACACTCACAAGCTGCTTACGGGAAGGTACGACGACTTTTCCACCCTCAGAAAAGAAAACGGGATATCGGGCTTTTGCCGTCCCGAGGAATCGGAGCATGACGCGTTTATAAGTGGTCACAGCAGCACCTCTATCTCCGCGGCATTGGGTCTTGCGGAAGCAATGCGGCTAAGCGGCGACAGGCACCATGCCATAGCGATAATCGGCGACGGAGCATTTACGGGTGGACTTGCCTACGAGGGCTTGAACAACGCGGGAAAAAGCAACGACAACCTTATAATTATCCTGAACCACAACGATATGTCCATATCGAAAAACGTGGGTGCTTTTGCAAAATATCTTACCTCGATACGTGGCAATACGGCGTATCTTGACGCGAAAAAACGTATCGAGAACATTCTCTGCAAGACCCCCGTGGTGGGCGAGCCGATAAAGAATTTCATTACCGCGTCAAAGTCCGCGCTGAAATCGGTGCTGTACCATTCCACAATGTTTGAGGACATGGGCTTTGTTTACCTCGGACCCATTGACGGGCATAACATTGCCGAGCTTGAAGAGGCGTTTCGGGCGGCGAAAAAGCTGCGCAGACCCGTATTCGTTCACGTAAATACGGTCAAGGGCAAGGGCTTCCGTCCTGCCGAGATAAATCCCGGAGCATTTCACGCGCTTCCCTCAAGCGGATACGACAGGAGCAATCCCAACAATGAGGTCACGGACTCTTTTTCCGAGGTTTTCGGAGCAAAGCTTTGCAGCCTTGCGGATAAGGACGACAGCATCTGCGCCGTGACCGCGGCTATGAAGTACGGCACGGGCTTGCAGCATTTTGCGGCAAAATACGGAAACAGATTTTACGATGTAGGCATCGCCGAGCAGCACGCCGTTACCTTTTCGGCAGGTCTTGCAAAGGGCGGAAAGCTTCCCGTTTTTGCGGTGTATTCAAGCTTTTTGCAGCGTTCCTATGACCAGCTTATGCACGACGCCGCAATCGACAACACCCATATCGTGCTCGGTATCGACCGCGCAGGCTTTGTTGGCGAGGACGGCGAGACCCACCAAGGCTTGTATGATGTGCCGATGCTGCTGACCGTTCCAAATACCACGGTGTATTCGCCGTCAACATACAAGGAGCTTGAAATGTGCCTTGAACGGGCGCTTTACCGCACGGACGGCATTGCTGCGGTGAGATACCCCAAGGGCACGGAGCATGAGGATACATTTGCGGAGGATACCGACTCATTCCTGCTTACGCGAAATGGCAGCAGAAAGCTTGCGGTAAGCTATGGGCGTATCGTCCATGACCTGTACGGGATAGACGGCTGCGACGTGCTGAAGCTTGTGAAAATTTATCCCGTAGAAAAAGAGATACTGAGTGCCTGCATGGATTATGACGAGATATACTTTTTCGAGGAGGGCAGCCGAAGCGGCGGCATAGGCGAGAAGCTGCTTTCCCTGCTTTACGCCGAGGGCTACCGCGGAAAGTACGTTATTACCGCCGTGGACGGCTTTGTGAAGCAGGCGTCCGCCGCAAGATGTCTGGAAAAATACGGACTTGACCCGGAGGGCATGAGAAAAATAATGGCATTAAGCGAGGGCATGAACGTTGAGACTTGATATATACCTTGCGGAAAAGGGACTTGCCAAAAGCCGCGAGCGTGCAAAGGAGCTTATCAAGGCGTCGCAGGTCACGGTAAACGGCAAAGCCGCGTCCAAGCCTGCGTTGGAGGTATCCGAAGGGGACGAGGTGAAAATCATTGGCGAGCAGCTGAAATACGTGGGCAGAGGCGGCTTGAAGCTTGAAAAGGCAATAGAGCATTTCGGCATAAGCCTGACGGGCAGGGTGTGTATCGACATTGGCGCGTCAACGGGCGGCTTTACCGATTGTATGCTGCAAAACGGCGCGGCGTATGTCTATGCCGTTGATGTGGGGCATGACCAGCTTGACGGAAAGCTTGCAGAGGACAGCCGCGTTGCAAACATGGAAAGAACTAACATAAAAGACCTTTCAAGGGAGGATTTCCCGAAAGCTCCCGACTTTATTTCCGCAGACGTTTCCTTCGTTTCCCTTACGCAGATAATCCCCAAAATAAAGGAGTTCCTTCCCGAAGGCGGCGAAGCGGCGGTGCTGATAAAGCCCCAGTTTGAGGCAGGACGGTCGGCGGTGGGCAAGAACGGTATCGTCAAGGACAGAAAGGTTCATGAGCGTGTTTTGGAGGATATGGTCTCCTTTTGCTTTTCTCGGGGACTTTCCGTTGCGGCGCTGACCTTTTCGCCCATATCCGGCGGCGACGGCAACATTGAGTATCTTGCCCATTTGAAAAATACCGCAGAAAGCTTCCGCAGCTTTGACTGCAAAAAAATCGTGTCCGAGGCATTTTCCTGCCTGCGATGACAATTTCGGAGGATAATTATGAAAGTAGTTCTGTTCCCAAATTTCAGCAAGAAAAACGCCCTCAGCACGGCTTTGAAATGCTGCGATATCCTGCACGGTCTCGGCATGGAGGTGCTTGCGGCGGAAAGCTTTAAAAGCGAGTTTGCGGAAAAAAGCTTCGTCCTCTTTGGAAGCAGGGACGATATATCCCGCGAGTGCGACATTATGATTGCCATAGGCGGCGACGGAACGATACTCAAGGCTTCGTCCTACGCCTCGGCATACGACAAGCCGCTTCTTGGAATAAACACGGGCAGGCTCGGCTTTATGGCTTCAATGGAGCCCGACGAGCTGGAGGACTTATCAAAGCTTAAGACCCGTGATTATGTTGTTGAAACGCGAATGATGCTTGATGTGTCGCTTATGCGCGACGATGTTATTTTGTCGCGGCATACCGCCCTCAACGATGTTGTAATTGCAAGACCCTACTCCAAGATAACGGATTACGAGATACTTGCCGACGGAAAGGTGGTCAGCACAATGCGCTCCGACGGGATTATCTTTGCCACACCAACAGGCTCAACGGCGTATGCTCTTGCCGCAGGAGGACCAATTCTTGAACCGTGTACCGAGTGCATACAGCTTACCCCGATATGCCCCCACTCGCTGTTCTCACGGACTATGGTCTTCACCTCGGACAGAACGCTGGAGGTACGCCACAGCACCGACGAGAACGAGGTGTATTTTTGCGTTGACGGCAAAAAGGGCTGCGATATGCACAGAAACGACAAGCTTATAATAAAAAAATCCATGAAAAAGCTCAGGCTTATAGATATAAAAGGACATTCATTTTTTGACGCCGTGAACAACAAGCTGATGAACTCCATAAAGTAACGGCGCAGAGAGGGTTTGTGTATATGAAAAAACAAAGGCAGGACAAAATAATCGAAATAATCGAAAGCCGCGAGGTCACGACTCAGGACGCTTTGAAGCAGTATCTTGAAGAAAATGGCATAACAGTTACTCAGGCGACACTTTCAAGGGATATAAACGAGCTTAATCTGCGTAAGGAAATGTCGCCGTCGGGTATGTACAAATACGTGCGCGTCAAGAAAAAGGAGCTTCAATGCCCTGCGATATTCAAGGACTCCGTCACCGATGTGGTCTACGCCATGAACACGGTGGTTATCAAGTGCCACACGGGCATGGCACAGGCTGCCTGCGCGACCCTTGATAAGATGGGCTGTCCCGAGATAGTGGGAACTATCGCAGGGGACGACACGATTTTTGCGCTTATGAAAAACGAGGACGCCGCCGCGGATTTTACGGAGGAATTAAAGGCGCTTATTTTTGATTAAGACGGAAGGAAAGCTAATATGCTCAGTGAGTTATATATAGAAAATCTTGCGGTAATACAGAAAGCGGAGATACCCTTCACCGAAAGCTTCAACGTTTTCACGGGTGAAACAGGCGCGGGCAAATCCATACTTATCAACGGAATAAACGCCGTCCTTGGCAAGCGCATAAGCAAGGATATCGTCCGTTCGGGCTGCGAAAAGGCGACGGTAACGGCGATGTTCCGCAGGCTTACGGAAAACACCGTCGCAAAGCTTGCGGAGCTTGGCATAAGCTGCGAGGACGACGAGCTGATGATAACCCGTGAAATTTACGCGGACGGCGGCAGCACGGCGAGGATAAATTCTAAGACCGCACCGATTTCCGCTGTTCGGGAGATAGGCGAGACCCTTATCGACGTTCACGGTCAGCATGACAACCGCATTTTGATGTACCCCGAAAAGCACGTTGATATCGTTGACAGCTATGCCGACCTTGGGGGATACCTTGCGGACTATCAAAGCTCCTTCAAGGAGCTTCAAGGCACGGCGCGGAAAATAAAGCAGCTTGCGGTCATGGAGCAGGAAAAGCAGCAGCGTGCGGAGTATCTCGAGCAGTTCATTGCCGATGTGGGCGCCCTTGAAATTGAGGACGAAAACGAGGATACCGCAGTTGAAAACGAGTTCGCCGTTGCAAATAACAGCAGCGCGCTTGCGGAGGCGCTTTCCCGTTCACATATCATACTTTGCGGCGATGAAAACAGCACGGGAATGACCGAGGCGGCAGATACCGCCATAGGTGAGCTTGCGGATTATTCCGACATTCTGCCTGGGCTTTCACAGCTTATAAGCCGCCTTGAAAGTGCAAAGATAGAGCTTGCGGATATCGGTGACGAGCTTTCGCGGCTTCTTGACGGCATAGACATTGACGAACAGCGGCTGGAGTATCTTTCCGACAGACGTGAAAAGCTTCACAACATAAAAAAGCGGTACTCCTGCACCCTCGGGGAGATTCTGTCCAGGTACAGCGAATATACAAAGGAATCGGGGGAAATCGCAGGCTACTCAAAGGAAATTGAGCAGCTTGGCGAGAGAAAAAATCAGCTTCTTGCGGAGGTTTCGGAAAAGGCGGAAAAGCTTTCGGAAATGCGTAGGGAAGCGGCGGAAAGACTTACGGAAAAAATTTCGGAGGAACTTAAATTTCTCGATATGCCCAACGTTAAGATAGTCTTTGACTGCCAAAAGGGCAAGCTTACTTCAATGGGCATGGATACCATGGAGCTGCTCATTTCGGTAAACGCAGGTGAGCCGCCAAAGCCGATAGCAAAGATAGCTTCGGGAGGCGAGCTGTCGCGTATCATGCTTGCAATAAAGAATGTTATCGCGGAAAAAGAGGACATACCAACGATGATTTTCGACGAGGTAGATACGGGCGTAAGCGGACGTGCGGCGCAGAAAATCGGCGTAAAGCTCCGTCAGGTGTCCAAGACACGGCAGGTGCTTTGCGTTACTCACCTTTCCCAGATAGCGGTCATGGGGGATAACCACCTGCTTATCGAAAAAACAAACCGTGACGGCGGCACATACACAAGCGTTACCCGTCTCGATAAGGAGCAGCGTGTTGCGGAAATTGCGCGTATTCTCGGCGGCGAGCATATAACCCAGACCACCCTTGACAACGCCGCGGAGCAGCTTGCGGGGCAGGAGAAGATATACAACGAAATTCTTAACAAATAGAAAGGAATATAATTATGATAAAGGACATTCAGCAGGAGATACTGCGCATCAAAAAGGAAAAGGGCATAACCATTCTCGCACACAGCTATCAGGCGGAGGAAATTCAGGAAATCGCGGATTATACGGGTGACAGCTTCCGTCTCTCCGAGCTTGCCAAGACCGATAAGGCAGACACGCTTATTATGTGCGGCGTTCATTTTATGGCGGAGACCTGCAAAATTCTTTCCCCCAAGAAAAAGGTCATTCTTGCCAAGGAGGGCTGCGGCTGTCCCATGGCGGAGCAGCTTTCCGTGGACGAGCTTAAGCAGCTTAAGCAGATGTATCCCGACTACACGGTGGTTGCGTACATAAACACTACCGCGGCGCTGAAAACCGAGTGCGACGTGTGTGTAACGTCCTCGTCGGCGGTTGAGATATGCCGCAAGATAGAGAACGACAAAATTCTGTTTATACCCGACTGCAATCTGGGCGAATTTACCGCAAAGCAAATTCCCGAAAAGCAGTTCAAGCTTATACAGGGCGGCTGCCCGATACACGCGGCAATTACCGAAAAAGCTGCCCTTGAAATAAAGGCGCAGCACCCGGACGCCCTCATGCTCGTCCACCCCGAATGTGTGCCAAACGTTACCAAGCACGCCGACTATATCGGCTCCACAAGCGGAATTGTGAACTATGCGATGAAGTCGGACGCTAAGGAGTTCATCATCGGCACGGAAATTTCCATTGCCGAGCATTTGCAGTACGTCTGCCCCGACAAGGAGTTCTATCCGCTGTCGAAGCATCTGATATGCCCCAACATGAAGCGCACGACCCTTATGGACGTATACAAGGCGCTGAACGGCGGCGGACTTGAAATTGAGATGTCCGACGAGCTTATAGAAAAGGCTTCCGTCTGCATAAAAAGAATGATAGAAATGGGCTGACAAGACGGCTGCCGTCAAAATACAGAAAAAATCTGCGTAAAATTGATTTACGCAGATTTTTTTGATTGTGCCTTAAGTATTTCCTTGAAAAGTTCGGCAAGCTCTTCATTTCTGCCGTTGGGGTAATCGTCATATAAACCGAATGCAGGTTCATTGTATACGTGATAGTTAAACCCAATGTTATATTTGCGGCAAATGCTTATCATGTCTCTTACCCAGCCGATGCCGTTGCGTTCGTTTTCAAAGCCTTCCGAGATAACGCCGAATTCTCCGAGATAAAGGGGAACGCTGTGCTTTTCGGAAAACTCAACATATGGCATAAAGCTTGATTCGAGAAAATTTTCATCAAAGCTGTGAATATTTTTGCTTAGAGACATATCTATTCTTATCTCGGGAGAGCCGCAATCGGACTTCATATATCCCGATACCATGTATTTGTACCCTTTTTTCATCTCAAACCGCTTGAAATTCTGTACATAGAATGAGGTTGTTCCCGAAATTTTCAGACAGCCCGGAGCATTGTTTCCATCGTCGGCGCAATATTCTGAAACGCCGCTTCCGTCATCGCTCCATGGACTGCCGTTTATTATGCCGTCGGAAAAATCGGCTGAAAAAAGCGTTCTGCGTTCCCCGCGCGGTGAAATTTCCGTCAGAATAATATCGTCAAAAAATGCAGCACCGTCCTGACCAAGCTTTGAAGCGGTTACAGCTGCCGTCACAACATTTGCATCGTCCGAAAGAGAAACGGTTTTGCTTTCAAAATATGACCAGCCATTCCCTTTGGCAGATTTTTTTGAAGCAGCTTCGCATTTTACCCAACCGTTTACTGTATCCTCACCGACGATCTCTTCCGAGGGATAAGTCATTGTACGACCCTCCGTGCCTGCCCAGCTTGTATTCTGATGTGTGAAGAAAAAGGGATCGTAATCATGAAACTCGTAAACGATATTTTCGTCGTCTATCTTTGCAAAGGAATTCTCGGGAGTGAAATATGCATACTCTCTTTCTCCGTTTGAGTTAACAGCGGCGCATAATCTTTCAATAAAAATCGTCTGATAGGGGGATACTTTTCTTATTTCGGCAGAAATTCTCTGCATAAGCTTGTTATACTGTTCGTATGTCTGCTCCATGGTATCTTTCATCGGAACAACAGGCTCGTTTATCAGTCCGTAGCCCCATACGGTCGGCTCGTTGGCATAGCGGCGGGCGATCTTTTTCCAGAGTGCAGTAAGACGATCCTGATTGCTTTTGTTTGTCCAAAGCTCCAGACCGTCACCATTTGACTGATATTTGCCCTGGGGATAATGCATATTTATAATTATTCCCATGTTGTATTTTTTTGCCCACTTGATATTTTTATCCAGCCAGTCAAAGCCTGACTTCTTATAGTGGTATGGGTTGCTGTCGCTTTCAAACAGGCCGTAATTGATATAGAATCTGACGCAGTTAAAGCCCATTTCCGAAAGCTCTTTGTATGTATTTTCATTGTGATGCGACAAATCGGGCGACGACGGATTGCCCCATACGCTATTGCCGAGTGCCATTCCTTGAATATGAAGCTCGTTTCCATCCGTTCCTATGATTTTCCTTTCTTCGGCGTGAACGAAGTCGTCTGCCGAATATTTCTGCGCTGAAACGGAAAATCCTGCCGAAGCGGTCATCAGAACTGCGGAGGAAATCAACGCGGCAAATTTTAACAGACATCTGCGGATATTATTATCTTTCATTTTTATTTCCTCCTCAAAAATATTATCTGTATTGTTTATATTACAACATTTTTGGCGCACTGTCAAGCGGATTTTTGTTAAATTTGATAATATTATGCCGGATTTCTAAGCTTTTTAAGGTCGGCATTTCCAAAGTAATAGTGTACGCAAGCTTCTGCTTAGTTTTATTTTGCGGAAAATTTGTGCACAATATTTATCGAAAAACAGTATTAGACCCATTCAGAAACGGAAAATATTTCTTGAATGTTACAAATATATAACTTGCATATTTTACTTAATAAAAAGGTAAAAATCAATTAAAATGAAATTTTTTATAATAAATCTTGCAAAAACACTTGACAAATAAAAAGTGAGGTGCTATAATACAATTGTGTTAAGGCAATGGCGCCGCGGAAAGTACAACGATGTGCTTTCGGCTGCGCCTATTTTATTGTTAAAGGAGAACCCGATATGAAAGCGTTATCAGAATATTTCGGAGAAAATGTGTTCAACGAAAGCGTAATGAAGGCTCGTCTTCCCAAGGAAACATTCAAGCTCGTTCAGAGAACTATCCATGACGGAAAGCGTCTCGACAGCGCCGCAGCGGCAGTTGTTGCAAACGCAATGAAGGACTGGGCAATAGAAAAGGGCGCGACCCATTACACTCATTGGTTCCAGCCTATGACAGGCATTACTGCCGAGAAGCACGACAGCTTCATCAGCCCCACACCCGACGGAAAGGTCATCATGGAATTTTCGGGCAAGGAGCTTATCCAGGGTGAGCCTGACGCTTCCTCGTTCCCCTCGGGCGGACTTCGTGCAACCTTTGAGGCAAGAGGCTACACCGCATGGGACCCCACTTCGCTGGCATTCATCAAGGACGGCGTTCTCTGTATCCCCACAGCATTCTGCTCATACGGCGGCGAGGCTCTTGACAAGAAAACTCCGCTTCTCCGTTCAATGGAAGCGATCAACCGTCAGGCACTGAGAGTGCTGAAGCTTTTCGGCAACGAGGACGTTACATCGGTAAAGACCACAGTCGGTCCCGAGCAGGAGTACTTCCTTATCGACAAGGAAATGTACGACCGCCGCAAGGACCTCATATATACGGGACGCACCCTTTTCGGTGCAAAGCCTCCCAAGGGACAGGAGCTTGACGACCACTATTTCGGCGTTATCAAGCCGAGAGTGCAGGCGTTCATGAAGGACCTTAACGAGGAGCTTTGGAAGCTGGGTATCCTTGCAAAGACGGAGCATAACGAGGTTGCTCCTGCGCAGCACGAGCTTGCACCCGTGTTTGCAACAACAAATATCGCAGCCGACCACAACCAGCTTACAATGGAAATTATGCAGAAGGTGGCAAAGAGACACAACCTTGTGTGCCTGCTCCACGAAAAGCCCTTTGCAGGCGTTAACGGTTCGGGTAAGCACAACAACTGGTCTATCAGCACCAACACAGGCGTAAACCTTCTTGAACCGGGCGAAACTCCCTATGAAAACGCTCAGTTCCTGCTGTTCCTCTGCGCTGTTATCAAGGCTGTTGACGATTATCAGGACCTGCTCAGAATTTCTGTTGCATCCGCAGGCAACGACCACAGACTCGGCGCAAACGAGGCTCCTCCCGCAGTAGTTTCCATCTTCCTCGGCACGGAACTTTCCGAAATTCTTGAAGCAATCGAGAACGATACTCCCTACGGCGCAAAGGAAAAGGAGCTTCTCCGCGTAGGCGTTCATGTTCTTCCCAAGTTCCCCAAGGACGCAACGGACAGAAACAGAACAAGCCCCTTTGCTTTCACAGGCAACAAGTTTGAGTTCCGTATGCTGGGCTCGTCCGCTTCCGTATCGGGCAGCAACGTTATTCTGAATACAGCTGTTGCAGAAGAACTGAAGCAGTTTGCAGACGAGCTTGAAAATGCGGATAATTTTGAAAATGCAATTCACGACCTTATCAAGCGCACCATTTCCGAGCATAAGAGAATTATCTTCAACGGCAACGGCTATGACGATTCAT
Organism: Oscillospiraceae bacterium; assembly: GCA_017847885.1. GTDB lineage: Bacteria > Bacillota > Clostridia > Oscillospirales > Ruminococcaceae > RGIG8773. The sequence continues at coordinate 60,799 of JAGAUA010000020.1, forward strand.
GGATAGCTGAGGCTGAAAAGAGAGGTCTGCTTAACCTCAAGACCACTCCCGACTGCCTGCCTTACTTCCTTGAAAAGAAGAATATCGACCTGTTTACAACTCACAAGGTATTTACAGAAACCGAGATAAACTCCCGTTACGAGATTCTTATGGAAGCTTACGGAAAGCTTATCAACATAGAGGCTCTCACAATGGTGGACATGGCAAGCAAGGATATCCTTCCTGCTGTCAGCAAGTACCTCAAGGCTCTTGCAGACGGAATTGCTTCCAAGAAAGCAGTTTCTGCGGATATCGACTGTACATACGAAAGCGATACACTTTCCAAGGGCTCGGCTCTTCTCGGCTCGGCATACAAGGCGCTGGGCGTTCTTGAAGAAAAGCTTGATGAGGAAAAGAATATCAGCGATGTTACAAAGCTTGGCTTCTTCTGCAAGGACGACCTTATCCCTGCAATGGAGGAACTCAGAAAGTATGCTGATACTCTCGAAACCATAACTTCTGCCGAGTATTGGCCTTATCCTTCCTACGGCGAGCTTCTTTTCGGAGTACGCTGATAGGAGCGCAGGATATGTTTGATAATTTGCATGAAGAGTGCGGCGTTTTCGGTATATTTGAAAGCAAGCCGTCTCATGTTGCAGCCTCGGTTTACCTTGCCCTCTACTCTTTGCAGCACAGAGGGCAGGAAAGCTGCGGAATTGCGGTAAGCGACGACGGCGTTTTCAGACATATGAAGGGCGACGGACTTGTCCCCGATGTTTTTACCCAGGACGCTCTCGACCATCTCGGTACGGGAAATATCGCGATAGGTCATGTGAGATACTCCACAACGGGTGGCAAGAACATCAACAATATTCAGCCCCTTGTTATACGCCACATAAAGGGTAATCTGGCGCTTGCCCATAACGGAAACCTTGTGAACGCCTACGACCTGCGAAGCGGCTTTGAAATGTCGGGAGCGATTTTCCACGGCACCTCCGATACCGAGTCGATAGCGTATGCGATAGTTTCCGAACGTCTGCACTGCGCTTCAACGGAAGAAGCGGTTGAGAAAGCGATGTACAAGATAAAAGGCGCATATTCCTGCGTGCTTATGACCGCAACAAAGCTTATCGCTTTCCGCGACCCAATGGGCTTCCGTCCCCTTTGCATAGGCAAGACCGACGACGGCGCATGGGTAGTTGCTTCCGAGTCCTGCGCAGTAGAAACCGTGGGCGCGACCTTTGTTCGGGACGTAAAGCCCGGCGAGATAGTTGTGATAAGCAGCGACGGCGTAAGCTCCATCGAGACCCACTGCGGAAACAAAGGCGCTATGTGCGTGTTTGAGTACATCTACTTTGCAAGACCCGATTCCGTTATCGAAGGCTCTTCGGTACACAGGGCAAGGGTCAGGGCAGGAGAGTTCCTTGCAGAGGAAAGCCCAGTTGACGCGGACATCGTGATAGGCGTTCCCGATTCGGGAATTGACGCTGCAATGGGCTTTGCAAATAAAAGCGGAATACCCTACGGCATAGGCTTTATCAAAAACAAATATATCGGAAGAAGCTTTATTCAGCCCGACCAGCACCAGCGCGAGGACGCGGTGAAAATAAAGCTGAACGTGATACGTGAAAATATCAAGGGCAAACGGGTAATAATGATAGACGATTCGATAGTAAGGGGAACGACCTGCGCGAGAATTGTAAAGCTTCTCAGGGACGCAGGCGCGGCGGAGGTCCATGTGCGGATATCCTCGCCGCCGTTCAAGCACCCTTGCTATTTCGGAACAGACGTTGATTCCGAAGACAAGCTTATCGCCTGTCAGTATGACAGCATAGACGATATAGCAAAAGCTATCGGCGCAGATTCGCTGGCGTACCTTTCGGTTAGCGCAACTCACAAGCTTGCCGATAAAGCTTCCTGCGGATTTTGCGACGGCTGCTTCACGGGCAATTACCCCGTTGAAGTACCAAAGGGACAGCAAAAAAATAAGTTTGAGGAAAAGATACATAAATAATTGTAAGCAAAGGAGCTTACAGATCGGGTAGGGGTCTGTATGCTCCTTTGATACTAATAACCAATAAAAGTGTAGACAAAAAATCTGCGCAAAATCCATATATGCAAGCTTTTGCTTGATTTTTTGTACACTTTTTAATTGGTTATTAGTATGATATATATTTGGAGGGTGGTATTATGGATATCAATGAAATCATCAGCACCATCGACACGGAAGTGTTCGGTATATGGTTCCTGATCGGCGCGGCGCTTGTATTCTTTATGCAGGCAGGCTTCGCAATGGTTGAAACAGGCTTTACAAGAGCAAAGAACGCAGGTAACATCATAATGAAGAACCTTATGGACTTCTGTATCGGTGTTCCGATGTTCGTTTTCATCGGCTACGGACTTCTCCTCGGCGATGATATCGGAGGAATTATCGGCAAGCCAAGCCTTGCGATCTTCTCGAATTATTCCGAGTTTAACTGGTCGGCATTTGTTTTCAACATGGTTTTCTGCGCAACAACGGCAACAATCGTTTCCGGTGCAATGGCAGAAAGAACAAAGTTCATTTCCTATTGTATTTATTCGGGAATAATCAGTGCGCTTATCTATCCTATCGAGGCACACTGGATATGGGGCGGCGGCTGGCTTGCACAGCTTGGCTTCCACGACTTTGCAGGTTCCTGCGCAATCCACATGGTCGGCGGTATCTCCGCACTTATCGGCGCAAAGATTCTTGGACCACGTATCGGCAAGTTCATTACCGATAAGGACGGCAAGATCACAAAGGTAAACGCAATTCCGGGTCACTCCCTTACACTTGGCGCTCTGGGCTGCTTTATTCTCTGGTTTGGCTGGTACGGCTTTAACGGCGCAGCTGCAACAACAGGTCCTCAGCTTGGCTCTATCTTCCTTACCACAACGATCGCTCCTGCGGTTGCAACAGTAGTATGTATGATATTCACATGGGTAAAATATGGCAAGCCCGACGTTTCAATGTGCCTTAACGCTTCCCTTGCAGGTCTTGTAGGTATCACCGCAGGCTGCGACGTTATGGACGCATTCGGCTCAACAATGGTAGGCGTTGTATCAGGTCTGCTGGTAGTATTCGGCGTATGGCTCCTTGATAACGTGCTCCACATCGACGACCCTGTGGGTGCAGTTGCAGTACATATGATGAACGGCATCTGGGGTACTCTCGCAGTTGGTCTTTTCGCAACCGAGACAGCACCTGAATGTACGGTTAACGGACTTTTCTACGGCGGCGGCTTTGACCTTCTCGGCAAGCAGGCACTCGGCGTTATTTCGGTAGCTGCATGGACGGCTGTTACTATCACTATCGTATTCTTCGCAATCAAGAAAACTATCGGTCTCAGAGCATCAAGACACGAAGAGGTCGTTGGTCTGGATATTACAGAGCATGGTCTTACCTCTTCCTATGCAGACTTTATCCCTGCAATGCACATTGAAACCAACTCTTCCGGCAAGGAAAAGGAAGTTGCAAACGTTATTCCCGTTGCTCCCGTTGAAAAATCTGTTCCCGTTGAGCACGTAAAGAGCAGTATCGTTTCCGACTCCGACGTGAAGATGACAAAGGTGGATATCATCACAAATATCGAGCGTTTTGAAGCATTGAAAACAGCACTTTATGATATCGGCATTACGGGCATGACCGTAACCAACACAATGGGCTGCGGAATGCAGAGAGGCGCAACAGAGTATTACCGTGGTGTTCCCGTTGAAGCAAGACTTCTGCCCAAGGTAAAGGTCGAGGTCGTAGTGTGCAAGATACCCGTTGAGGATGTCGTTGCAGCGGCTAAGAACGCGCTTTACACAGGCAAGGTCGGCGACGGCAAGATCTTCGTATACGATGTTGAAAACGTAATGAAGGTCAGAACAGGCGAGCAGGGCTACGACGCTCTCCAGGACAATAACTGATTATCGGTCTCCCATAAACAAAAAACATACCGCACCCAAAATGCGGTATGTTTTTTTATTTTGCCTCAGAGACTATCTGTTGCGGCAGTTATCCTGACGGTTGTTGTTCTGATTATTCTGCTGGTTGTTCTGATTCTGGTTGTTGTTCTGTCTGTTATTCTGCTGGTTGTTGTTCTGATTGTTGTTCTGCTGGTTATTCTGCTGGTTGTTGTTACGGTTATTCATATTTGAGCACTCCTTTTAATTATTTCCCTGCATATTTTCGATGCACAGAGACAAATTAGTTGTGCAATGCACAAATTATACACCAAAGCTTGAAAATCAAGCTTAAATGGTGTATAATGATATTAATTATTAGCAAAGGAATGATTTTTATGCGCAGCAGCGGCATTTTGCTACACATTTCCAGCTTGCCGGGTAAATACGGCATAGGCACTCTCGGCGCAGAAGCGCGCAGATTTGTTGATTTTCTCGTTGAAAGCGGTCAGGAGTACTGGCAGATACTTCCCATAGGACCAACGGGCTTCGGCGATTCGCCGTACCAAAGCTACTCGGCGTATGCAGGCAACCCACTTCTTATCGACATTCAGACGCTTATCGACGAGGGACTTGTTTCCCCCGACGACCACGACCTGCAATTTCTCGAAAAAAAGCAGAGCTTTACCGATTATGCACAGCTTGACAGCTTCAAGCAGATAGTGCTGAAAAAAGCAGGCGCAAAATTTTTCGCAAGCGCAGACCTGAAAACTCTTGAAAGGTTTGAGGAATTCTGCCGCGACAACGATTTCTGGCTTGAGGATTACGCCCTTTTCACCGCGCTGAAAGCCCATTTCAAGGGCGTGATGTGGACGGAGTGGGACGACGGTATCCGCCTGCGCAGAGCGGAATCGGTAAACCGCTATAAGGAGCAGCTTGCCGACAGCATGAAGTACGTGAAATTCGTTCAGTATAAATTTTTTGAGCAGTATTTTGCCCTTAAAAAATACGCAAATTCCAAGGGCGTAAAAATTTACGGCGATATGCCCATTTACGTTTCCATGGACAGCTCCGATATTTGGGCAAGTCCCGAGCTTTTCATGCTTGACGAGGATTGCCGCCCAACAAAGGTTGCAGGCTGCCCCCCCGATGATTTTTCTCCCACAGGTCAGCTTTGGGGCAACCCTCTGTACGACTGGGAGTATATGGAGGCAACAGGCTATGAGTGGTGGATATCCAGAGTTGAACATTCCTGCAAGCTGTTTGACCTTACCCGTATCGACCATTTCCGCGGCTTTGAAAGCTTTTATGCAATACCCTACGGCAACGAAACTGCTGAAATAGGCGAGTGGCTGCCCGGACCGTCCATGAAGCTTTTCAAGGCGATACGCGCAAAGCTTGGGGACGTTAAGCTTGTTGCGGAGGACTTGGGCTTCCTTACCGACGATGTGAGAAAAATGCTGAAAGAGTCGGGATACCCCGGCATGAACGTCCTTGAATTTGCCTTCGGCGGCGACAACAGCAGCTACCTGCCCCACAATTACGTAAGGAACAGCGTTACCTATATCGGCACTCACGACAACGATACTGCCATGGGCTGGTACGAAAGCGCCGATAAAGCGACCCGTAAGAACGCAAAAAAATATATGGCTCTCACCAAAAAGGAGGGCGCAAATTGGGGCATGATAAGAACGGCGTATGCAAGCGTTTCGGGGCTTGCGGTTATCCAAATGCAGGATTTCCTCGGTCTCGGCTCGGAAGCGAGAATGAATATCCCCTCCACTATCGGAAACGGAAACTGGGCTTGGCGGCTTAACGGAGACGAGCTTACTTCAAGTCTTGCAAAGAAAATTATGAAGTACACAAAGCGCTATTTCCGCGCTCCCGTAAAAAAGAAAATCAAGGTCAAGGCGGTAAAAAAAGCAGAATAAAGGGGATTTCGTAAAAAATATCAAGGGTATCGAGTTTTAACGCTCGATACCCTTAAATATTTCTATTCGGTTGTTTTCATGAAGCAGCGCAGAATTATTCCTCTGCACTATCCTCGGCAGGAGCTTCGTCCTCTACCACCACGATCTCGATTTCCTCCGACTCTTCCTCAGCGGCTTCCTCGGCAGGCTCTTCAACGGGAGGCTCGGGCTTTTCAAGCTTTGCTCCGCACTTTCCGCAGAAGTCGTCCTCCATAGGACACTCAGCGCCGCAAGCCTTGCACTTTACAAGACCCTTGATCGTAAGAAGCTGCTCCTTCATCTCGTCGATCGAATCAAATGAAGCGGTGATCGCGTACACGGTTTCGGCAACTTCCTCAGCAGGAGCGTCCTTAAAGGTGTCGTAGTAATACTTTCCGAGAATACCGTAGTTTTCGCTGATAGAATGTTCAGCAGCAACTATTCTTCCGTTAAGCTTTGCAGCGTTGCTCACCTGCTTGGTCTTCTCGCTGACGGTTTTGCTTGTTCCCGAAAGTGTTTCACCGATAGACTTACCTGTTTCGGTAATTGTTTCACCGATTTTCTTAAAAATGTCGCTCATAATTAATTCCTCCTATAAAAATGTGTATGTGGATGTATTGTTTTTTGCTTGACAACAATATTATATCAGATATAATATTAAATGTCAATACCCTTTTATATTTTTTTTTACACTTTTTTCTTCGGAAAAATTTTTGCTGCTTTCGTAGGAAAATTCCGTCTCAAATTCCCGTGCAATGTCCTCAATATCGCAGTCGGTTGAGGTATACAGAACCGCCAGCCGTTCGCCCTTTTGCACCTTGTCCCCCACGGTCTTGTGGAAAACAATGCCTGCCGAGGGGTCAATGTCGGCTTCCTTAGTCTGTCTGCCTGCACCCAGCTTAAGCGAGGTCATGCCCACTGCCTCGCAGGATATGCCGCTGATAAAGCCGTCCCCTGCGGCAAATATTTCCTTCTTACGCTTTGGCTGGGGGAAAAGACTGTAATCGTCGATGACCTTGGGGTCTCCGCCTTGAGCTTCTATCATAAGCCGCAGCTTTTCAAGTGCCGCACCCGTGGAAATTGCCCGTTCAGCCATAGCCAGACATTCCTCCGATGTGCCTTTTCCTGCCGCAAACAGCATTTCCGCCGCCAGCGCAAGGGACACCTCAAGCAGGTCGGCAGGGGAATTTCCCTTTAACGCCTCTATTGCCTCCACGACCTCCAAAGCGTTGCCCACAGCGTGCCCAAGGGGCTTATCCATGTTGGTAAGCACCGCCGAGCATTTTCTTCCTGCAAGCTTTCCAACGCGCACCATAGCCTCCGCAAGCTTTTCCGCGTCCTCAATATTTTTCATAAACGCGCCGCTGCCGAACTTAACGTCCAGAACTATTCCGTCCGCACCGGTAGCAAGCTTCTTGCTCATGATAGACGAGCAGATAAGGGGAATGCTGTCAACGGTAGCGGTAGCATTGCGCAGCGCGTAGATTTTCTTGTCGGCAGGCACAAGAGAGCTTGTCTGTCCCGCAACCGCAAGACCGATTTTTTTCACGTTCTCGATAAATTTTTCGTAAGGCAGCTCCGTGGTAAACCCGGGGATAGCCTCCAGCTTGTCGATAGTGCCGCCCGTGTGCCCCAGACCGCGTCCCGACATTTTCGGCACGTATACTCCGCAAGCAGCCGCAATAGGTGCAACAATAAGCGTGGTCTTGTCGCCAACACCGCCCGTGCTGTGCTTATCCACATTAAAGCCGCCTGTTTCGGGCTTAATCATATCCCCCGAACGCGCCATAGCCATGGTAAGGTCGACAGTTTCTCTGTCCGATAACGAACAAAAGCATATCGCCATAAGGAGCGCGGACATCTGATAATCGGGAATGCTGCCGGACACATATCCGGCAACCACCCAATTTATTTCTTCCGTACTCAATTCAGCGTTATGCTTTTTCTTGGTAATTATTTCATAAATAGTCATAGCACTTCAATTCCCGTAAAATAATATTTGAGTATCTCTTCATAAGAATAACCCTGTTTTGCAAGAATATTCGCACCGTTCTGGCTCATTCCGACGCCGTGACCGTAGCCGTAGGTCGTGAATACAAAGTATCCGCCGCTGTAATAAACATCGAACGCAGCGCTTTTAAGCTTGTATCCCATAACATTTTCGCGCATTTTTCTTCCCGTGATGGTTTTCTGACCGTCAACATCAAGGCTGCCGACATAATTTCCGTCAACATATCCCGTGACAGTAAGCCAGTTTGCAGCGTTGTCGGAAAGCTTTATGCCAAGCGCGCTTTCAAGAAGCGTACGCATATTGTCCTCGCTGACCTTCAGCGTTACGCCGTAATTCGGGTCGGAAGCCGAGTCGAAAGGACACGCAACACTCTTGAGGTAAGGAATATTTCCGCCCCAGACATTCTTTGCATCGGCGGTATATCCCGACGATGAAGCCATGTAAACGGTCTGCGCAACGTTTCCGTTATAATAGCAGCAAACGCCCCATACCTCGGAGACAAGCTTTTTGACCCGTTCGGGAGGATTGCTCTTCACCAGAACGCTGGGAGTAAGACCGTTCACGTTATGGTACTTAACATAGGAATAAGCGGCAACAGCCTGCGCCTTAAGAGCCTCGTCGCTGAAGCTGGAGGACATCTCGTTGTAAACTATCTGACAGATAAGGTCGTAAGCATTGACCGTCTGAACCGAGCCGTTAAATCTTGCGGTAAAGGTCTCCGCAGTAGAAATATCGTTGCCGTTTCCCACATTTACCGATACGGTGGTCTCGCGGGGAGCTTCTTCAGCACCGAGAATGGTTATTACAATATCTCCGCTTATATCGGGGATATCGTCCACGATCTGAGGAACGGTTTCCGTTATCGGTGCAGGAGTATCAATTACAGGCTCTGTTTCGGGAGCGGTTGTTTCCTCGGGCTTGTCTGCATCTTCCTGTTCTTCGGCGGAAAGCATACCCTCATTATTGGTGTCGCCGCCGTAAACCGAAAGCTCTGACGCCTCCGCACTGTTGTCATCGTACTCGTCCAGCTCAAAATCCTCGGGGAAATCCTCATCCGGCTCTTCGACTGTTTCGGGAGCAGCGGAAACTGTCTCCTTCTGTTCAGCTTCGGCAGGTACGTATGTAGATGTCTCGGGCTTGTTCACCTCAACGGGTGCTTCCGTTTCAGCCTGAATATCCTCGTCTTCATCCTTGATATTCTCGATAGGGTCAGGCTCTATCCTGACGATATTGTTCATGTCGGGACGAAGCTCTGTGTTGTCCTGCTTTTGGGGAATTGCTTCCGTAACAGTACTTTCCGCTTCAGTTTCGGTGGAATAGTAGTAATCCACAGAAATAGCGCTTTCGTCAACGTCCTCCACCATGCAGAACGCAAAGGTGTAGAAAACGCCGACTGTCATCAATGCGGCTATGCCGCCCAGCGTAGTTCTGAACTTCATTATCTCATTCCTCTCTTGTATACGTCCTCTGTTTGTCACTCGCTTGTTTCAACGTATGTACCGCCGTTGTATTTGTAGTATACAGCAGGCCACTTTGGATTGGGGTTAACTTCAAAAGCCGTTGTGTCAATGCTTTCCGTTGTCTCTCCGCTGCGCAGTTTTCTTCCGATAATAACATGGCGCGCAGGCTCCCACTCGTAAGAGCAGGTGGAAAGGGTGATATACTTGTCGTTTTCATCAAAGTCAATTCCCGTAAGGAACTGGCTTCGCTGGGTTATTTCCTTTTTGAACGTCTCAAAGGGGTGCTTTTCGTTAAAATTCGTGTAATTGTGGTAATCAAACACATATCCGTTGTCATGCTCTGGTTCTGTGTTTATAACAAATGAAGCAATGATAACATAGGTGCTTTGCTCATACTTGTTGTCAAAATAAATAAACGGGTTTTGGAGCCAGTATTTGGGGTCCCATTTATAGTAATCAAGCTCGCCGAACATGGTGCCGTCCCGCTGGTTGTGACCGTACAGAACGATATTATCCGACTGACGGTCCGCATAATCGCTTACAACTGCGCGGAAGTCGGCAAAAACCGTGCCGCAGGAACGCGTCTGACCGTAAAAGTTCTTTTTAAGGTAATAATCGTTGTCGGTTGACTGAACAACAGCCTCGCTGACCCGTCCCGGAATGGAAACATACCCCACATAATCGGGGTTTATCGCCAGCATTTCCTCTGCAAAGGGAAGCAGCACAAGGGGACTTCTTTCCGCTTCCTCCGTTCCGTCATCGGGGGTCACGGAAGGGTCAGCCCCGGTTGCTCCGCCGGAAGATGCAGACTGCTGGATCTGATTATAGATCACCTTGATATTTTCATTGTTCTGCTTTGCCTCAAAAATGTGGTAAAAATGCACCGCAAGTATCACGCCGCAAACAATAAGCGCAGCTATCGAGAGCAGCACGATGATCTTGCTCATTATCTCATTGGGCTTATCGCCCTTCATGGGTATAAACTGTTCGGAAAAGCTCTTTTTCTTTTTTTTCTGCACAGTTTTATATCGCGGATTTGCACGGATCTCATCCGACATTGACATTAAATGACCATTCCCTTCAAATAACTCACATCATATTTTACTTTTAATAGGTAACGTCCTCGGGCAAGGTATGGGAGTAACCGTAATCATATGTTATATCCGTTGTTTCGGAACTGCTCTCGGAGCTTTCGGGTACAGAAGTCTCGACCGTTGTATCCGAGCTGTCAGGCACGGAGGTCTCGTCTGTTGTTTCCGAACTTTCGGGCACGGTGGTCTCGTCTGTTACCTTTGTGTTGACGGATACTGTTGTTTCATCGCCGGTCTTCTTCCTTGATGTCATATAGTTTTTCAAAGCGGTAGTTTTCTTGGGTTTTTTATTGTCTCCGTCTGTGTTTTTTTCCTCGGAGGTCTCTTCGTTATCTTCGCTGTCCCCGGTATCTTCCGTGTCTTCGGGCACGGTAGTTTCGTCGGAGGTCTCGGAGACTTCCTCGGATACAGTGGTGGTAGTCTGATCCGACATTATCGCAGACCAGTCCACACCCTTTGCATTGGGGTTAAAGCGCGCCTTAGAGAAATCGTAATCGCTTACCTTTTCGCCGTCGCGAAGCTTTCTTGCAAATATAACAAACCTTGAGTTTGAGAACTCATTTGAGCAGGTTGACAGGCAAAGCAGCTGATCGCCGTACTCCACATCAACGGGAGAGATAATGCGGTTGCGCTCCCGAACCATTTCCTGATACCAGTTAAAGGTGTCCTCGTCGTTCATGGTCTCTATATAGTCCTGATAATGGAAAACCACGCCGTTGCTGTCCTGATTGGGGTAAACATGGGTAACGAAATATCCGTAAATCAGATACTCGCCCGTTTCAAACTCGGGACTGAACTTGATGACAGGGTTTTCCTTGTAAAAATCCAAGTCGTTTTTATAAAGCTTGAGGTTGCCGAACATGGTGCCGTCCTCTTGATTGTGACCGTAAATAACCAAATTCGGCGAGGTGTATTCCTCGGAAATAGTGCATCTTGAATCGGCGTATATGGCGCCAGCCTTGTTTACGCCGCCGTAATATGTATGGGTAAGGTAGTAGCTTCTGTCCTCCTCGCTGCTTTGCATAACAGGTTCGTATATACCGCAGCCGGGCAACTCAAGATAGCCCACATAGTCCTCGTTTATGCTTTTGAAATGCTCCGCAACGTTGAAGTTATGCTCTGCGACCTCTTCCTCGGTAGGAGCAATGGTAACGATGTTTCCGTCTTCGTCCATGGTAGTCGCCACAGTCGTGGCAATTATCTCTTTGACCTCGTCCTTGTCGCTTAACGCCTTTTTCGATTGAACGAGCGTGCTGATAAGCATTATTCCTGCGCCGACAAAAACGATAACGGCAGCAATGAAGATAATTTTTCTGATGATCTCGGCAATGCTGTCACCCTTAACGGGCAGTATCCTGCTCCAAAATCCGCTGCTTTCGGTATCTTCGGAAGTGCAGGCTTCGGTGTTTTTCTCTTCGGACATATCTTCGTTCTCCTTTTCGGAATTCCCCGATGTATCCCCGTTTTCCTCAGCTTCGGCATTATCCGTATCCCCGTTATCCTCCGTCAAATCGGTATTACCGTCCTTGTCCGACGGCTCGGCAGCGTCCTCTTCGGTAACTTCCTCCTCGGCAGCGTCCTCCCAAAAAAGCATTTCCTGCGCCATATCGGGCAAAGCCTCGTTTCCCTCATCAACGGATACTTCCTCAATGATTTCGTTAACTATCTCAATGTCATCGTCAGCGGTATCCTCAAAAATCTCCTCCTCGGTATCGGTCTCGATTTGAATATTGTCGTCGGAGCTGTCTTTATCAGCACCGCCGCGGTCATATTCCTCAAGTATATTTTCAACGGTATACTCGTTTTTTTCATTGGACATATTCCTAAAACACCTCGGGTTATCTGCTGTAAATATAGTTATAATCAGGCTCCAGCATATCCGTATTTATCTCTGCAAGGGATACGTTCACCTCGGGGCTTTCGCCGTCGCGGACGCGTCTGCCGATAACAACAAATCTTGACGGCTCAAACTCGTTGGAGCAGGTGGAAAGGGTCATGTACTTGTCGTTTTCGTCAAAATCAACGCCTGTGTTCACCGCAGTTCTTGCAAGAACGTTTTCCTTGAAATCGGAGAACTTTCTCTTGGTTTTTCCGAAATTCACAAAGTTGTGGTAATCGAAAATGTAACCGTCCCTCGTCTGATACGGCTCAACCTCTATTACGAACAAAGCGATTATCTTGTATGTATATTCCTCATAAAGATTGCTGAAGGTGAAGGTGGGATTTTCTAAATAGAAGTCGAAATTTTTCGTGCTTTCCTTCTTTATCTTGTACTTTTTCAGCGTGCCGAACATAGTTCCGTCCGCCTGATTGTGACCGTAAACGACTATGTTGTCGCTCTGATTTTCCTCGTAATCATTGATAATGCATCTGAAATCAACGTATATCTGACCCGCAGCATTTTTATTGCCGTTAAAATCTCTGGACAGATAATAATCGTTATCAGCCGCCTGAACAACAACGTTGTCCACGTTTGTGCCCGGTATGGTTATCCAGCCTGCCGTATCGGGGTTTTCCGCCAAAAAGCTTTCCATGCTGGGAAGCACCACAAGCGGAGGCGGCTCTGTCTCGGTAGTTTCTGACTCGGTAACAGGCGCCGTGGTGACTTGAGTTATGGTAATTACCGAGGTATGCTGCTCGCGCTGCTGTTCGATGTCAGCCTTGGTGCGTGCGTGCTGCGCAAAATAGCTTATCAGAATGATAAGTGATACAACAAGCACCGCAAAAGCGATGAGCACAACTATCTTTCTTATTGCCTCGCCCTTTGAGTCACCCTTTGCAGGGAAAATCTTCTCTGCAAGGCTCGTCTTTTTTTCTTTATATCCTGCCATAAATATGACCATTTTCCCAAAGGGAAAATGTACTCCTTTCCGATGTTTTGCAGTTTTGCGCAAGTAAAATTTCGAACTGCATCAAGGAAAACAAACCTCAATTATCTGTAAATTACGTTCCATTCAGGCTCTTTTGCATTGGGGTTGAGATAAGCCTTTGACACGTCGGGAACTTCGCTTTCTCCCTCTCTGACCTTCCTTGCAAAAACAACAAATCTTGACGGCTCAAATTCATTTGAGCAGGTCGAAAGGGTAAGGAACTCATCGCCGTAACGCACGTCCACATCAGTGATGATCTGCGTCCTAAGCATTATATTGTCGATAAAATCGTTATATTCCGTTTCGTTTCGCAGGTTGATGCGGTTGTGATAGTCAAATATCACGCCGTCGCTTGTCTGGGACTCAAGTATTGGCGTAACGAAATACGCAAAAATTTTGTAGGTATCCGTCCTGTAATTTGAGCTGAACTGTATAACGGGATGCTCGGAGTAATACGCCAGATCCTTTTTGTAGTACGCCAGATCGCCGAACATGGTCTTGTCCTTCTGATTATGTCCGTAAAGAATGATGTTGTCCGACCGCTTTTTGTCGGTGCAGACATTTCTCATGTCCATGAAAATGGTGCCTGCCTTGTTTGAACTGCCGTCAAAAGCGGTTTTAAGGTAATAGTCGTTTCCGTCGCTTGTAGTTTTCTGCACAACGGGAAGAGAAACGTTAGTCCCCTCGATATGGATCCAGCCCACGGTATCGGGGTTTATCGCCAGCAGCGCCTTTGCGCTGTCGGTTATCTCGCCCGTGTCTCCGCCGGGAGCAATATAAGTATAGTATAGTTCCTTCAAGGAATTATTCAAGGATTTCGCGCTCAAAGAAAGCCGCAGCTCGTTTGCCAGGATAACACCGCAGGCAATAAGCACCAGCACCGCAAACTGTGTAAAAAGCTTGCTTATAACCTCTTTGGCACAATCCCCCTTCTGGATAAGAAGCCAATGACCCCGCTTCTTTTTTTTCTTCGCCTTGACGGCTTTTTTGTAAGCCTTCTTGGCGTCATTGGAAAGTGCCATTATATATGAAAGCCTCCGTTTCGAAATATAGATCAGCAGGCATACTTCTACTTATACATACTGATACTACTATAATACACCTTTTTCGTCAATTAGTCAAGAAAAACCGCACATTTTGTAGCATATGTCAAAACATTTCATCTGTTTTACACATTGTAATCAAAAAAGCCCACGGAAACGCGTTGTTTTCGGTGGGCTGATAAATTATGATTTAGCGGACTATGATATTATTTTTTGTAGGGGCGGATATTATCCGCCCGTTATACAGGCGTATTTATTCGGGCGGCTGATAGCCGCCCCTACAATATTGACGTTACCGAGCCACAAACCAATTCACAGCTTGATGACCTTCAATTCCGTTTCCGCAACGGCTTCGGCAATAAGCGGCTCAAAGTCAAAGGCAGCTTGTGCAGCCTCAACATCTGCAAGTACGGGTCTTGTCTTGGGGTGCTTGGGGGTAAACACCGTGCAGCAGTCCTCATACGGCTCTATGGAAATATCGAAAGTGTCGATCTTTCTTGCAATTTCCACAATTTCCGTCTTGTCCATGCCGATAACGGGACGGAACACAGGCATCCTGCAAGCGGCGTCGGTGCAGACGATAGCCCCCATTGTCTGGCTTGCCACCTGACCCACGCTCTCACCCGTAACAAGCGCCTGAATGTCCTTTTCCTCAGCAATTCTCTGGGCAATCTCCATCATAAGACGGCGCATGAGTATGGTGAAAAGCTCCTCGGGACAGTTATCCCTAAGGGCTTCCTGAATTTTCGTAAACGGCACGCAGTAGAACGCGATATCGCCGCAGTATGGCGTAAGCTTTTCGCAAAGCCGCTCCACCTTGAGACGCGCCCTCTCGGAGGTGTAGGGCGGCGAAACATAGTGTATAGCCGAAAGCTTCACGCCGCGCTTTGCCATCATATACGCCGCAACGGGGCTGTCGATACCGCCGGAAAGAAGGAGCATCGCGCTTCCCGAAGTGCCCACGGGGATACCGCCTGCGCCGCGGAGATTTCCTGCATGGATATACGCCGATGTGTCGCGTATCTCAACGGTCACCACCATCTGGGGATTTTTTACATCAACGGTCAGCTGAGGGTATGCTTCGAGAATTTTTCCGCCCAGCTCCATGCAAATCTCGGGGGATTTCATGGGAAACTTCTTGTCCGAACGCTTTGCTTCAACCTTGAATGTTCGGGACATCATTGCGGTCTCCTCGATGTAGGAGATAGCTTCTTTGCAAATCACGTCAAAGTTCTTTTCCACCACCAAAGCCCTGCAAAGCGCCGCCGCGCCGAATACCTTTGAGCCGCGCTCAACAGCCTCGTCAAGGTCAATGTCCTCCGACTGGGGTATCGCATAAATCGTGGACTGCGCCTTTGTGTACTCAAACTTGCCCAGAGGGTTAAGGCGGTGCTTGAGATTGCGGATAAAAGCGTCCTCAAAGCTTCTCTTGTTAAGTCCCTTGAGAGCTATCTCGCCCTCTTTGAATATGATAAGTTCTTTCATAATAATTCCTTTCAGCGGTTACTTTGTTTTTGCAAGGGACTGATACCCCTCCTGCAAAACGTTCACAAGCAGGTCAATTTCGCCCATTGTTGTCGCACGGCTCAAAGACACCCGTATTGCCGAGTCCGCAAGCTTGTCGGGAACGCCTATTGCCGACAGCACCGAGCTGTGCGCCCCCTTTGAGCAGGCAGAGCCGCTTGAAACGTATATCTCCTTGCTTTCAAGGTAGTGCAGCATTATCTCCGAGCGTATGCCCCTTACCGAAAAATTGATTATGTAAGGCGAGCTGTTTTCGGTGGCGGAATTTACCGTGATATATTCAAGCTTTGACAGCTTTTTCAGCAAATATGCGCGTATCTGCTCTGCGTTGCTGTAAGCAACGTTCATGTTGGGCATAAGCGAGCGTACCGCCGCGCCGAAGCCTGCGATAAGCGGCACAGACTCAGTTCCCGACCGCATACCCTTTTCCTGTCCGCCGCCCATAAGCAGCGGTGCAATGCGAATGCCCTTTCTGATGTACATTGCGCCCACGCCCTTTACGGCGTAGACCTTATGCCCCGAAACCACGATAACATCGGCAAAAAGCTCCGCCGACTTGATAGGCAGCTTCATAAAGCCTTGGACTGCGTCGCAGTGGGTGATACAATCGGGGAAGTTCCGCTTTACGTGGGAGAATATCCTGCGCACGGGCTGTATCGCCCCCGTTTCGTTGTTCACCATCATGCAGGAGACAAGGCAGGTGTTCTCGTCCACCGCGTCGATGAAGTCCTCCGCGGCAATTTCGCCGTTTCTCGACGGCTTTATGCGCACCACCTCAAAGCCCTCTTTTTCCTCCAGATACTTTATCGGCTCAGCCACCGAGGGGTGTTCAATCGCGGAAACCACTATCTTTTTTTTGCGCTTGCCGTAGTTTCTTGCCGCGCCGATGATAGCTGTATTGTTGCATTCCGTTGCACCCGAGGTAAAGGTTATGCACTGAGGGTCGCATACCAGCGCCGCGGCGATGGATTTTCTTGCTTCCGTAAGGCGCTGCTCGGCAATAACGCCAAGCTTGTGCAGGGAGGACGGGTTGCCGTAGTCCTCCACCATACAGTCGAAAACCGCCGACACCGCAGGCTCGCAGGGGAGCGTTGTCGCCGCATTGTCAAGATAAACAGCCATTTATATCCAAACCTTTCTGATTAACAAATTACGAATTACATTATACAACAAATTTTTCGATTTGCCAAGTGCAAAAGCAGTTATTCCTTCCACAAAAAAATCCGAACCTGTAAGATTCGGATTTTCCGTCCATTTCTGTCATTCGGCAGCAGTTTCCGCAGGTGTATCCTGAACAGCCTTGCTTTTCAGCTTTGTCTGATATGCCTCGTTGTCAAACCAGGCGTCAAGCACCGACACGGATATGGAGTAACCCGTTTCCGTCTTGACATACTCCGTAATTTCGCCTGATGTGATGAGATTAACTATCTTTTCCGTGGGCAGGTTGAGGTACGCCCCCGCCTCGTCCTCGGTAAGATAGGTCTTGTTTGCAATATTCATCTCGGAGGGCACATTCACCGACTGGGTCGAAGCCATGTCCTTTTCGGACAGAGTTTTGTTCAGCTTTTTGATATTGCCGCCGATGTTAAGACCTGCAATAAGAATACATATACCGAGAAATACTGCTCCGATAAATGTAGTGTTGATACCCGAATGTTTTGTGTTCTGTGAACCTGTGCGGTTTGCCATCTGAAATCCTCCTGTCAAATTACTTTTATCGCTTTGCCAAGGCTGAACGAGTAGAGATACGCCTCTTTGACCCGTTTGCCGAATATCCTGCCGAGAGCCGCAGCATAAAGCTTTAGCTGCAGATCATACCGCGCGGCAAGGACTTTTTCGCTGACATTGCGGTCGGTTTTGTAGTCCACAAGCACGAGTTCGCTGTCCTCGTCAAACATACAGTCCGCAATGCCTTGAAGCATACTATTATCATTATACTCCATAAGGCGTTCATCGTCAAGAGCGGCATGGGATTTTTTGATCAAAAATTTCTGTTCACGCCGAACATCGTCGGATTTTCTGATGCGCATATACAAATCGGAGCGGAAAAATTCCTCAAGCTTTGGTATGTCCAGACTGTCCCGTTCCTCGGGGCTGATAAGACCGTACTCCGCAAGCCTTTCCGCCTCGGCACGGGGGTCGGCCTCCGCGGCGGCATAATCCGCATACTGCATAAAGGTGTGCATTGCAGTACCCTTTTCCGCCGCCGTGAGAGCGCCGCGCTCCGTAACAAAGTCCGGTCGGCGCAGGTAAAGCTTCTCGTCATCGCCGCTTTTGGAAATTTCGGTAACGGTTATCTTTGCGGACTTTTTCGTCAGCTCGTCGTCGTAATCAAAGCCGAAAACTTCCTTTAAACGGCGCACCTTATCCTCGTCGGGGAGAGCGCTTTCCGTATCTTCGGCAGTAGCTTCCTCAGCTTGGGAGACCGCCGCCTTGACCACTCTGACCTTTGCACCGCTTTCCTTTACGGGCAGGAATTCCCCGTCCCTGAACCATTCTCCGTCGGGGTGTACGAGCATTGCCATTGCAATCCATTCAAGCATTGAACCTGCTCCTGCCGCAATGTCGGGGGTTATCCCACCCGAAGCCATGATGTCCGAGCGCACCGAGTCGATGACTCTGCGCGTCTTTTCGCTGTCGGGAATCGTTATGAAAAGCTGCTCCCTTGCACGGGTCAGCGCAACGTAAAGCAGGCGCATTTCCTCGCTCTTTGCCTCCGCGCGGTTTATTTCCTTTATCACGTCTTGGGGGAACGAGTTGTATAGCTTCAGCTTTTCGCGCTCCTGTATCCTAAAGCCCACGCCGTACTCCGAATTTATCTGCATACGCCGCTTCAAGTCCTCCTCGTTGAACCGCTTTGACGTTCCGCAGAGGAACACAAAGGGATACTCCAGACCCTTTGATTTGTGTATGGTTTTCACCGCCACGGCGTTGTCGTTTGCGGAAGTTACCGATGCCCGTCTGAAATCGCCGTTGCGCCTTATTATCATGTCGATGTACCGCACAAAGCCCGACAAGCCGCCGCCCGAATTTTTCTCATAGCTTTCCGCAACGTCCAGCAGCAGCCTTAGATTTGCACGCTTGCGGCTGCCGTCTTCGTATACCTGAACTGCCGAGAGAAAGTCGGTGCTGTCGTAAATAGTGCGTATGAAACGTTCAAGCCGCTGTGAGGCAGCGCAGTACCGAAGCTTTTCAAACATCTGCATGAAACGTTCCAGCTTTGTGTATAAAGCCGTGTCGGGGGCAATATCCGTGCCGCCGTCGAGTATAAGCTTTACCGCCTTGAAAAGCTTGTCCTCACCTTGTTCCTTTGCGGCAACGGCAAGCTGTGCGGTATCCTCCGCCGTAAGCATGAACATGGGGGACATAAGCACCGAAACAAGGGGAATGTTCTGCATGGGATTGTCTATCACCGCCAGCAGGTTTGTCAGCACCGATATCTCCCGTGACTCCAGATACCCCTCAGGCTCCTCCGCGCACGCCCTTATACCGACCGCCGCAAGCTCGTCAACATAGGTCTCCGCCTGCTTGTTGCTCCGAAGAAGTATGCAGAAATCACGCGGCTCGCAGGGTCTTTCCGCGCCCCTGTCGTAAACCGTTTTTACCCCCAGCATGGACTTTATCTTCATTGCCGCGGCACGGGCTTCCTCGTTGAATATGCCCTCATCGCTTTCCTGCGCGTCCGCCGACGGCACAACAAGTATCTCCGTCGTCCTGTCGCCGCTCGGGTAGGAAAGTCCCTGCACAAGCTTTTCCGACTCGGTGTAATCCACCTCGCCTGCGGTGCGGCTCATAAGATTTTCGAAAACAAAGTTTACAAAGCCGATAACGTCACCGCTGCTGCGGAAATTTCGGTTGAGCAGGATAGCCGCGTTTGTGCCCGAGAAATCCGTGCCCGTGTACTGCTCCGACTTGTCCAAAGCGTCAAGGAAAAGCTTCGGGTTTGCAAGGCGGAAACGGTAAATGGACTGCTTTACATCGCCAACCGTGAAAAGGTTTGTGCCGCCCTTTTCGGCAGTACCGCCCTTGGAAAGCATCTTGAAAATCAAGTCCTGGTTGTTGTTTGCGTCCTGGAATTCGTCAATCATTATCACGCTGTAATACTCCGAAAGCTCGGCGGCAAGCCGCGTCCTGCGTATCTCACCGCTTTCGTCCTTGACCGTGAGAAGTCGTATCGCAAGCTGCTCCGCGTCGGAAAAGCCCAGAGCGTTTTTCTCCGCTTTGAGCTTTGAAAGCCTGTCGGAAAAGCAGCGTATGATATCGTAAATTCCGCTTAAAATTTCGGCGTGCTTTTTGTAATCCGCGCATATTTCCTCAAACTTAAAAATGCTTGCAGCCGTTTTGTCAAGACCGTCCTTATACTTTTCACGGACTTTCTTGATTTTTTCGGATACGCTCTTTTCCTCGTCCGTCATACCGCGAGGAAAGCTTATCCTCGTTTTCGGCGGCTCGGGCTGAACGACACGGGTATCCCAATCATATCCGCTGCAGGAAAGATTTTTTATCATCAGCCTTATGCGGTCAGCCTCTGCCTCTATGGCATCGGAGGACTTTCCGCAAAGCCGTATGTAAAGCCCCTGCGCATACTCCGCCTGACTTAGCAGCCTTTCGTATACCGCCGAAAGCCGCGCAAGATAAGCCGCCGCAAGAGGGGCGTTTTCGGGAGAAAATTCCGCGCCGTAATAAGCAATTTTTGACTCTATCCAATCGCCGTAATAGGGAATGGAAATCAGAAATTCGTATATGCTAAGAGCCGTTTCTTCAAGCTCCGTGTCGCCCCTCCGCGAGCCGCTGAAAAAGTCGCATAGCTGCTCCGTGCTTTCGGGCTGCTCGCCGTAAAACTGCTCAAAAGTGTCCTCCATGGCGCGGCGCATAAGTATTTTTTCCTCGGTATCGTCAAGGATACGAAAGCCTGCGGACACGTCAAGGGACTGGATATTCTCCCTTATCAAGTCAAAGCAGAAGGAATGTATCGTGGATATCTTTGCCGTGCGCAGAAGAGCCTGCTGCCTGCAAAGCCAGAGGTTGTCGGGCTCTCTTTCGATTTTTTCGGAAAGCGCCGCAGAAAGCCGCTGCTTCATCTGCTCCGCCGCGTCGTTGGTGAAGGTCACCACAACAAGCCTGTCCGCAGGTATCTTGTTCTCCGAGTCGGAAAGTATCCCCAAAAGCCTTTCCACCAAAACCGAGGTCTTGCCGCTTCCTGCCGCCGCGGAAACTATCACGCCCGTTCCTCTTGCGGTAATGGCGTCAAGCTGTTCCTTTGTCCAATTACTGCCCATTGCCTTCGTCCTCCTTTCCGTTCATTATCGCTTCTATCTGCTCTTTGGCGTTGTCGGCATATGCCCTTGCGCGCTTGGGGGGATAGTTTCCGCATACCGTTCGGTAGTCGCAGTATGCGCAGGGAAGCGCGCCGCTTCCGTCCATAAGGGGCACGGCTTCTATCTTTCCTTTCAGCAGACTTTCCGCCGTTTCTTCCAGCAGAGCATAGGAATACTTACGCAGATTTTCAAGCTGCTCTGCCGTGATAAGCTTTGAGTAGCTCGAATATCCGCCGCTCTTGTTTTTCTTTACGGGTATGAATACGCCGCCGCAGTCCGCCTCCATTGCACTTATTACAGCTTCGTCATACAGAACTGCGCCCTTCATCTTGTAGGTATCGTTCATGGCGTCGGCAATGTCACATTCGTCGGCGTTTCGCTCCAGACCCGAAGCCGCGTCCTTTGCAGGCATATACAGCACCCCCGAGGGTACAGCTTCGGTAAACCTGCCTTTTTTTCTTCCGTCCGTCAGCGCGAAAAGGTACAGAAGCATCTGCATATTCACGCCGTAGAGCAGGTCCTCATACTTGAAATCCTTGATGCCCGATTTGTAGTCCACAACGCGGATATACGCCGTTCCGCCGTTTTGGTACAGGTCTATCCTGTCCACGGTGCCCTCGAAATAAACCGTAATTCCGCTTGGAGTAACAAGCTTGAGGGGTGCCTCGTCGCCGTCCCGTCTTAGGGTGTACTCAAAGCCTGTCGGGACGAAACAGCTTTGTCTGAACTCGTCGCCTATCCTTTGGAGTATGTCGGTGAGGGTGTCGGAAAGCCGCGAGAACGCCGCTTTGTACCGCCTTGTCTTGCCGTAATCACCGCCCACCGCGTCGCTTTTGTAGTATGCGTCAAGGTGCTTTTTCACCTGCGCGTTTATCTCGCTGCGGCTCATTGAGGTGAATTCGTCCTTGCTTTTTTCGCGGAGTATCTCGCTCAGGCAGTAGTGTATAGCCGTGCCGCGAGAGGGACTGTCAAGCTCGATTTTTTCGGGGGGATAAAGGTGCAGACCCTTTTGGCAGTAGTACTTGAACGGGCATTTGCGGTAATCCTCAAAACGCGAGGCGGAAAGAGATATCGTCCTGCCGAAAAGCTTCCTGCCCGTTTCGGGAGAAAGCGAATGCTCGGAGAAGCTTTCCACATCGCGGAGATAATCAAGCCGCGCCTTGTATTCGAGAATATCATTAAG
This sequence comes from Oscillospiraceae bacterium, assembly GCA_017847885.1. Lineage (GTDB taxonomy): Bacteria > Bacillota > Clostridia > Oscillospirales > Ruminococcaceae > RGIG8773. Next base: position 83,136 of record JAGAUA010000020.1, read on the forward strand.
CGCCGCAAAAAGGCTTGCCGAGTCGGTATCATTCCGCTTGTAGCTGCGGACGTACTGATAATACGCCGCGCCCGGGGTAGAGCAAAAGGACAGCAGACCGCGGCGGTCAAAGCTTGTTTCAACGTCCTCCCCGAACATTTCCGCCGCTTGTGAAATGATAAGGGAGGGATACAGCGCCTTGCCCGAAACATCGGAAAGGGCATATGTAAGATAAAGCCTTTCGGAAGCGGAGGATACCGTCTGATACGCCACAAAGCGCTCCTCGGCAAGCTTGTCCGCCGCGCCCCCCGAAAGGGATATCCCCGCGCTTTCGAGAGCAAGCCTGTCGCGGTCGCTGAGAAGTCCCGCAGGCTTTGCCGCATATGGGAAAAGCCCCTCGTTCACACCGATAACAAACACCGCCTTCGGCTCGGAAAGCCGCGCCGTGTGCGCCGCCGCAAACTGCACGCAGTCGAGGGTCTGTGGCGGAGAGGACAGCTTCAGCCGCGATACCGCCGAGGAAAAAAGCTCTGCAAATTCATCAAGCTTCACGGGAGTATCCGCCAGCACCTTGTTAAGCGTTTCAAGCAGACCGCAAAGAAGCTCCCAAAGCTGCTTTACCTCTCTCACCGCCGCCAGAGCAGCCGCGTCGTCGGTCTTGCAGTTATCGTACATTTCGCATAGATTTTCCGTCAGTCCAACGTCCTCAAACAGCTCCATTAGCGCCCTGCAAACGCCCTTGCCGTCCGTGTCCGCACACGCCTCCGCAAGCTTGAAAATCGGCTCTGTGACCTTAATTCTCACCTGCTCCGCGCCGGTATCCATGCTGTCGTAAATAAACGGCTCGCGCCAAAGCTCCCCCTCGATGCTCCACTTGTAGCAGTAGCTTTCTGCCGCAGCAATTTCGCTGTCGTCCAAGCCAAGCATACCCGTTTTCATGTACCGCAGCCAGTCCTCGGTGGGAGCATTTTTCTGCGCCGCAAGGGTGAGTGCGGTCTTTACAAAAATGAACAGCGCCTTGTGTGCGGCGGTGCGGCTCTCATCGGTGTAAAAGGGTATGCCGTACCGCTCAAAGGCGCTTTCCATAACGGAAGAATACTGCTCCTTCTGCCTTGAAAGCACGGCGATGTCGCGGTAGTGAAAGCCTTCCTCCATAACCAGCCTGCGTATCTCGGAGCATACAAAGTCGCCCTCGCCGTAGCTGTCCTCGGAGCGGTATACCTTAACGGCGCGGCAATCCCCGTCAAATTTTCCGCGGACGTACCGAAGAACGTTGCCGCTGAAAAATGCAAGCTCGGGTGCATGAAAACGCACCGTACCCGTGAGAAAATCATTCTTCACGGGAATTTTATGTTCGTATGCCGCCGCTTTCAGCTTGTTCAGGGTCTTGTTCACCGTCTCGAAAACCGAATATTCTCTCGGCTCGCGTTCGCCTGCCGTAAGGCATACTGTCACGTTTTCGCTGTCCGCGATCATCGCCTCCAGCATATTCACCTCGTCTGCAGTAAAGCTTTTGAACGCGTCGATGAACACGGTCTTGCCCTTGAAATAGCCATGCTCCGCCGCGCGCCTTGCCGCCTCGGAAATATCCCCCTCGCCGTCCTTGTAGCCGCTTTCCGCAAGCATACGGCTGTACTCCGAATAGATAAGCCCGATGTCGGAAGCCTTGTCCCGTATGCTCTCGTCAAGACCCTTTGCGCAGTCGGTAAGCTGTTCGGGAGTAACGCCGCTTAGGGTCAGCTCCTTTACTATGTCAAGACCGCTGTCAACAAAGGAGACCGACTTTGCCTGCCTGTCGTAGAAGCAAAGCCCCTCACGTTCCGAAAGAGCCCTCAATGTGCGGAACATCAGCACGTTTTTCACCACATCGTCCGCATACCTGCCCTTTAAGCCGCCGTGTTTTATGAAAATATCCTTTGAAACTCGCGCAAAGGAAAGCACGCTTACGCGGTTGAAAAGCTCTGTGCCGAGACGGTCGTAAAGCTTTGCGTCAAACTCAAAGGAAAACTGGTCGGGAATTATAACAAGCACGTCCCTGCCTGCCTTTGCCGCCGCTTCGATGCGGTCCATCATCTCGCAGGATTTTCCGCTTCCTGCGCCGCCCGTTATAAAGTTAAGCATTTTACGGTAATGCTTCCGTTGGGAAGCATGTCCTCCTTTCGGGGTTTTGGTTTTAACGGGCGGCTGGTAGCTGCCCCTACAATGAAATGATGTTTTGTAGGGGCGGATATTATCCGCCCGTTGTTAAAAAATTACTTTTCAGACTTTTTTTGCTTACGGTTTTTGTCGGCAAAACGCCAAAGTATGTCCCTGTATTCGGGTGTGGCATAGTTTATCCCAACGCGGGGCAGAGTCTCTATCTCGGGGCGGAAGCCGTCGTCCGCAGCGTATATCCTCGGGTTTCCGCAAAGCGGCTCACCGTTGAAGCTTTTGTCTATGCCAAGCCTTTTCGTCAGCTTTGCAGGACCGTCGTAAACCTCGCAGGCACGGAAAAGCACACCTTGAGGCTGCCCCTCTTCCCCCGTAATAACGTTCATCAGCCAGTGCATCCCATAGCAAAGATAAACATAGATGATACCCGATTTTCCGTATAACAGCTCTGTCCGCGGAGTCCTGCCCTTGCAGGCGTGGCAGGCGGTATCCTCCTCGCCGCGGTAAGCCTCCGTCTCGGTTATCCGCAGCACGGTCTCGCTTCCGTCCTCATTTATACGCACAAGAAGCTTTCCCACCAGATCGGGGGCGACCTCAAGGCAGTCGCGGTGAAAGAAATCCTCACCAAGTTTGATCATTCTTATTATCCTTTCAAAATTTACTTTTACATCTCAAATGCGTTCTTTATTTTTCTGCTGAACAGGCACGTTGCCCCGAAAAGCAGCAGTCCGATTCCCGAAATCAAAAGCAGCATACCAACGTCTTCGGAGAGACTCGCTCTGTTCGTTCCGAGGAACATTATCGATGCTATTGCCGCACACTGGACGACCATATATAAAATGCTTATGATTATGACCCTTGCGGTGTTTTTCTTTACCGTCTTTTCGTCATCGTCAGAATTTCTCATAGCTCTCTGATTTGCGCCTGCATATTTGTCCTTCATAAACCACGGCAGACACAGCGAGGAATAACCCAGCATCAAACAGTCCGAACAAATAAAATACGGCATTATGGAAATATCATAAAAAATCAGCGTCCCCAAAAGCTGCCCTGCCGCTATGAGAACAGCATTAAACACCAGACTCAGCGCAGCAACATCTATTATGTCGCTTTTTGTCATGGGCAGAGTCTTATAAAACTTTATGTTTGCAAAAACAAAGGAAATGCAGAAAATAGAAAACATACTTATCATACAGCCGTAAGATATTATTCCGCTGACGTTCACTATACTTTTTGAAAGCCGGTCCTCTCCGGAGCTGTCAAACATCAGATTAATGTAAATCAGCGGAAAAAGAATAGTAACCATTTTATACAATATCCCGTTTACCGACAGGGCAAGCCGTGCTTTTTTCAGTATTGGCAACCTTTTCATTCAAATCGCTCCTATCTCAGATTCCACGAAACGTCTTTCTTGTTTTTCAGAAAATATTCTCCTGCAAAAATTATCAGCGCGGCAAACACTGTTATAATGACAATTCCGGGAACTCCCGTGAAAATGCCTAAGGCTTCAAGTATATCGAATCTTCCTGCCATTTCTGCGGAATTTTCTGCTCCGTCAGATATAGCTGCAAATCCCAGAAATGCAGCAAAGGGGATAAGTACACTCATACCGCCGAATATAAATTGTACATACTTGCTTTGTGAAATAAGCGCTGTCATAAGCATTATCTCGCTGATAAGCAGTGCAATTACCGAAAGTGCTCCCGTTTCGATAAGAGTCGTATAACCGAAGCTTTCAGCGACCATAAGCGCCGCTTCAATGATTATTACCGAAATGATGTTAACGATAAACTGCTTTTCAAAGTTGATAAGCTTGAGGTTCATCATATCCTTTGCCTTAAAGGGCAGGGTGCTGAAAAATTCGCCTGTTGTAAGGCTTCCGCTTACTGAAAGTCTTAGTGCATTGTTGGTTGCTGTGCTTGAAAAAAATGTACTGTCCCCCATAAGAGATGTGGGTATTATCATAAAAATGCTTGACATAAATCCCATAGTAAAAATATGAAACGGAAGCAATATAAAAAGCGAGTCCTCGGCAGCCATTATCGGGAACATTGCTGCGTCGATAATAAAGACCGCTATCGCCTCAAAGAAAACTATGGAACTCATTATTCCCGTGCGGCAGTATTTTCTCGATATCTTTTCAAGCGTAAGCGCCCGTTTTCTTTCTTCTTTTGTCATAAAGCAAGCTCCTTTCCGTTCTGCCAGATGGAAAATGTCAGCAGGTTTTCAACGTTGGGATTTTTCACGGACACGCTCTCAAATTTCGGCAGGTCTTCACGAAGCACCAGCGCTTCAAAGCCTGTGTTCAGCCTGCGCAGACCGATAGTGCATTTCTCGTTCTCACGGGTGAGCCTGTCGTTTGAGCCGCTTATGACAGCGTATTTGTCCTCTATCATGTCAATGCTCATTGACTCCCGTATCTTTCCGTCTATTATAAGTGTAATCACATCTGCGATTTTGTCAAGGTCTCCCGTGATATGCGTTGAAAAAAGTACGGAGCGTTCGCCGTCTGAAACAAATTCACGTAGAATGTCAAGTATCTCTATCCTCGCAACAGGGTCAAGACCTGCGGTAGGCTCGTCAAGAATGAGCAGCTCGGGCTTGTGGCAGAGGGCTATCGCAAGCATGGCCTTTGTCTGCATACCCTTTGAAAGAGCGCCTATCTTCTTCTTTTCGGGCAGGTTCCAGCTTTTTATCAGCTTGGAGAATTTTTCCCCGTCCCAGCTTTCGTACATCATTGCACAGGCGGCGGCTGTCTTTGCAAGGGTAGTGTTGTAGAAAAGGAAGCATTCGTCGGAAACATATCCTACCTTATTTTTCACGGCAATTTCGTCCTCGATGTTGTCAAGGCCGCAGACGGTTATCTTGCCGCCGTTTCGTCCCGTCATATTCATAATAAGGCGGATTATTGTAGTCTTGCCTGCACCGTTCTGACCGATAAGACCCATGACCGTCCCCGGCTCGATGGAAAAGCTTACGCTGTCAAGGGAAAAATCCTTGTAATTTTTAGAAAGATTTTCAATGTTTAAAATGTTACTCATTGCTGTTACCTCCATAAACATATTCAAGTTCATCATCAAGACGTTCAACGGGAACGCCCAGCTTTTTCAGCACCTCAGCCTGCTTTCTGAAAAGCTCCAGCGCCTCGTTAATGTGCTTTTCCTGTATCATGCTCACGTCCTCCAGCTTTACAAACGTGCCTTTGCCTGCGACTGTGTATATCAGCCCCTCCCGTTCAAGGTCGGCGTAGGCGCGCTTTGTTGTTATCATGCTTACGTTCAGGTCGGCGGCAAGCTGCCTTACGCTGGGCATAAGCTCATGGGCTTTAAGCTCGCCGTTCATAATCGCTTCTTTAATGCCGTCCTTGACCTGCTCGTACATGGGCTTGTCCCCTGCGGCATTTATAAACAGGTTCACGCTGCAATTCCTCCCTCCGTGTATACTGTGTATAACCTTATATACACAGTATATTCGGCCAAGCGCAATTTGTCAATAGGATATGAACAAACAATATCGCTTTTGTATACCTGCACAAAAAATGCAAAAGTTATTGTGCTAATATACAAATATATGGTACAATGAAAAAAATCCCGTTTTTGAATTGTATTCATGTCAGAAAGCGCAAAAAAACTTTGAAAGGATCGATATATCATGAAAAAGACTATCGCAAAAACCGCCGCTTTGATTATGGCGGCAATGCTTGCAGGTTCGGCGTGTATGCCTCTTACAGTCTCGGCGTACACGGCAGGAGCAGCCACTACCTCGGACGAAAGCAAGGTGGAAATGCAGGCGGCTCTCACCACGGTGAAAAAGCGTGTGAAGATACCTGCCGAGCTTAGCGAGTTTGAGTACAGCACAAGTGAAAGCTACGGCACGAAAATGTTCAACTTTACGTGGCACACCCCTAAGGACGCAAAGACTTACCGCAGCATTCAAATAAGCATTGTAGGCGGCATAATCACAAGCTATTCCGACAGCAAAAACAGCGGCTATACAAACGACCCCTCCCTTGCCAAGCTGACGGAAAAGGAGATACTCGAAAAGGCGCAGGCTTATGCAAAGCAGCTTAACCCGTCCATCGTTTCAAACGCAAAATTTGAGCTTAGCAGCCTTGAACTGTTTGCCTCAAATGCAAGAGTCAGCTTTAAGCGTTACGAAAACAACATTCCCGTTAAGGGCAACGACGGCTCGATAGTTCTGGACAAAAACACGGGCGCTCTCGTAAGCTTTTCCGTCGATTGGTGGGATAACGCCCAATTCCCAAGCCCTGCAAGCGCGAAGTCCGAAAAGGAAATAGAAGCGGCGTACAAAAAGCTCTGCACCCTTACCCCAACATATAAGATATCTACAAATTGGGAAACCAATACCAAGACGGCAAGAATAGTATATACTCCCAACATGAACTCGGAAATCGACGCTTTCACCGGCGGCAAGTCCACTATTTGGGAGGATATGCAAAAAGAAGAGGGCATAAGATACTACGGCAACTCTTGGTATGATTGTGAAGAGGATTGCGTTGCCGAAGAGACAATGGACGCAGGCGGAGTTGACGACGTTGTGTTCACTCCAGCAGAGCTTGAAAAAATTCAGCAGGATAACAACCTTATCAAAACCGACAAGGCGTTTGAGATGCTGAAAAAGGATAAATTTGTTGCTCTTACCGATGATTACAAGCTGACAAGCTATGATATTTACTGCGTAGAGGACGACAAGACCGAGGAGGAGACCTTCTATCTTTCTCTTAACTATTACGTTAAAGACGAGCTGAAAAAGAACTACAAGGGCTATAAGAGCATTAACGTAAAAATGAACGCAGACACGGGCGAGGTGCTTTATCTTAAGAAATACGACGATAATCAGACCCTTCCCAAGCTTGATGTTTCAAAGGCAAACAGCATTGCCGAGGCTGTTACAAAGGATTACTCCAAGAATTTTATCGGTCACTACAAGGCGGATTCAGACAACATTGCACCCGTACAATCATGGAAAAGCGGCAGCAAAACGGTTTATGAGGATACCAGAACTTTTTCATACAGCAGATATGAAAACGACATTCTTGTTGAGGGCGAATACATTTATGTAACCGTTGACTCAAAGGGTACGGTAACGAATTACAGCTTCAACTACACAGAGGACGTAACCTTTGTTCCCAACAAAATAATCGGCTCTGCAAAGGCGTTTGACAAGCTTTACGAGCAGCGCGATTTCGACTGCTACTATGACGGCTGGATAACCAAGGACGGCAAGGTAAAAACCTATCTTATTTACAAGATGGACAACTTCCTGCTCAACGCAAACACAGGCGCGCTCTGCTCATGGAGCGGCGAGAAGCTTTCGGCACCCTCTACACCCGCAAGAGAGATAAAGTATACCGACATCAAGGGTATCCCCCAGGAAGAAGCAATTCGTATGCTCCAGAAATACGGCGTAACGCTTTCCGTGGATACCGAGACAAAGCAGTTCAAGCCCTACGATATCATAACGGAGAAGGATTTCGAAAATCTGATTTCAAGCGCATTGGGCGGATATGCTATTGCCTATGATGACGTAGAAATGGAAGAAGTTGAAGAGGACAGCAAGGCAAGCGCGGCTGCAAAAAAGAAAGCCGAAGCGGAAGAAAAGGACAAGGCTGAGACCACAATGGAAGAAGCTGCTGTGATATTTTCCCAAAGGTATCTTTCCGCGGACATCGCAAAGCTTAACGGCATATTCAAATCGCCGTTCAGCGACGTAACAAGCGGAAACAAGAACGTTGGCTACATTGCCGTTGCAAACGCAAAGGGCTTTGTTAAGGGCGAAAACGGCAAGCTTTGCTGCGAGAAAAAGCTTACCCGTGCGGAAGCAATGCAGATGGTCTACGATTACATCAAATCACTTTCAAAATAACTCTCCAAAAACGAGGACCGGCTTCGCTTGAAACCGGTCCTTCGTTTTATGCAATTAAAATTCGCTTGTGAATACCTGTACCCAGTAATAGCCGTAGCCGCTGTTTGATTTGCAAAAGCCTACGCCTATTCTTGTAAAATCACGGCTAAGAATGTTTGCCTTGTGTCCTGCGGAATTCATCCAACTGTCCATTACCTCGGAGGCATTTCTCTGTCCTGCTGCAATATTTTCGCCCATATATACGTTGGTAATTCCCGCGCTTTCAAAAGCAGTAAAGCAGCTTGAACCGTCGGGACGGGTGTGGGAGAAGCTTTCCACGATCTCCTTTGCACGGAGAGCGGCTATATTGTTAAGCTTAGGGTCGCTTTTTAAAGCCGATGCGCCGACTGCCTCACGTTCCTTGTTGACAAGCTCTACTACCTTTTCAATTTCGCTTGAATTTGCGGAGGTATCCTCCTTAGCGGTTATCGGCTCAAGAGCCGTTCCGGTGTTTTGACCGTCAGACGGTTCGAATTCGATAATAAAAACATATTCGCCGTTGCTGAAGATAATTGCTTCCTCTTCCTCTTCAATGTCAGCGGAGTTATTGCCGCTTACATTAACGTTTATCGTCTTTGCGGTAGATTTTGAGTATTTTTTGGTGTAAATTTTAATTTGAGAGGTGCCTGGATTTTTGGCATTTATCGTAAGCTTTATTTTGTCGCCGTCCCATTTGCCCCATTTTGTTGTGCATACGTTTTTATCGCTGTTGCTAAGGGCGATATCCTTTGAGCCTTTGACGGTAAGAGTAATGGTCTGAGAGCCGCCCTTTGCAAGGCTCACATTGCTGCTGCTTGCGGAAATAAACGATTTTTTCACAGTGACCTTGCATTTCAGCGTTGTGTTTCCCACTTTTGCGTAAATGTACGTACTGCCCGATTTCAGACCGCTTATCTTTGCGGTGTTTCCGTCTGAAGACTTGATTTTAGCAATTGAGCTGTCCTTGCTGGACCACTTTACGCTGTCAGCGCCGCTTACTTTAAGCGTGGTTGTGTAGCCGATCGGAAGATTTACGCTGGTTTTGTTGAGCTTTACCGAAGCCGCGGAAGCAGGCACGGCACAAAGCGCGGCAACCATTAAAGCCGCCGTGATAACGCACATAATTTTCCTTAGTAATGCTTTCATTTGATAATTCCCCCAAATTATTGATACAACAATTATAAATAAAAAACTGCCGTTTGTCAATATAAAGATATTTGCGGAGGAGCATTGACGTTTTCGGCTTTTGTGTGGTATAATATCAGCAAATGTACGGAGGTGCGCTATGAAAGCAAGAATAATTTCCACAATACCCGAAACGGTGCTGTCCTATAATATCGGAGACAAAAAGGAAGCCCTTGAAAAAGCGGCGGCTTCCCTAAATATGAGGCATACTGAGATACCCCTTGACAAGGCAGGGGAAAGCCTTGGTTTTCTTGCAGGATATAACGGCTTTGCGTCAAACGGCACGGCTGTTTCCGCAGAGGGGGAGTGCGTTATCTTTTCGGGAATATCGGGCAAGCGCCTTGATATGCTTCTGAAAGCAATGCGCGGGACAGGGCTGAATATACCCCTTAAAGCGGTCGTTACGGCGCATAACCAAAGCCAAAGCGTTGTGTGGCTTCTTGAGGAGCTTGCAAAGGAGCATGAGGCGGTGACAAAGGCTAAGGGAGGGCGATAAAATGAACATACAGATTTTTGGAAAATCCAAATGCTTCGATACCAAAAAGGCGGAGCGCTACTTCAAGGAGCGGGGCGTGAAATTCCAGTCGGTGGACATTCTTTCAAAGGGTCTGAGCAAGGGCGAGCTTGAAAGCGTGTGCAAGGCTGTGGGCGGCATTGAAAAGCTTATCGACGAGAAAAGCAAGGACTACTGCAATATCAAGTATCTCCTTGACAATGCCAAGGCAGACAAGCTTGCGGAGTGCCCCAAGCTGTACAAAACCCCTATCGTCCGCAACGGCAAACAGGCGACGGTTGGTTACTGCCCCGAAATATGGAAGGATTGGGAATAGGGCGTTGCTGCGGTACGGCAATATGCTGTACAATAAGGGTGTAAATTTTTCATAAAATCAACGGGACGGGAAACCCGTCCCCTACAACGAAATATCGTTTTTTAACCATTTTGTAGGGGCGGATATTATCCGCCCGATTTTTTATGCGGCGTTTTGCCGTACCTTTTTTGCGTACAAATTTTTAATATAGAAAAATTAATTTTCTCTGCTTGACATATACTGATTAATGTAGTATAATTGTGCTTGTAAATTAGTTAGCTTATGCTAATCTCGGAAAGGAACACCATTATGACCCTTGACGAACTTAAAACGGGACAGTCCGCCGTTATCACGGAGGTGGGCGGCGAGGGCGCGCTGCGGTGCAGGCTTCTCGATATGGGACTTATACCCAAGACCCGTGTGATGATACGCAAGGTCGCTCCCATGGGCGACCCGATTGAGCTTTTCCTCAGAGGCTACGAGCTTACCATACGCCTTGAGGACGCTGAAAAAATCACGATAATCCCCGACAAGGAGGCTGACGGAAAATGATACTTGCTCTTGCCGGAAACCAGAACTGCGGAAAAACCACCCTATTCAACCAGCTGACAGGCTCAAACCAGCACGTGGGCAACTTCCCCGGCGTTACCGTTGACCGCAAATCGGGAGAGGTGCGGGGTCACAAGGGCTGCGAGGTCGTGGACCTGCCGGGCATATACTCCATACGCCCCTACACAAACGAGGAGATAGTCACCCGTGATTTCCTTATCAACGAAAAGCCCGACGCGATAATAAACATTGTCGACGCCACAAATATTGAGCGCAATCTCTATCTTACCCTGCAAATGCTGGAAATGAACATTCCCATGGTGCTTGCGCTGAATATGATGGACGAGGTTCGCAGCAACGGCGGAACTATCGACGTAAACGAGCTTTCCCAGCGGCTGGGGATACCCGTCCTGCCCATAAGCGCAGCCAAAAACGAGGGTATCGACGAGCTTATCTCAAAGGTTATCGAATATGCCGAAAAAAAGAAAAAGCCAAGGCGGTTGGATTTCTGCAAAGGCGCGGTGCACCGCTGTATCCACGCGGTCTCTCACATGATAGAGGACCACGCGCTGCTGGCGGATATTTCCCCCAGATTTGCGGCAACAAAGCTTGTTGAAAACGACCCCGACATAAACGAAAAGCTGAAGCTTAACGAAAACGAGCTTGACATGATAGAGCACAGCGTTACCGAGATGGAAAAAGAGCTTGACATGGACAGAAACGCGGCGCTTGCGGATATGCGCTACAACTACATCGAGGAGGTTTGCAGAGGCACGGTAGTGAAATGCCGCGAAAGCAAGGAGCATATCAGAAGCGTAAAGATAGACAGCATACTCACAAACAAGTACCTTGCCATACCCCTTTTTATCTGCATAATGGCGCTTGTTTTCTGGATAACCTTCGGCTCGGTAGGCGCATGGCTAAGCGACATTTTCTCATCGCTTATTGACTTTGTGATTTCGGGCGCAGACAAGGCGCTGACGGCTTACGGGCTTAACCCTATCGTACATAGCCTTATCATCGACGCAATTTTCGCAGGCGTGGGAAGCGTTCTCGGATTTCTGCCCACCATAGTGACGCTTTTCTTCTGCCTTTCCATTCTGGAGGACAGCGGCTACATGGCGCGTGTGGCGTTCGTAATGGATAAGCTTTTGCGAAAAATCGGTCTTTCGGGACGTTCCTTTGTACCAATGCTTATCGGCTTCGGCTGCAGCGTGCCTGCGATAATGGCGACACGCACCCTTTCCTCGGAGCGCGACAGGCGCATGACGATAATGCTTACGCCGTATATGAGCTGCAGCGCAAAGCTGCCTATTTACGCGGTTTTCACCTCGGCATTTTTTCCCGACCACAAGGCGCTTGCCATGATAATTCTGTACGTTTCGGGTATGCTTGTGGGAATAATCTGCGGTCTTATAATGAACAAGACCATGTTCAGGGGCAAGCCCGTGCCCTTTGTTATGGAGCTTCCCAACTACCGCCTGCCCTCGGCAAAAAGCGTTGCCCTGCTCATGTGGGATAAGGCAAAGGATTTCATGCAGAAAGCCTTTACGGTTATTTTTGTTGCAACCATAATCATATGGTTCCTGCAAACCTTTGATATGCGCCTGAACGTGGTGGAGAACAGCTCCGACAGCCTGCTTGCCGCCCTTGGCATAATCATTGCGCCGATATTCAAGCCCCTTGGCTTCGGCGACTGGCGTGCGGCAACAGCGCTTATCACTGGCTTTTCCGCAAAGGAAGCGGTGGTATCGACACTTGCGGTGCTTACAGGCTCAAGCTCCGCCGATTTGGGAGCAGTCCTCGGAACGATGTTTACTCCTGCGGCTGCGGCAAGCTTCCTTGCGTTTACGCTGTTGTATACCCCCTGCGTAGCGGCGGTGGCGGCAGTAAAACGCGAAATGGGCAGCGCACGGGGCGCACTCACAGTGGTGCTTTCTCAATGTACGGTTGCGTGGATAGTGTCCTTCGGAGTATTTCATCTGTTTACGGCAATAATGTAAAAAGCGAAATTTAGCGCATAAAGCAATTTTTAGAACCCAGCGGAGCGACATTAGCTGGTCCAGCGCAGCCGCGCTGGTCAGGTGTCCAGAGGGCTGAAAGCCCTTTGGTCGCCGTCCGCAGACGGCGAAATTCCCCCAGCTTGCGCCCGCAGGCGCCCGAAAAAACGGAGCAAGGGGTGAAAAATGCGACAGCATTTTGAGGGGAGGCGAACAAGACCGCCTCCCCTTGTTTGGTTTCAAAACAAACTTTACCTCAAAAACGTGCCGGTGGCACGTTTTTGACACGATAACTTTGTTTAGGTGGTGTAGAACGGCAACGGTTTGCGCCGTTCTAAGAAGCAGCGCAGCTGCTTAGAAATTCGGTTTAAAGTAAATTTTAGTGAATAGTGAATGGTGAAAAGAGAAAAGTGAATAGTTATTTGTAGGGGACGGGTCTGTCGTCTTGTTAATAGCAAAAAACGGGCGGATATTGAATCCGCCCTACAATTTTTATATCACAAAATATTCGAGATTTTCCCACCGCAGGCGTACGCCCTCGTCAGTTTCGGGGGGAAGCAGCGCCATAGCAACGGTTATCGTATCGCCGTTTGGCACGTCGGTACGCCGCAAAATTGCGTAATCGCCGTCGATTTTTTCAACCACGTATTCAAAGGGACCCATATCAGCCCTCCACCACAACGTAGTTATCCGCCGCATTTTCCTTTGTGGCATACTCCGTAACATTGAGGACCTTGACCTTTAACGGCTTCTGCCCCATATTTATCTCGATAATGTCTCCCACCTTTACATCGTAGGAGGCACGGGCAATATTGCCGTTCACAACGACCTTTCCGGCGTCGCAGGCTTCGTTTGCAACGGTGCGGCGCTTGATGAGACGGGTTATTTTCAGATATTTGTCAAGCCGCATAAAATCATCCTTTCAAAAAAAGAGCAGACCGAACTGAAGTTCCGTCTGCTCAGATAAGCAAAAGCTATTACTTAGCGTCAACAGCGTCCTTGAGAGCCTTGCCTGCCTTGAATGCAGGAGCCTTCTTTGCAGGAACCTTGATCTTTTCCTTAGTTCTGGGGTTGATAGCTTCCTTTGCGCTTCTCTCGCGAACCTCGAATGTACCGAAACCAACGATCTGAACCTTGTCGCCTGCAACGAGAGCGTCAGAAATAGAAGCTGTTACAGCGTTGAGAGCCTTTTCAGCGTCCTTCTTTGTGAATTCGCCTTTCTCAGCAATTGCATTAATGAGTTCTGCTTTTGTCATAATTTCTACCTCCATAAATTTTAATGGGAAGACCCATTGCTTATTTTGTTTTAGCTTTACGCCAATAAACGTCAAGCTCGTCTATGTTCAGGGACGCCATATCGATCCCGTCGAACCTAACCAAATTTTCCGTTTCTCTGAAACGGTTAATGAATTTTTCCGAGGAACGTGTCAAAGCCTCCTCGGCGTCGTATTTAAGGTGACGCGCAAGGTTTGTGCAGGAGAAAAGCACATCTCCAAGCTCCTCTTCGATATGCTCCGCGTTATTTTCGGCAACAGCCTCTTTAAGCTCGGCAATTTCGCCCTCAAGGCACTCGATGACCTGCGAAACATCGGTAAAATCCATGCCTGCCCGTTTTGCGCGCTGTCCAACCTTTTGGGCATACATCAGCGCAGGCAGCGTTTTGCACACGCTTTCAAGGGTCTCGGTGTAGGTTTCCTGCCCCTTTGTTTCCTGCTTTATGCTGTTCCAGTTTTTCAGCACCTCGTCGCTTGTTTCCGCAACCACATCTCCGAAAACATGGGGATGACGGATAACCAGCTTTTGGCACACATCATTCACAACATCGCCGAAAACAAATCCGCCCTGTTCCTCTTCGATACGGGAATGGAACACCACCTGCAAAAGCACGTCGCCAAGCTCTTCCCGGAGCAGCTCCGTGTCCTCGGTATCAATAGCCTCCACCGCCTCGTATACCTCTTCGAGAAAATCCTTGCGGATAGATTTGTGGGTCTGCTCCCTGTCCCAGGGGCAGCCGTTTTCGGAGCGGAGTATACGCATAATTTCAAGCATATCGTTAATATCGTATCTGCTTTTTGCGGTGAAATCCATACATATCCTCCAATGCCCGTAAAATCTTTGAAAAACGGTACTTTAATATATTAACCTAAAAATCAAAGAAATTCAAGGGTTTTTTTGAATTTTTTAAGAAATCAGCATTTTTAACGTACTTTTCGTAATTATGCCCAATAAAAATGTACTGATTATGTAAAAAATGACCCCGAATAATACGGAAATTCCAAGGGAAAGCACGGGATTAAAGCGGTCTGCAAGCATATTTTTCGCAAGAAGCGCGCCGCCGCCGCACATTAACGAGCAGTATCCCATTTTCAGGAATATGCTTTTTATACGGGATTTGTCAACATTTGTTATTTTTATTAATGCGCCCAAGGCAGGAACGCATATCACCCCGTAGCAAAGCGTGGTGGAAAACGCCGCGCCTGCAATATTTATTTCGGGAATTCCCACAAGAAGCAGGTTTCCCACAAGCTTTACCGCGACTCCAAGCAGCATGAATTTTACGGGCAGCTCGGCGCGTCCTGCCGCTTGAAGTGCGGCAAAAACGGTTGCGGAAATGCAAAGGAATATCACGCCAATTCCGAGTATGGAAAGGGAAAGGGTGCAAAGTCCCGTTTCAAGGGGCTTTGCGGGAAACAGCACTCTCAGTATCTCACCCGAAAGCACGCATATGCCCACCCCCGAGGGAAAGGCTATCAGAGCCGTTGCAAACAGCGCTTTTTCGGTGCAAAGGCGGATTTTTCCGCTGTCTTTTTCCGCAAAGCCTTCCGCAAGGGAGGGGAGTATGCCCTTGCCAAACATATTGGTGAACGATGGCACAAGGTTGAAGACCGTTACTGCAAGTCCCGTAAACGACCCGAAAAGAAAGTTGGGAAGCTCGCGGGCGGAAATCTGCGGCGCTTTTTCCGCAAAATAATCGGGGGATACCGCCGCCGCCCGTTCAAGGGAGCGCATTATGGTCACAAGGTCGATAAGGGAGGTAAGATTTGTCACGAGAGCGCCTGCCGCAATGGGTACGGCGGTTTTCAGCAGGGCGGAAACTATGCTTCGGCGGCTGTCGGTGAGGCACTTTCCGTTTGTACGTGCAAGCTGCTCGGGGGTAATGCCGTCCCCGAAAAGCTTGTCGCGCAGGACGAGAAACAGCGTACCTGCGGCGGTTGATAGGGTTATGCCCAAAACTGCGGCTGCCGCGGCGGCGGAAAGCAGGGCGTTTTCGCCGTTTCCGAAAAATGGCGGCACTTTTTCGGGATTTTTAAGGACGTACACGCAAAGGGCAAGTCCCAGCAGAAGCTTGAAAAGTCCCTCGATAATCTGGGAAACGGCGGTGGGGAACATATTCCGCAGACCCTCGTAATAGCCGCGGTAAACCGAGGTCATACAGCCGAAAAGCACCGACGGGGCAATGGCAAGCGCCGCAGGGAGAGTCTCGGGGCTGTTGTTCAGAGACACGCAGAACGGGTGGGAAAGCAGCAGAGTAAGCAGCGTGAAAACAAGTCCTGCGGCGGTGAAAAATAAAAGCGCGGTGGACTTGACCCTACGCAGGTTTGCATACCGTTCAAGGGCGGAATTTTCGGCGGTGAGCTTTGCAACGGCGGCAGGCAGACCCGTTACCGAAACGGCGTAGACCGTCATAAAAATGCCGTATGCACCCGAAAAATACCCCATTCCCGTTCCGCCCAGAAGATTTGCAAGGGGAATACGGAAAACCGCGCCCATAAGCTTGGCAATTACCGCCGACAATATCAGCACTGCCGAGCCGAAAAAAAAGCTTTGTTTCTTCACATTCGGTCCGTTCCTTTCTACTTTTTTAGAAATTTTATGTTGCTTATGGCTCAAATATGTGCTATAATGTATTGGTATATCAGTTAATAATGCCGTTTACGGCTTGGAGGTTACAATATGGAATATTCTTTCTCAAACAAGGTTGCAAACCTTAAAGCTTCCGCAATTCGTGAAATACTGAAATTCACGGCTTTTCCGGACGTTATATCATTCGCCGCAGGAAATCCTGCTCCCGAAGCTTTTCCTGCCGAGGAGGTAAAGGAGATAACCGCAAGAGTGCTTGCCGAAAACCCCGTTGCGGCGCTTCAGTACAGCATTACAGAGGGCTATACCCCTCTTCGCGACACGCTGAAAAAGCGTCTTGCTTCCCAAAGCTGCTATAACAGCGACATCGACGACCTTATCATTACATCGGGCGGTCAGCAGGGCAACGAGCTTTCCTGCAAGGTTTTCCTCAACGAGGGGGATACCCTTATCTGTGAGTCGCCTTCCTTTATCGGAAGCATAAATTCCTTCAAATCCTACAACGTTAACCTTGTGGGCGTTGAAATGGACAGCGAGGGAATTGACCTTGAAAAGCTTGAGGAAGCGATAAAGAGCAACAAAAATGTCAAGATAATCTACCTTATCCCAAATTTCCAGAACCCCACGGGCAAGTGTATGTCCTTTGAGCGCAGAAAAGCGGTTTACGAGCTTGCGCGCAAGTACGATGTGATGATTTTGGAGGACAACCCCTACGGCGAGATTCGTTTTGCAGGGGAGCATATCCCTTCGATAAAGTCCCTCGACACCGACGGACGTGTCATCTACGTTGGCTCGTTCTCGAAAATTCTCGCCCCCGGCATACGCGTGGGATTTGTTTCCGCTCCCAAGGCGGTAATACAGAAAATCGTTGTCTGCAAGCAGGTTTCCGACGTTCACACCAATATTCTTGCACAGATAATCGCTGACGAGTTCCTGAACAAGTACGACATCGACTCTCACCTTGAAAGGATACGCGCTATCTACCGCAGCAAGTGCGGTCTCATGCTGTCGGAGATAGACAAGAATTTCTCAAAGAAAATCAGTGTTACCCGTCCCCAGGGCGGTCTGTTCATCTGGGCAACGCTCCCCGAGGGCTGCGATATGATGGGCTTCTGCAAGAAGGCTGTTGAGGCAAAGGTCGCTGTCGTTCCCGGAACGGCGTTCACAATCCACGAAACAGACCCCATAAGCAGCTTCCGTCTCAACTTCTCGACGCCTACCGACGAACAGCTTGTAAAGGGCTGCGAGATACTCGGCAAAATGTCGAAAGAGATGTTTGATTAATGCGTTTTTGCACTATTATTATAGTATAGCTTTTGAAAGGATTGATAATATGTCCGAACAGGAAAACAAGAAGGTAATTTTCAGCGGTATACAGCCTACGGGCACCTTTACGCTGGGCAACTATATAGGCGCGGTTTCCCATTGGGGCAAGCTTCAGGACGAGTATAACTGCATTTATTCCATCGTTGATATGCACGCGATAACCGTTCGCCAAGACCCCGTAAAGCTTCGCCAGCACACCCTTGAGGCGTACGCGCTCATCATGGCGTGCGGCGTTGACCCGAAGAAATCCATCGCATTTATTCAGAGCCACGTCAGAACTCACGCAGAGCTTAACTGGATACTTGCCTGCTCCACACAGTTCGGCGAGCTTTCCAGAATGACCCAGTTCAAGGATAAATCCGCAAAGCATCCCGACGATGTAAACGCAGGACTTTTCACATACCCCGTGCTTATGGCTGCGGATATTCTTGCGTACAAGGCAGACCTTGTGCCCGTTGGCGTTGACCAGAAGCAGCACCTTGAGCTGGCAAGAAATGTTGCACAGCGCTTCAACAGCAAGTACGGCGAGCTTTTCACCGTGCCCGAGCCGTATATCCCCAAGGTTGGCGCAAAGGTAATGTCACTGCAAGACCCCGAAAAGAAGATGTCCAAGTCGGACGAAAACCCCAATGCCTGCATTTATATCCTTGACGAGCCGGACGTGATAATCAGAAAGTTCAAGAGAGCGGTCACCGACAGCGATTCAGAGGTGAGATATGCGGAGGATAAACCGGGCATAAGCAATCTTATGTCGATTTATTCCGTTGTTACGGGCAAGGATTATGCTTCCATAGAGCGTGAGTTTGAGGGCAAGGGCTACGGCGACTTTAAGCTTGCGGTGGGCGAGGCGGTATCCGACCATCTCAAGCCCGTCCGCGATGAATTTGCAAGGCTTATGGCTGATAAGGCATATTTGAAGGAGTGCTACACCAACGGCGCTCAGGCGGCGCTTAATATCAGCCGCAAGACCGTTGCAAAGGCGTACAGAAAAGTGGGCTTTGTTGACTCTATGTAAATTTTGTTCGTGCAGATTGTGAATAACGCAGAGAGCTTTTCTTCGGAGAATAGCCGCGGCGAAAAAATTAATGGAATGTAAAATTACAGTTATTATTTAACACTATTAAACGTTTAATTGATTTTTTCGCCAAAAATATACAGTATTCTAAAAAAAGCTTGTTTATTTTAACTAATATATTATGTATATAATTGGAACTCTATTCATTATAAGTTCATAATTGATTGGTTAAAAAGACTAAAAAAAGTGGAATATGTTATGCAAAAAGACTATTTTTCACTTAGAATTCACAAAAACCATTGACAGAATCGAAAAAGGGTTGTATATTTAAGTAACGAAAGCAGCGAAAACGTTTAAAGATTTGCCAAAGTTTTCGAATCAAGCTTTTTGCAGGAGGAAGTGGCATGGTTTCAATAAAGGACATAGCTGCTGCCTGCGATGTCTCGATTGCTACGGTCAGCAAGGCGCTGAATAATCATAAGGACGTCAGCGAGTCTACCAAGGCAATGATTCGGGATACTGCCAAAAAGCTCGGATATCTTCCGAACTCACAGGCGAGAGCTTTGAAAACCAACCGTACATATAATCTGGGCGTTCTTTTTGCAGAGCGCGCGCAAAGCGGTCTTACCCACAGCCATTTCGCGGCGGTGCTGAACGGCTTTAAAAACGAAGCCGAGGCAAACGGATACGATATCACGTTTATCAGCCAGCAGATAGGCAGCACCAAAATGACTTTTTACGAGCATTGCGTGTGCAGAAATGTTGACGGCGTTGTGGTTGCCTGTGTTGACGACTTTGAAGATGACGGTTTGAACGAGCTGCTTAAAAGCAAGGTCCCGACTGTAACTATCGACTACGAAAGTCCCGGAAG
The DNA here is from genome assembly GCA_017847885.1 of Oscillospiraceae bacterium. Taxonomy (GTDB): domain Bacteria; phylum Bacillota; class Clostridia; order Oscillospirales; family Ruminococcaceae; genus RGIG8773. The sequence goes on from JAGAUA010000020.1 coordinate 102,786, forward strand.
TCCTGCGGTTTTGTCCAATAACACTTTTGGAATGAAAACGCTGGTCGAATATATTTACAAGATGGGACACAGAAAAATTGCGTATATTTATGGCGATACTTCAACTGTGACCGCGGTGCGGCTGAAAAGCTACGAGGATACGCTGAAGAGCCTAAATATAAATGTCAGAAGCGAATATCTGCTCCAGGGCAGATACCATGACCCGGTATCTACCGAAAAGCTTGCGGCAGAGCTTGTCAAGCTTGACGACCCGCCTACCTGCATTATTTTGCCGGACGATTTTTCGGCGATAGGTGCGATGACGGCGTTTGAAAAGCTGGGACTTAGCGTGCCGGAGGATATTTCGATAGCGGGTTATGACGGCATATTGCTTTCCGAGTTCCTTAATCCGAAGCTTACGACTTTTAAGCAGGATACGGATAAGATAGGAGCAGAGGCGGCAAAATTGCTTATCGCGATGATAAAAAAGGAGATCTCCGGAGATGCGCCTGTGACGGTCATTGACGGCTATCTCAGAGAAGGCTTATCGGTCAAGAAGATCGACCGGTAAAAAACCACGTATTATATTATTATATTAAATAATATAATTAATTTTAAGGAGGAAAAACCAAATGAAGAATTTTAAGAAGAACATTGCTCTTCTCGCAGCTCTCGCATGTGCTGGAACCATGCTCGCAGGCTGCACAAGCTCTACAACAGACGGCGGCGACACAACAGATGCACCCGCTGCAAACGGTGACACAACAGCTGCTGCTGACAACGGCGGTGCTGCTGACGCTCCTGCTGCTGATGCTAACGCTTATGAGGCAGCTCAGACTGCAGGTACAGGCGCTCTTACTCTTCCCGAGGGCGAAGGTAAGGTATTCAACATCTACTGCTGGAATGGTGACTTCAAGAAGTATGTTGAAAGCTACTACAAGGCTCCCGAGGGAGTAGAGTTCAAGTGGCACGAAATTGCTAACGAAGGCGGCGCTTACCAGACTGCTCTTGACGAGGCTCTTATGAACCAGGATTCTGCAGCTGCTGACGAAAAGGTTGACCTTTTCCTTGCTGAGGCTGACTACATCATCAAGTACGCTAACACAGATCTTACTCAGGACGTTACAAAGCTTGGCGTTCAGCAGTGGGATACAGGTTATGACTACACCTACAAGGCTGCAACAAGCGTTGACGGCGTTCTGAAGGGTGTTTCATGGCAGGCTAACCCCTCAATGTTCATCTACAGACGTTCTATCGCTAAGGACGTTCTCGGTACAGATGATCCTGCACAGGTTCAGGAAGCTCTCTCTACATGGGAGAAGGTAGACGAGGTTGCTCAGAAGGCTAAGGATAAGGGCTATGTAATGTTTGCTTCTCCTCTGGAGACATACAGAACATTCGCTAACAACTCCGATGTAAGCTACCTCAACGGCGACAAGTTCGCTACAACTGCTGCTTTCGACAGCTGGGTTGCTCAGGCTGAAAAGTATGTTGAGAACGGCTGGTCCGAAAAGTACGGTCTGTGGGATAACGAGAAGCAGGCTATGATGGGTACAGACGGCAAGATGATGTGCTGCATCGGTCCTGCTTGGTACTTCAACTTCTGCATGGGTACTGCTCAGGAGCAGACAAACGGCGACTGGGGTATCTGCGTAGGTCCTCAGGAACACTTCTGGGGCGGTACATGGCTCCTCGCTGCTACAGGAAGCGACAACGAAGCAGTTATTGCTGACCTTATGAACGCTTTCACAGCTAACGAAGAGATCATGGATAAGATCCTTTCCGATGCTAAGGAATTCCCCAACAACACAAACGTTGTTAACAAGTACGCTAACGATGACAGCTACGGCCTTGAGTTCCTCGGCGGTCAGAACCACATCAAGATGATGGCAGAGTGTGCTAAGAACATTAAGTGGGATCCCGCTCTCCACACTCAGTATGACCAGACATTCAACGAGACTCTTCCTAACAACATTCTTGAATACCTCAAGGGTGTTTGCGACAAGGATACAGCTATGAGCAATTTCTACATTGCGCTTAGTGAGGTTGCTCCTCAGATCACTCACGACTAATATCGTGAAAAAACCGAATATTTAGTTAACCTAATAAAAGAGGTGAGGCGTAAATTCTCGCTTCACCTCTTTAATATAGGTAATTATGACGGTGGTTTTTAAAATTTAAAAGGAGGTTGCCTGATGAATAAGCGTAAACCCATAAAGTCTATAAGCTACGCTAAATGGGGATATATTTTTATTCTCCCGTTTTTCCTTGTATATGCTGTATTCTCGTTCTATCCGATGGTCACAACGTTCTATTACAGTTTCTTTGAAAACTATAACCAAGGTCTTACTACAATCGGTCCCAATTTTGTAGGTCTGCAAAACTATGTAAACCTGTTCAAGCCGAATGAAGGAAGATTTGAGTTATTGGAATATACCAAAAACACAATGATAATGTGGGTTTTGGGTGTTGTACCTCAGTTTATTTTTTCGCTTCTGCTGGCGGTTATTTTTACCTCGGTAAGGCTCAAAATAAAAGGACAAAGATTCTTTAAAACGGTTATTTATATGCCTAACCTCATCATGGCAGCCGCTTATTCTATGCTGTTCTATGTAATGTTCAGTGAGGTTGGACCTGTCGGAATGCTGTGCAAGGCGCTTATTTCTCCGGATTTTGTTGTCTTTCAGAGTGTGGGCGCATCAAGAGGCGTTATTGCTTTTATCAACTTCCTGATGTGGTTTGGTAATACAACGATCATGCTGATGGCAGGTATTATGGGTATCGACCAGAGCTTGTTTGAGGCGGCATCCATCGACGGCGCTAACGGCAGACAGGTTTTCTTTAAGATCACTCTTCCGCTGCTTTCTCCTATTTTCGTTTATGTTGCTATGACTTCCCTTATCGGCGGACTTCAGATGTTCGATGTTCCGCAGATCATCGGCGGCACGGACGGTGCACCCAACAGATCTACCAGAACGCTTATCATGTGGCTGAACAACGTTGTTACCGGCAAGGCAAGGGACTACGGCAAGGGCGGCGCTATATCGGTGCTGATATTCATTATTACCGGTATACTCAGCTTTATTGTATATAAGTCTATGGTTAAGGAAGACCCAAATGCAAAGAAAAACAAGAGGAGGAATAAGAATGTCTTATTATAATGCCCAGAGTCAACGGACGCAGCAAAATCTTGCAAGAGTTCTTTCCTATATATTCCTGGCTTTTGTAACATTTATATCGCTGTTTCCTATTGTGCTTCTGATCATTAACTCCACAAGGAGCGGCAGCCAGCTCCAGACGGGCTTCAGTCTGCTTCCCGGAACTTCCTTTGGACAGAACTTAAAAGCTGCAGTAGGTTCGGCAGCAATCGATCTGCCTCACGGACTTTTTAACAGCTTTTTTATTGCCGGTTGTGTATGTCTCTTAACTACATATTTCTCGGCAATGACAGCTTATGGTATCCATGTTTATGACTTCAGACTTAAAAAAGCAGCGTTTAACTTCATTCTGATAATCATGATGATCCCTACCCAGATCTCTGCGGTTGGTTTTATCAAGCTGGTATACGGTTTGAAGCTTACAAACAATTTCCTGCCGCTGATCATTCCTTCGGTAGCTGCACCTGCTGTATTCTTCTATATGAAGCAATATCTTGAAAGCTCCCTGCCGATGGACGTTATTGAGGCAGCTCGTGTTGACGGTTCAAACGAATTTGCAACCTTCAACGGAATTGCAATTCCTATGATGAAGCCTGCGATAGCTGTTCAGCTGATTTTCTCGTTTGTTGCATCATGGAACAACTTCTTTACACCTGCCCTTATCCTGACAGACGCTCAGAAGCAGACACTTCCTATCATGATTTCAAAGTTGAAAACAATGCAGCTGTCCGGTAACAGTGACCTTGGTCAGATCTATATGGTAATTTTGATTTCGATCATTCCTGTTGTTATCGTATATTTCTTTATTTCCAAGAACATTGTAGAGGGCGTTGCTCTCGGCGCTGTAAAGGGTTAATATTTACAAATTCAAAGCTGTACAGGCTTCGGTCTGTGCAGCTTTTTTCTTTCACACTTTTACATTTATATAGATTATTTACAGTATCACTCTTGACAAAGAGGTATAAAATATGTTATCATTGTTTTTATAGCGAGTACACTTGTTTTTATCACATGGACGTTTATGACGGCAGAATACGTTACAAAGGAGGGGGTCTCCAAGGCGGAGACCGGGTCGTTGATATGGGCACTTCATCTTTTGTTATGATAAGTACCGACGTTCTTCCGGAAATTTTCCCAAAGGTTTTGGAGGTAAAAAGGCTTCTCGCCTGCGGAGAGGAAAAAAGCTCCGCGTCCGCCTGCAAACGGGTAGGGATATCAAGAAGCGCTTTCTATAAGTATCGGGAATGTGTTTTTGCATACGAGGAAAAAATGGTGCAGAAAATCATTTCCTATTATGCTTTGCTGAAGGACGAACCCGGCGTGCTGTCGTCAATTTTATCCGAATTTCACAGACAGGGTGCAAATATTATTACCGTAAACCAGAATATGCCCATCGACGGTGTTGCGGCGGTCAATATTACGGTGCGGCTTTTTGGAGATTCGACAGACGCGTACAGCTTGAAAAATGACTTGGCTGCGCTGGGCGGCGTTGTTGACGTAAAATTCATTTCCGGTGAATAAACAGGTGTCAGGATTACATTATAAGGAGTTTGTAAAAATGTCAAAGATTGCAGTTTTGGGATACGGTGTTGTCGGCTCGGGTACGGTTGAGCTGTTCTATAAGAATAAGGACAAGTTTAACAAGAAAATCGGCAAGGATCTGGATATCAAGTATATCCTTGAGATACGGGATTTCTCCGACAGCCCCTATGCTTCAAAGTTTACAAAGAATATCGACGATATACTGAATGATGACGAGGTAACTATCGTTGCCGAGGTAATGGGCGGCGTGACTTTTGCATACGATTATGTTAAAAAGTGCCTTGAACACGGCAAGACGGTCGTTACATCAAACAAGGAGCTGGTTGCGAAAAAGGGCGCGGAGCTGCTGAAAATTGCTAAGGAGAAGGGCTGCAACTTCCTTTTCGAGGCTTCAACAGGCGGTGCAATTCCGATTATCCGTCCGCTGCATCAGTGCCTTGCCGCAAACGATATTACTGCGATTGCAGGTATTCTTAACGGCACTACCAATTTTATCCTTACAAAAATGATAAACGAGCAGATGTCCTTTGAGGACGCCCTTGCTATGGCGCAGAAGCTTGGCTATGCCGAGAGAGACCCTGCTGCCGATGTTGAGGGTCACGACGCCTGCCGCAAAATTTGTATCCTCGCTTCCCTTGCTTTCGGCAAGCACGTATACCCCGATTGGGTCTACTGCGAGGGTATTACAAAGCTGACCCTTGAGGACGTTAAGTACGCCGAAAACTGGGGCGGAGCGGTCAAGCTTATCGGCTCGGTAAAGAAGTGCGCCGACGGCAAAATTCTGCCTATGGTGCGCCCTGCGTTTGTATGCGCAAATAATCAGCTTTCCCATATTTCCGACGTTTTCAACGGCATTATGGTTTACGGCGACGCAGTCGACGAGGTAATGTTCTACGGCAGAGGCGCAGGCAAGCTTCCTACCGCAAGCGCAATTGTTGCGGATATTATCGACGCGGCAAAAATGGAGGGCACCTCTGTTTCCCAGACATGGGAGGACAGCGCCGACAACAGCTTTATTGCCGATTATAAGGACGACGTTGTGTCCGTTTACGTCCGCGTTAAGGGCGTTTCAAAGGATAAGGTCTCCGAGGTGTTCGGCAATGTTGAGTACCTTAGCCGCGAAAATCAGCCTTCCGATGAGCTTGCTTTTGTTACGGAGGCTATGCCCGAGAGAAGCTTCGATGAAAAGCTTGCATCGCTGGGCGGAGAGGTACTCGGCAAGATACGCGTGCTGGAGCTTGAATAACGCTCTTTGCGAAAGGAATTTCGGTTAAATGATAAAGATACAGATACCCGCAACAAGCGCAAATCTCGGCGCAGGCTTTGACGCGCTGGGACTTGCACTGAGCTACTATAATTATGTGGAAATTGAGGAAGCCGACGGGATTTACATCGAAAGCTTGGACGGCACTCCCGTGCCAACCGACTCGTCAAATCTTGTTTACGACACGGCGCATATTCTTTACGACATCTGCGGCAAAAAGCTTGACGGGCTGAGGATACGTCAGATAAACAACATTCCCATGGCGCGCGGTCTGGGCAGTTCTTCGGCGTGCATTATTGCAGGTCTTGTGGGGGCAAACCAGCTTCTCGGCGAGCCTATGAGCCTTGACGAGCTTGTAAACCTTTCCGCGCAGATCGAGGGGCATCCCGACAACACCGCACCTGCCCTTTTGGGCGGTATCGTTACTGCGGTTTTTGACGGAAAGTGCGTCCATTGGGTAAAGCAGGAGGTTTACACAACGCTGAAATTTGTGGTTGTCGTGCCGGATTTCGAGCTGAAAACCGAAAAGGCGAGGGCTTGTCTGCCCAAGGAGATTTCCCATAAGGACGCGGTCTACAACCTTTCCCGTGCGGCGCTGTTTTCCGCTTCGTTGCTTACGGGCAAGTACGAAAACCTGCGCACGGCCGTGCATGACCGTTTGCACCAGCCCTACCGCATGGAGCTTATACCCCACGGCAGGGACGTGTTCGATACGGCGTACAGCCTTGGTGCGTATGCGGCGTATCTTAGCGGTGCGGGACCTTCGCTCATGGCGATAGTTGACGCGGATAACGAGTATTTCTGCGGCAAAATGCGTTTTGCACTTGATAAAATGGGGCTTTCCGCATGGGAGGTCCATGAGCTTCATATTGACAATATCGGAACGAGAATTATTAATTAACAGGGGAGATTAATGTGGAGATCGAGTATTTCTCCGAAACTCGCGATGACAGCGATATTATTGATTTGTATAAAGCGCTTAAATGGTACAAGCTGACGGGGTATACCGATGAGGATATCGAACGCGCCAACCGCAACAGCTTCTATTCGGTATACGCTTATGACGGATATAAGCTTGTGGGCTTGGGTAGAGTCGCTTCCGACGGGTTTACGGCGGCGGTCATGAGCGGAATATGCGTGCGCCCCGATTACCGCAGGCGCGGCATAGGCGAGCAGATAGTCACACGGCTTGTTTATCACTGCCAGTCGGGGGGAAACAAGCTCAGCGTTCAGCTTTTCTGCGAGGACAGCCTTATCCCGTGGTACACAAAGCAGGGTTTCGTACCCCACAACAGAGGTATGTGGAAGGAAATGGTTCTGCCCGAGGATAAAAGCCGTCTGCGGAGGAATTTCCGCGATGTGTACGGCATAGAGCAGATAAGCGACCTGCTTCCCGATTTTTATTGGTACAACTTCGACGCCTTCGGTGATTTCAGATATTACGGTGCAATGAATTCACGGGGCGAAATGGTACCGTGCATATATATGACGCTTTACTGCGAGGAGCAGAAGTGTTTTTCTGCGGACATCATTTTTGAGAACGTTCAGCAGTTTGAGATTGGCTGCAAGGGCATAAAAACGCCGCTTTCGGGCTTTGACATAATGAAGGTCAACAAAGAGTCCCTTGACGGAATGAAGTACCGTATCTGCTCGCTGGAGGACGACGACATCAACTTTTTCTGCGAGAGCTTCCGCATTATCAATGTAAACTGCGAACAGACTTAAGGAGATATAATGGTAAAAATTCACACAAGCTCTCCCGAGGAGACCATGGCTTTTGCCGAGAAAATCGGCAGCCTGCTCCGCGGGGGGGACGTTATTGCTTATAAGGGCGGTCTGGGTGCAGGAAAAACTACCTTTACACGGGGCCTTGCCCTTGGAATGGGGCTGCCCGACGAGGTTTTTTCGCCTACCTTTGCCCTTGTGAACGAGTACAGGGGAAAGGGGCTGACCCTTTATCATTTTGATATGTACAGAATTATGAACGCCGAGGCGCTTGAGACCACGGGCTTTTACGACTATATGTCCGACAGCGCGGTCATTGCCTGCGAGTGGTCGGAGAATATATCCGAGTGCCTGCCCAAAAATGCGGTGACGATAACCATTGAGCATTGCGGCGGCGACGAAAGAGAAATTACCGTGGAGGGAGATGAGCGGTTTGACGCTGCTTGGAATTGATACATCGGGGAAAACCGCGTCCGTTGCGGTATGCACGGAGGAGGCTGTCCTTGCGCAGACAACGGTGTATACCTCTCTTACCCATTCGCAGGTGATTTTGCCCATCTGCAAGGACGTGCTGAAAAATGCCGGATTGGAGCTTTCCGACATTGACGGTATCGCTGCTGCGGCAGGTCCCGGGTCGTATACGGGACTGCGGATAGGCATTTCCGCGGTGAAGGCGATGTGCTTTGCGCTGAACAAGCCCTGCGTGGGAGTATCCACACTTGAAGCCCTTGCGCACAACGTTTCGCTGCACAGGGGCGTGATATGCGCGGTCATGGCGGCGCGGCTCGATTTGGTGTACTGCGCTGTTTTCCGCTCCGACGGGAAGAATGTGGAGCGGGTTACCGAGGACGGTATCATGCCAATTGACGAGCTTAAGGCGCAGCTTGACGCTATGGACGGCGACATTGCCGTTGTGGGGGACGCTGCGGAAAAGCTTACGGGGGAGCGGTTTGTTGCTGCGCCTCCCCACCTGAAATTGCAGCTTGCTTCCAGCCTTTGCGCGGCGGCTTTCGGCAGGGAAATGTATGCTCCCGACAAGCTTGACGCGGCGTATTTGCAGGTTACCAAGGCGGAAAAGGATCTGCAGTCGGGAAGCAATGGCGCGGACAGGTGAAGTTTGCAAAAAACACTTGATTGAACGGAACTTTTATGGTATACTAATATATGTATTATATCCGAAAAAGCCTTTGGATACAGGCTTTGCTGAAAGGAAAGATTACTATGATCGCAATAGGCAGCGACCACGGCGGATACCGCCTCAAGGGCGAGATAACCGCGTGGCTTAAAGAAAATAATATTCCGTATATCGAATTTGGCTGTATGGACGGCGCAAGCATTGATTACCCCATTGTTGCCAAGGAGGTATGCGAGAGGGTGACAAGCGGCGCTGCGGATCAGGCTATACTTATCTGCGGAACTGGCATCGGCATTTCAATTGCGGCAAATAAATTTAATGGCATAAGAGCGGCGCTTTGCACCGATACCTACATGGCTAAATATACCAGACTTCATAACGACGCAAACGTCCTTTGCATGGGCGGAAGAGTGCTCGGTCCCGGCTCGGCGATAGAAATTGTGGAAACCTTCCTCAACACAGGCTTTGAGGGCGGCAGACATCAGCGCAGGATCGATATGATCGCCGACATCGAAAAAGACAACTAAGCTGAAAGGAAGAGTTATATGAACAAGGTAACTATTATTGAGCATCCGCTGGTACAGCATAAGATATCCCTTCTCCGCGACATTAACACAGGCTCAAAGGAATTCAGAGAGCTGGTTTCCGAGACGGCTATGCTTATGTGCTATGAGGCTACACGGGACCTGCCGCTGAAAACTGTGGAGGTGCAGACCCCCGTTGCTATTGCAAAAACAAAGGTTATTTCGGGCAGAAAGCTTGCGTTCGTGCCTATTCTCAGGGCAGGTCTGGGTATGGTCGACGGCGCGGTAAAGCTTGTTCCTGCCGCAAAGATAGGTCATGTGGGAATTTTCCGCGACCCCGAGACAAAGAATGCTGTTCAGTATTACACCAAGCTTCCCTTTGACATTGCAGAGCGTGATGTTATCATTACCGATATTATGCTTGCAACAGGCGGCACGGCGGTCAAAACCATAGAGATACTGAAAAATGCAAACGCAAAAAGTATAAAAATGATGTGCATTATCGCTTCCCCCGAGGGCATTGAGGCAGTTCATAAGGCGCATCCCGACGTTGAGATATACTGCGGCGCAATTGATGAAAAGCTGGACGAAAATATGTATATCGTTCCCGGTCTCGGCGACGCGGGCGACAGAATTTTCGGTACAAAATAAGCATATATTTGTACGGATACCGCGGTTTGCGGTGTTATGCCGGATCGGCTGAACGGCTGTCCGGCATTAACTGTTTTTGTATTGTGTCCTTTGGGGCACCGTTACCCCCTTTGAAATGGAGTTGTTTTTATGTGTGGAATTGTGGGCTATGTTGGCAAAGAGGCTTGCGCGGACATTCTTGTGGACGCGCTGAGGAAGCTTGAATACCGCGGCTACGACTCGGCAGGAATTGCCGTTTTTGAGGGCGAGAAGATCAAAACCGTTAAGGCAAAGGGCAAGATAAACGACGGTCTTGTTGCGCGCCTTAGTGAGCAGCCCAAGCTTTACGCAACCTGCGGAATAGGTCATACAAGGTGGGCGACCCACGGCGAGCCGTCGGACGTAAACTCTCACCCCATTGGAAACGGCAGAGTTTCCATCGTGCATAACGGTATCATCGAGAATTACCGCGAGCTGAAAGCCTTTCTCACAAGCAAGGGCTACGGCTTTGAAAGCGAAACGGATACCGAGACGGTTGCAAAGCTTCTGGATTATTACTATCAGGGCGACCCTGTTGAGGCTATTGCAAAGGCTCTCGACGATATCGAGGGCGCATATGCGCTGGGAATTATTTTCAGAGAGCATAAAAATAAGATTTTTGCGGTGAGAAAGGACAGTCCGCTTATCGTGGGCAAGGGCGAAACCGAAAGCTTTATCGCGTCGGACGTTACCGCAATTTTGGAGCATACACGGGAATACTACTTCATGGAGCGCAACGAGATAGCCGTGCTGGACGAAAGCGGCATAAGCTTTGTTGACGTTCACGGCGACCCCATTGAAAAAGAGCTGCAAATCGCAACCTGGGACGTTGCCGCAGCGCAAAAGGGCGGATACGAGCATTTCATGCTCAAGGAAATTTTCGAGCAGCCCGACGCAGTTCGGAACACGGTTTCCCCCAGAGTTAAGGACGGTATGCCCGATTTGAGCGAATGTGGTCTTACCGAGGAAAAAATTCGTGGCTACAAGAATATTTACATTGTGGGCTGCGGCTCGGCTATGCATTCGGGCATGGTGGGCAAGTACCTTATCGAGGATCTTGCGCGGATACCTGTTATCGTGGATATCGCTTCCGAGTTCAGATACCGAAACCCCCTTGTTTCCGAGGGAGATTTGGTGGTTATCATTTCCCAGTCGGGCGAGACCGCCGATACCCTTGAGGCACTCAAGCTGTCCAAGAAAAAGGGTGCGGAGACCCTTGCGGTGGTAAACGTGGTGGGTTCTTCCATTGCACGGGAAGCTGACATGGTTATATATACCAACGCAGGACCGGAAATTTCGGTATGCTCCACAAAGGCATACGCCGTTCAGGTTGCGTTCATGTATATGTTCGCGTTTGCGGTCGCATATGCAAGAGGGGCAATCGACGCGGAAAAATGCAGGCAGCTTACCGACAGCCTTCTCGGAGTGCCCGAAAAAATACGTCTCTGCCTTGACAATGTTTCGGGGTATCAGTATGTTGCGTCCAAGATTTTCAACGCGGACAGCCTGCTTTATATCGGCAGAGGGCTGGACAACGCGCTCAGCATGGAAGGCTCGCTGAAGCTGAAAGAGATTTCCTATATCCACAGCGAGGCGTATGCGGCAGGCGAGCTTAAGCACGGCACTATCTCCCTTATCGAGGAGGGTACGCCTGTTATTGTTGCGGCGACCCAGACGGCGCTTTGGGAGAAGACCCTGTCCAACGTCCGCGAGGTAAAGAGCCGCGGCGCAAAGGTAATAATGATTTGCAGAGAAAGCGCGGTGCTTGACGAAAACTGCGCCGATTATAAGGTGGGACTTCCCGAGGCGGAGGATATGTTCCTGCCGCTGATATCGGTGGTCGCAATGCAGCTTATTGCGTATTATACCGCCGTACAGCGCGGCTGCGACGTGGATAAGCCGAGAAATCTTGCAAAATCGGTAACCGTTGAGTAATAAACGCAAAAGGAAAGGAACGCCATTTTAGATGGAAAAAGAGCTTATTTCGGTGATAGTGCCGTGCTATAACGAGGAAGAGGTGCTGCCGCTTTTCCGTGAGGAGATACTTCGGGTGTCGGAGGAGATGACAAAGGCTCACCCCCAGCTTGAATTTGAGTTTTTGTTTATCAACGACGGCTCGCGGGATAAGACCCTTGAGATACTGCGGGGCTATGCCGAGGAAGACAGCCGTTTCAGGTATGTTTCCTTCAGTCGCAATTTCGGCAAGGAGGCAGGTATGCTTGCAGGCCTTGAAAATTCAAGGGGAGATTATGCGGTCATCCTTGACGCCGATTTGCAGCACCCACCCAAGCTTATTCCGCAGATGTATGAGTACGTTTCAAGCGGCGAGTACGACTGCGCGGCAACAAGGCGCGTGTCCCGAAAGGGCGAGCCGAAGCTGCTGTCGTTTTTTGCAAGAAGCTTTTACAAGGTAATAAACAAAATTTCCCAAACGCAAATCGTGGACGGCGCACAGGATTTCCGCTTTATGACAAGGCAAATGGTGAACGCCATACTGGATATGCGCGAGTATAACCGCTTTTCCAAGGGCATTTTCAGCTGGGTAGGCTTCCGCACCAAGTATATCGAGGTGGAAAATACCGAGCGTGCGGCAGGCACTACAACATGGAATTTCTGGAAGCTGCTTATGTACTCTTTTGAGGGAATTATGGCGTTTTCCACAGCGCCGCTGGCAATTTCCGTGGTTTTCAGCCTGCTCCTGTTCATTGCCGCGCTGGTGCTGATGATATTTGCGATAGTGAAGCTGTCGGGGACTTTGGCGATAATTTGCCTTATCTGCTTTGTGGGGGGCTTGCAGCTTCTTTGCACGGGTATCATGGGGCAATACCTTGCTAAAACATACATGGAGGTCAAGGGCAGACCTAAATATCTTATTGGCGAAACGGAAGAAACCAAAAGAAAGGAAAGATGATTATGAATATTTGGCATGACATTTCACCCAACCGCATTACAAAGGACAACTTTTTTGCCGTAATTGAAATCGAAAAGGGCAGCAAAATGAAGTACGAGCTTGACAAAAAGACAGGCTTCCTTATGCTTGACCGCGTGCTGTACACATCGACTCACTATCCTGCAAACTACGGCTTTATTCCACGTACCTACGCCGAGGACGGCGACCCGCTGGACGTTTTGGTGCTTTGCTCCGAGTCCATATGCTCACTTGCGCTTGTGAAGTGCTATCCTATCGGGGTAATTTCAATGCTTGACAACGGCGCTCGGGACGACAAGATAATTGCGATACCCTTTAACGACCCGACCTACAACACCTACCGCGACATCAGCGAGCTTCCGAAGCATATTTTCGATGAAATGTCCCACTTCTTTACCGTGTATAAGTCTCTGGAGGGCAAGGAGACGGTTATCGACGAGATGAAGGGCAGAGAAGAGGCAATTGCCATTATCGAGCGCTGCATTGACCGCTATATCGACAGCTTCTGCAAGGGAAAGCCTGCGGAGTAATACCATTAACGGGCGGATAATATCCGCCCGTTATTGAAAAAAGCCTTTTGGATAGACAAAGGGGCGGTGTTAAACCGCCCCTAATTTTTTTGCTCACGTAAATTCGTGCATTGCGTTTTCGGCAATGCGGTGCAGCTCGTCCTCGGTACGGATATTGCTGCTGTTTTTCATTACTGCGCCTTGAACGTAATCGGGCAGCGAGGCAAAATAGATTTTTGCGGTCTCGCAGCCGTTCAGCAGGCTGTCCAGATTTTCATACTTATTCATAAACCCTACTTCCTTTCACGCCAAAAAGGCTATATCAGAAATAGGGTTTGCAATTTTTTTTTAAATATTCTTTGTGAGGAACTATTCTGCCATAAACGCCCTGATTTCTTCTGCACGCGCCTTGCCTGCTTCGTAGCCCTCCTGCCATGTTTCGCGGAGAGTTTTTGTGTTGCTCTCAAAGCTTTCAAGGGCGTGTGAAGGACGGAAAATTATCGCCTTGCTCCGACGTTCAAGCTCGCGGCAGAATTCAAGCTGCTTGTTGTATATCTTGTGCCGCACCAGCAGAAGCATTTCCACTTGGGGGTATTTGTGCCTGATAAGCTGGCTCATTATGATGTTGCCCTTGCCGCATTTTTTCACGAAGCCCTCGGGCTGGGTAAGGATTATAACTGTCTTTGTGCAGCCGTCCTTTAGCGCCTGCTTTACGCATATGGGGGAGGAAAGTCCGCCGTCGTAATAGAATTTGCCGTCTATCTCTATCGCGGGGAAGTATCCGGGTATCGCACAGGTCGCGCGGAGGAAGTTGAAGGTATCAACATCTTCAAGGGCGTTGAAGAATTCGGGCTTGCCCGTTTCCGCATTGGTCGCGCCGACGAGACATTTGCCCTTATACTGCCTGAAGGTCTCATAATCAAATGGCACAAGCTCCCGTGGGATATCTCCGAAAACGAAGTCCATGCCGAACACGCTTTTGCACTTGGAGTAATTGCCCAAGCCGATGTAACGCTTATCGTTGCGGTACTTTTCGAGTATCTCAATGTTTCTGCCAAACTGCTTTGAAACGTAGGAAACGCCGTTGGAAATGCCTGCGGAAACGCCCACAACATAGGGAAACTCAATGCCCTCTTCAATGAAAGCGTCCATAACGCCTGCCGAAAAAATTCCGCGGAAGGTTCCGCCTTCGAGTACAAGTCCTGTCATAATTTTACTTTTCTCCTTGTGAATTTATATTGCTCCGTAGTTGCGGAAAATTGGTTTTTGTGCTATAATATTTCTATGATTACGCAGAGGGGGAAAATCCGTGAGAAACAAGCTGCTGGTTACCGTTTTGGGAATATGTACCGCCGTATGCACCGTTATCGCGGATTACGCCTACACGGGGCAGGTCTACGACGAGCGCGCCGCCGAAATGGAGCGGTATAACCGTCTGAACGCCGACCCCCACACCCTTTACTGCGGCTACACCGTTGAGGAGCTTGGCGAGGGATACGAAAAGCCCTCAAACGTGTTCGGCAAGGTCATGCTTGATGTGCCGATATTAAATCAGTACCCCGAACTGCCCATCGGCTGCGAAATAACAAGCGCCGCCGCGGTTTTGCAGTACCTCGGCTTTGATGTGGACAAGTTGACGCTTACCAATAATTACCTTATTTGGGACGACAACTTTACATACGATGAAAACATGGTCTCACACGGTCCCGACCCCTACAAGGTCTTTGCGGGAAACCCCTACGATTGGGGCTACGGCTGCTTTGCGCCCGTTATTACGGATACGCTGAACAGGTATTTTGCGGACGCTGCCCCCGAATATGAGGCTATATCCCTTGAGGATATAAACGCCGCGGATATAGAAAAGCTGCTTGACAGCGGCGTGCCGATGATAGTTTGGGCAAGCCGCGATATGAAGCCCTACAAATACCGCGAGCCTGCCGAGTGGTTACTCAACGATACGGGCGAGCCCTTTACGTGGATAGGCAATTCACACACGCTGGTGTTGTGCGGATACGACAGCAGCTGCTACTATTTCATGGATTGCGACGACAAATCGGAGATAACGCCCTATCTGAAAGAGCGGTTTATCAACCGTTTTCAGGAAAACGGCAGCCAGTGCATAATAGTCAAAATCAATCAGTAAGCGTAGATGCGCGCGATGATGTAAAGAAGCGCAACCCCTGCCGCGTCGGTAACAAAAGTAAATGCAGCAGCCCAGATCACCGAGATCAAGGGCTGCTTTTTTATTGCCGCCACGCGTGTGACCTCTCCGCGCATACCCTTTGTATTTTTGCCGTCCGTAACCTCAGCCGTGCCGAAGACCCACACGTTTGCCGCCCCGTGAAGAATAAGGGCGATAACGCAGAGGAAGAATTTGTCGCTGAACATAAAAATGGAAAAAACATACTCCACCGCCGCCGTAAGAATAATATTCAGCAGCACGGTCTTGCCGAAACTAAGGTCGGTTTTGGTGAGCTTTGTGAACACGTAAAACATCGGAAGCAGCACCACTGCGTTCATAAGCACAAGCTGGATATTGCTGCCGATAATGGAAGAAAAGAACATAACGTACCATTCCATAGGAAAAAGCTTCCAGAGTATCATCCATATCACGGCAAAACCCAGCGCGCAGAGTGCCGCGATACCCCTGCGCTTAACGGTGAAAAATTTATCGAGTGAACTAAGCAAAAATCATCAGCCTTTCGGTAAAAATATCTGCTGTCAGAACTTCACTGCACGCTCTTCCTGTCCTTTTTGTTGTTGTAAAAATACATCCAGACCGCTGCCAGAATAATTATTGCGTATCCCACATAGCTAAGCAGCGAGGGAAGCTGGCTGAATAGGAAAAATCCCAGCACAGCCGAGAATATGACCTGTGAGTAGTCGAAAACCGACACCTCGCTTGCAGGAGCGTAGGTGTACGCGCCCGTGATGGAGAACTGTCCTCCTGCGGCAAAAAGTCCTGCAAGAAGAAGGGTGAAAAGCTGCTTTGCGGTCATCGGCACAAAGCCGATGATAACGAAGGGCAGGGTCACAACGCAGGAAAAAAGCGAGAAGAACAGCACGATGACCGTGCCGTTCTGATGGTGCTTGCCCATGTATCTTACGCAGGTGTACGCCGAGCCTGCGCCCATTCCGCCGAGAAAGCCGATAACCGACGGGAAAAACTCCATGTTGGTGAAGGAAGGTCTGATTATGAATAGGCTTCCCACAAATGCAAGAATTATCGCAAGGGTCTGCTTGAGGTCGGTTTTCTCTTTAAGGAACAGCGCCGAAAAAATCACCGCAAAGAAAGGAGAGAGCTTGTTTAGCATGGACGCGTCCGCAAGGTCGAGATGGTCCACCGCGTAGAAGTTGCAGAGCAGTCCTGCTGTGCCGCAGGCAGCGCGCAGAAACATGGGAAGTCCGCACCCCTTTTCGATTTTAAACGGGGTATGGGACTTTAAAAGGGTCACCGCCGCGAAAATTGCCGCCACAAAATTGCGGAAAAAGCCTTTCTGAATAAACGGCAGGTCGCCTGCAAGTCTGACGCAGGCGTTCATGCCCGTAAAGCACAGCGCGGCGGAAAGAACCATAAGAACCGCTTTGTTTCTGTTGCTGATTTTTAACAATGAAGTGCATCTCCTAAGACCAAATTCTGCGGAACATTTTCATTACCTCGTTCATGTCTATCGGTTTTGTAAGGTGACCGTTCATTCCGCACTCAACGGATTTTTTCATGTCCTCGTCAAAAGCGTTTGCTGTCATGGCAACTATCGGCACGGAGGAAGCGTCCTCCCTGTCAAGGTCGCGTATCGCCTTGGTTGCCTCAATGCCGCCCATTACAGGCATTCTGATGTCCATAAGTATCGCGTCGAAGTAGCCTATATCGGAGCTTCCGAACTTTTCCACCGCCTCGCTGCCGTTTTCGGCAACCTCGGTCTTTATGCCCTGCGCCTCGATAAGAGTGCGTGCTATCTCGATGTTAAGCTCGTCGTCCTCAACGATAAGTATGCGCTTTGAAGCAAAATCTACCTCCGCAAGTCCCTCGCGGCTGTCTGTTTCAACAGGTTCGGTTATCTTCATGGGCAGGGTGAAGAAGAATTCCGAGCCCTCGCCCAGCTTGCTCTGCACCTCAAGCTTGCCGCCCAGAAGCTGAACAAGATTGCTGCTGATAGCAAGACCCAGACCCGTTCCGCCGTACTTGCGGACGGTGTTTGCGTCAGCCTGCTCGAAGCTGTTGAAGACCTTGCCGATATTCTCCTCGCTTATACCGATGCCCGTATCCTTTATGGAGAAGCTTACATTTACAACGCCGGGAATTTCGCTTTCCGCTTCGGAAATGCGCAGGTGTATGCCGCCCTTGCTTGTGAACTTGACCGCGTTGCCCATGATGTTGATAAGCACCTGCTTCAGTTTCAGCGGGTCGCCCAGCAGGTGGATATGGGGAGTATCCTTTTCCACTCTGAACCATATGCCCTTGCTTTCGGTCTGCACGCTTATCATTGCGGCGGTATGCTCAATAAGCTCGTCAAGGTTGAAGTAGGTCTCCTCGGTAGTCATCTTTCCGCTTTCGATACGGGACATATCCAGTATGTCGTTAATTATCGAGAGCAGGTAATGGGACGAGCTGTCGATTTTTTTCAGGCAGTCGTTTACCCTCGGTGATACGTCATCGGAGGAAAGTGCAATTTCCGTCATGCCGATAATAGCGTTCATCGGCGTTCTTATCTCGTGGGACATTTTTGACAGGAATTCGCTCTTTGCGCGGCTTTCCGCAGAAGTTCTGGACTTGGAAATATACGCCGAAACTATCTTTGTAAGCTCGCTGAGACAGCTGATAAATTCATCGGTCTCCTCTTCGCAGCACTCATACACGATTGTGCCCATAAGCGTGTCGTTGTCGAACATCGGTATGGTGTAAGCCGTGCCGTCGCTGACCATTTTTCCTGCGTCGGGACAAGCGTCCTTTTCGTAATGAGCCTTGTCGGCGATCATACAGCTATGTGCGCGGAAGCCGCTGTCTATCTCGGCTATCCTCGCCTTGCCCAAGGTATAGGTCTTGACCTCGATGGGAGCAATGTCGGCTCTGTGCCATTGGTCGAGAATTCTTACTGTGTTGTAGTCCCTGTTTATGTCAAAGATGATAATGCGGCTTGCTTTAAGCGTTCTTCCTGCCTTTTGGAGGAAGACCTTCAGCGCCATGCCGAAATCTTCGGTCTTTTCAAACAGGCTGAAGGTAAAGGAAACGATGTCGGTATTATCGGTGATGCTGTTTCTGTAAACCATGCTTTCGGGCTTTTTGTAATTAGCGTTGAAGTCATTGACAAAGTCTGTGCGGTCGGCGATCTCGTCCTCAAAAACAACATTTCCAAGCTCATCGCGGAATTTCTCCGCCGCTTCCAGCGCAAGACGGGTCTTCGCCCTTGAAGAGGTAAGGTTTTCATTTCCTGTTTTCAGGTAAAGTCCCACAAAAACTTCAAGGTCTATCTCGCCGCGGTAGATATTTTCGATTTCGTCTGCAACAGCGCGGAAAAGGCTTCTTGCGTCGTCCTTAGAGGAAAGTTCGGTAAGCACCACAAATTCGTTTGCGATGCCGCGGTAAATGATGAAATCATCAAGAGCGTATTTTCTGATGACCACGGAAGCCTCTTCAAAAATAGCGTCGCAGAATATCTGACCGTACCGCATAAAGATCTGCTCCATGGGTTCTATCTTGATTATCGCGGAGATAGTGGGTTTGTCGCCTGTTTCGATTATGTAACGGGAAGCGAGTATCTTTCCGTACTCCATTTTGTAAAAGCTTGTAACGGGGTCGCGTCTTTCTCTGTCAAGCCTTGCAAGCTCAAGCTCCTTCTGCTCGGTAATATCCTTTGCGCTGGCAATTACACGTATAAGCCTGCCGCTGCTGTCGTAAACGCTTTTGCTTTTTGTAAGCGACCACATATAGCCCGACGGTCTGCTGTGATCGATTATTTTAACGACTATGCCGTTTTCGTCTATTTTGCCCGAAATAAAGTCAATGAGGTCGGGAATATATTCGGGAGGGCATACCTGTCCCGTCTCAATAAGGCTGCGGAAATTTTCGTATTTCCTTGTGATAAGGTCGTCCTCGGCATTTTTTCTGAAATAGCAGGTGTAAAAAATATCGGTTTGGCAGTCGTATTCAAGGATATTTCCGTCAATATTGCGCAGCGCGATAAGATAGCGCTCCCGCTCCGTGATAAGCTTGTTATGGTACTCTATTCGCTTTTCGCTCAATTCGTTCAGCGTGACCGAAAGGTCGCTGATCTCCGAAATACGGGTGTCTATAACGTCGATAACATTGTTTGTTCCCGACGTCTTTAAGCTGTCGGCAAGAGCCTTTATCGGCTTTGAAGTATATCTTGCGGTAAAGTAAACCGTTCCTGCGCCTATAATTACCGCAATCAAAAGCGCTGAAAAAAGCCGCCGGTTTATTATACCCGAATTGCCGTAGATACTGTCTTCGTCCGTAACGGCAATAACAGCACGTTCTGCCAGCTCATAGGGTGAATCATTTGCATAAATATTGAGGACATTTACAGCGCAGTATGCAGGCTCGCCGTTGATTTCCGCGCTTTTTATCTTTTTAAGGACGTTTCTGTCCGTGTCCTCAAAGTTCATTGTATTTCCCTCGTAGCGGTTGATACCGGTACGGCTTTCGGAAATCGCTCTGATATATGCCGAATTGCCCTGTTCACCCAAGTCGGCAAGCATATAGAAGCTGTTATCCGAAGGGTTTTCCTCCGTTCCCGAAAGATACTCCATGAAGTTGCTTATCGAAACGGATACACCGACAACGCCGTACACAGAGCCGTTGTAAACAAGCGGTTCCGAGTAGGTGATAATGCGTTCGGTCTCAAATTCGTTTCCGTAGGAAAGATAGAAAGGTCCGCTCCATAAGCCGAGACTTTTTCCGCTTATGCCGGGGTAAGCGTGAGCGGCTTCGGTGACCGTAAAGAAGAAGTCCATGTCCGTTACTTCGGGAGAATACTGATACTCTCTGCTCCATGAAAAATCAAGAGGAATGTCAAAATCGGAAGCCGCCGCGGCAGGTCCTCTTTCAAGCATGATATCGGAGTAATCAGAGGGCGTGTCGTTTACGTCGCTGTCCTTGAAAAAGAGTCCCTGATAGGACTTGGAAGCAGACCTGTCGGGTACGCCGTCCGAGTCGGAAAGCACGAGAAAAACTCCGTTTACGGAATTCATCCGAAGGGTATCCAGCATATCGTCGGAAATATCCAGCAGGAATTTGTGAGTCTTTACATTGTTGCTCAAAAACTCGTTCACAGTAATATTTCCGTCCGCCATTATCTCCGCGCATTTTTGGTTTGCCGCTTCGGTAACAGAGGCAAGATTGCTCCAGCTGCGGGTCATTTCCGTTTCAAGATAAGCCGTGCGTTCGGAAGCCGTGTGGGCAAAATTATTCTCACCCGTTATATCGAGAATTTCCGTAGTATTTGTAAGCGCAAGGGTACCGTAAAAAACAACAGCCTGAAGTATCGCCACCGCCATAAGCGGAACGATAAGGCTTTTCATCAAAGTATGCTTTTGTCCCTTATTCTTTTTCATAATAATGACCGCACCCCTTGTTGATAAATTTTTTTACGCATGAAAACTGACTTAAAATTATGTATTATCACATATTATACCATATCTAAATATTTTTTTCAACAATTATTCACCATTATATGAAAAATTCCACTGTTTTCTCAGCGCGTCCATGATTTTCATTACCCCCACGGTATCGGAAAGGGGATTGAGACGGCTTTCGGGAAGTCCCTCCGAAAGACAGCTTTGCGCTTCTTTTATTTCGTATTCATAGCCGTTGCAAAGGTGGGGAGTAACGCTTTCCTCAAGGAGCTTGCCGTTTTTGTCGAAAAGGCGAACGGTGTCCGTGCAGAAAAACCACGGGTCAAAGGCTATCCTGCCCTCCGTGCCGACGATGACAGCGCGGTTCTCGTTTTCCATGTCAAAGCCCGAGGTAATGCTTGCAAAGGCGTTCGGGTACTTCATAATGACAGCCTCGTCCATGTCAACGCCGAGACCGCCCACGTATGCCGAGGAGTTTATTTCGCAAGGCTCAAAGCCGAGAAAAGCCGTAACAAAGCTGATTGGGTATACACCCAAATCAAGGAGCGAGCCGCCGCCCAGCTCGGGACGGAAAAGCCTGTCCGTGGGGTCGAAGTCAACGGGGTTGGAAAAGTCCGCGCGTATAGCCCGTATTTCGCCTATCCTGCCCTCGGAAGCCCACTTCTTAGCCGTAAGAAACGCAGGCTGGCACTTCATCCACATTGCCTCCATGAAAAAAAGTTTTTTCTCCCTTGCATTGGAAATAAGCTCTTCAAGCTGTGCGGAATTGAGGGTTATACTCTTTTCGCAAAGCACGTTTTTCCCGTGCTCAAAGCAAAGCTTCACATTTTCATAGTGGCAGCTCATTGGCGAGGCAACATAAATGATATCCACGTTGGGGTCGGCGGCAAGCTCCTCATAGCTTCCGTAAAAGCGTTCCGCGCCGTATAAACTGCCGAATTCCGCAGCTTTTTCCCCACTTCTCGAAGCGCAGGCGTAAAGCCTTGCGTCGGAAACGGAATTCACAGCCTTTGCAAAGGTGTGAGCAATTTTTCCCGTGGCAAGAATACCCCAGTTGGTAATTTCAGACATAGCAATGCTCCTTTCCCGTTATTCTTCGGTTTTGTTCCATATTCCCTTTTCGGGTGGGATACTCCAATATCCGCGGCTTTTGGGCAGCAGGGTATGCTCCTTGTGCCAGATGCGGAACTGCTCCTCAACCCAATCGCAGGCGGCGTGGTAGCCGTCACGGGTGATGTCGAATTCCGCCTCGGAAACAAGCTCCGACTTTTCAAAGCAGTTTATGCCGTACCACACCTGCGCAAGCAGCTTTTCCTTTGGCGTAAAGCGGAAGTTGAAGTCGTCCTGCTTGTCGCCTCGCTTGTTGCCGCTGTATTTTCCGCCCATGTCGAAATATTCGAATTCGGGTATCTTAAACACTCTTTCTTCCATATGATCATTCCTTTTAAGGTAATGCTACAATTATACCACATTTTTCGGTATCATTCAAGCTTTCTTGCAAGAAGCTGCGGAGAAATCAAAAGTGGCTTTGCATTTTTTGCAATTGACTTTTACTTATGATTTTGTTATAATAAGCAAAGCGATAAATCGGAAATGGTGGGGAGATATTAAATGGAAAAAGCAAAATATTGCTTTAAAAAGTTAGACGAAAGTGCAATTTCTATTATCAAAGAATTGTTTGTCAGTGTTTTTTCAAATGAACCGTGGAATGATGATTGGTCAGATGAAAATCAACTGCATTTGTATATACAAGATTTAATAGGGCAAAGCAACTCCTTGACTTTCGGATTGTTTGAAGGAACAGAATTGATTGGCATCTCTATGGGGCATATAAAGCATTGGTATACCGGCACAGAATACCTTATTAATGAATTATGCATCGACAACACTAAACAGGGGCAAGGAATCGGTACGATGTTTCTGAATATGATAGAAAGGAATTGCAAGGAGCTTGGATTGACGCATATTTTTTTACTGACGGAAAACGATGTTCCGGCATTTGAGTTTTACAAGAAAAATGGATTTTGTGAATTAGAAAATAGTGTGTCATTTGCCAAGGAACTATAAAGAAAAGCCTGAGAAGATCACATTCTTCTCAGGCTATATTTCTTTACGGACTTTTGCGTTTTTATTCAAATTCTCTTATGGGAAGCTCCGAAGCGATCTGTATTTTCAGGTAAGTCGGTTTGCTGTCGATATTATAAACACATTCACAGTAAATATAAACCTCCGCAGGTATCTCCTCGCCGTTGTCAATAAAGCTTTGCTCGTTGTAATATTTTAACGGGTCAATTTTCAGCTCGGGCAGATACCATCTCGGCGCGTCATTCCTGCGGTAAACCGTTCCGTCTATTTCAGCATAGACCTCATTTATGTATTTCCGCATATATTCGTCAAGCAGGGGAGCTTCGGTGACAGTAAAATCGGCGTATCCGGCGCAGTCTATGTTTTTTCTGAAAAAGGTTTCCTCGAAAAATGCCTGCATTTCCGCAAGGCTCATTCCAACGTCAGCTTCGGTATATTCAATGCCGTCAACAACCGTTGTAAGCGGTTTTTCGGGAACATTTCCTCCGCCGAGAATTTTGTTCAGCGTTTCCGTGCGCAGGGTAACGGCGTTGTAAAGCAGAGCCGCTTCATCGCCGAAATATTCCTCATATGAAAGCTCATCGAGCCGCCAGCCGTATTCATCAGACTTTTTCAGCGTAATAAAAAATCTTTCCGGGTCGTCGGAAACGCCCTCTGCTTCCACGATAAGCTTGACCGTGGCATCGTTGTATTCGGTAATGAAAAAATCATCATACACAACAGCAGGCATTACGCCGAGGTACATACTGCGCATACACAGCACGCCGTCAATGGTTTTGTAGTTCGGTATCGGCATATTGTTAATACCGACGGTGCTTTCAAAAAGCTCGGCGTACATATCGTCGTCCGAAATATAGTCTTCCGTAAAAACCGACCTGAAATATTCCAGCAGTTCCTTTTCATCCTTGGCAAATTCGGGTCTGACAGCATTGTAGCAGTATTCCTCTTCGTCGTTGCGTTCGGGAATATTATTTTCATCAATGTATTCGATATCGCTGTAATTTGTATTATAAAATCCGGTTTTGTTTGCGTAAAACAAGGCTCTTGCGTCCGAAATTTTCTCGACCGCCGCCGTGATTTCTTTGTACGTTTCATCATCGACCTTTACCGTGTCGGCAAAGGGGTCGAACACCGCCAGCTCTATCGGCTGGATTTCCTGCACAGGCTCGGTAATAACTTCCGTTGTAAGCGACTCGGTAAGGGTAAGCGCGGTGGTGGGGACGGTGGTTTCCGCAGCCGCAGAGGTGTACTCGGGCGCAGGATTTTCCGCGGCGCAGGCAGTCAGCATTACCGCCGCAAGGGGTATGTAAATCAGCTTTTTCATAACGTCAACCCTTTCATTCAAGCTTCGTTATGGGAAGCTCCGAAGCTATATAAAGATAATCAAGCTTTTGATAATTGCCGCTGTGGTCGTCGGCATAAACAATTGTAAGCTTCGTCCGAAGTTCACTTTCTTTCACATAATCGTAGAACGGCTGGGAAATGATAAAATAGCTGTCAACCTGATAGCCGCCGCCCGATTGCTCCATTATGCCATACGGGTCAATTTTCAGCTCGGGAAGATACCATTTGGGCGCGCTGTCTTTGCGGTACAAGACCCCGTCCTGCTCACAGTAAACATCGTAAATGTACTTTTCAATGTATTTGCCGCGGAGGGAAGCGCCGTCCGTCCAATCGGGGTTGAACTCGTACTCGCGGAAGGTTATTTCAAAAAATCCGCACATTTCCTCAAGAGTCATACCCGTGTCGGTTTCGGTGTAAGCCTCGCCGTCAACGGTTATTTTTCTTGCATTTTCGGGAACATTTCCTCCGCCCAGCACGGCGTTTAGCGCGTCCTCCCTAAGCGATACGGCATTGTAAAGCAGCTGTGCTTCATTTTCATAATATTCCTTTGCATCAACGGAATCAAGCCGCCAGCCGTATTCCTCCGACTTAACAAGCTTCATTGTGAAACGATACGGCGGATAAGCCACACCGTACCCATAGGCAACAGCTGTGGCGGTGTTTCCGTCAAATTCGGCAATTGAAACTTCGCTGAAATCAATCCCAGCCATAACTCCGTTGTATTGCTGTTTTATGCAAAGCGTCCCGTCAATGGTTTTGTAGGACGGCTGACTATCATACTCTGACGGCGTAAAAAGGGCTTCTTCAAGACCTTCGTCGGAGATATAGTCCTCGGTGAAGATACCGCGCAGATATTGTTTCAGCTCGTTCTCGGTCTTGGCAATCTCGGGATTTATCGGAACAAAAGCGTATTCAAATTCTTCGCTTTTTTCAAGAATATTTTCCGTATCGGAATATAATACACATTTTGATTTGCTGTCAAATCCTGAAGGATTTGCAGAAAGTATCGCCCGTCCGTCCGAAATCTTCTCCACCGACACCGCGATTTCTTTGTACGTTTCATCATCAACCTTTACCGCGTCGGCAAATGGATTGTAAACCGCCAGTTCTATCGGCTGGATTTCCTCCACAGGCTCGGTAATAATTTCCGTGGTGAGCGACTCCGTAAGGGTCAGCGCGGTGGTGGGGACGGTGGTTTCCACCACCGTGGTTGTGTTTTCGGGGACGTTGTTTTCCGCGGCGCAGGCGGTGAGCATTACCGCCGCAAGGGGTATGTAAATAAGCTTTTTCACAGAATTTCCCCTGCCTTTTCGTAAAAAATATTTTCAGCAATGTCATATGTTAAGAGGTCGTTGAAATAATCCTGCATCGTGTCCGTATAGCAATCGTCAAGCGCCGTATCATAGGGGGTAACATTGCCTGCCGCAACAGCTTCCGCAGCGGACAGATACACTGAAAAGGTGTCCTGACCGTAAAACTCAGAGTACCCCAAACCGCTCTCGGCAAACATTTTCAGCGCCGAACGGCTGTTGCAGCAATCACCCATTTCCGCGGTAAATCTCAACATATTTTCGCTGTCGCAGGTGAGTTTTTTTAACACGTCGCCGCAAAGGTCAAGGTTGTCCGTGCGGCTTGAAATGCAGAGAAACGCTCCGCCCCAGTAATAGGGCTTGGGCGGTTGGCATACGCCAAATATGCCGACTGCTTCCGAGTCGCTCCACATGGGGATAAGCTGCTCGGAATACCACGAAGCAAGGCAGAAGCCAAAGGTGTTTCCCTCGGAGTTTTGCTCGCTTATCCATTGGTCGGTCCACATGGGGTAATTGGGACTATAGCCGCTTATAATATCGCGGCGCATATCCTCCGTCCACAAGCGGCAGGAATTGTCGATGCAGATATTTCCGCCGCCGTCAACCCACGGAGAAGTGCGGTTTTGCCCGTAAAGCCTATATGTCTCACCTGCCGAGGAGACCATATAGTACCCCTTTTCCGCAAGGGCGGAAGCCGTGCCCTCCCAATCGGCGGATATAAGCCCGTGAATGTAGTCGGGGTCGTCATTGCCGAAAACCTCCAGCGCAATGTCGCGGCGGTATACGAAAACTCCCGGCTCAGCCTGCCAGCTTGCCGCCTTTAAAATGCCGTCGCTTGACGTCCCCAGCGAAAGGGTGTAGGGAAACATATCGGCAGTATCCGCCTCGGTAATCCCGGCTTCCTGCAAGGGTAGGGTCATGTCCGAATTTATAAACGGAAGAATATAATCGGGCTCGGCGAGGAAAATATCTATCGGCTCTTCGTCAGCTGCAAAAGAATTATTCAGCGCACCAACATATTCGTCGGTTTCATTGGGGTAACGAACATACTCAAAGCTGACACCCTCGGGAAGATTTTCTGCGCCGTAAAGAAGCTCAAAAACGTTCTGCAATTCCTCATTGCGGCTTGCAACGCGCAGAACAGTTCCGCTGTTTCGGTATGGGTCTGCCGCTTCCGTGACCGTATCCGTTTCGGAAGTTGTTTCGGTAATTTCCTCTGTTGTATCGTCAATGATAAACGTTTGAACAGGCTCGTCGGTAATTTCGTCAATCAGTATATCGTCTCCGTTTGCGGTATCATTGCCGCTTGTGCAGCCCGACATTGACGCTGCAAACGCCGCCGCAGAAACAAGCGACAGCACCCTTTTTATTCCGTCCCTCATAGCTGAACCCCCATTTTAATTGTTAAGAAAATTATAACATTCCTTATGGGGCAAGGCAACAACAGCGCCGTTACAGCTTGGTTACATTTCGGAAAAACGCCTGTTGAAAAAATCGCTCAGTATGATAACGGTTATCGTCAGGAAAAACCACATCACCGAAAAAGGCAGGCATATCTGCCCGAAAAGGTTGAACATCATTCCCGAGTAATCCCAGACGTTCCACCCCAGCCACAGGTTGACTATGCACCCTGCGATAAACTCCAGCAGGGTTATTGTTACCGCCCCGAAAAGACATTTCATAAGCAGCGGCTCATGGGGACGCGCTGTAAATCTGCGGTACAGTATCAGAAAGCATAAGCCCCCCGTAAGGGTCATGCTCCAATGAGTAAAGCCGCGGAACAGCACCTCGATAAGCGAGTATAGCAGTCCGCCGAAAAGAAAAATTATAAAGCCTTGCTTTGCAGACGACATTCAAGCACCTCCGAAAGTAATTTGTATAGCTTTATTTTTTGTGTATCGCGCCTCGGTATTACGGGTAAGTTATGTTAAAATTAATCAGTTGACACTATACAAAAAAAGTGGTAAAATAAAGCTGTTATTACTCAGGCAATGTCGTGTTGCCTTAATATTGAAAGGAACGTAAAAATGCCGCTTGAACTTATGGAAAAGGCTTTTGCCGAGGTTTTGGGCACCTCCGACAGCGGAGAGACTCTCGAAAAAATGATGAATGATTTTGCCGCAAGAATGCAGCTTTACCGTGCAGGTATAAAGGAGATACGAACCAAGCTTGAGATACTGGACGAGGAGTTTCAGACAAAGTATTCCTACAACCCCATACATCACATCGAGTCAAGGCTGAAATCGCCCAGAAGCATAGTCAAAAAGGTCAAGGCGAAGGGCTTTGCCGTGACGGTTGAGTCCATTTCGGAAAACATTACCGACGTTGCGGGCATACGTGTTATCTGCAACTATATCGATGATATTTACCGCGTTGCCGACCTGCTTACGGGTCAGGACGACGTAAAGCTTATCCGCGTCAGGGACTATATCAAAAACCCCAAGCCGTCGGGATATAAGAGCCTGCACATAATTGTTGAGATACCGATTTTCCTTTCGACAGGGGCAATTCCCATTCCCGTTGAAATTCAGATACGCACCATTGCAATGGACTTCTGGGCAAGCCTTGAACACAAGCTGAAATACAAGACCGCCAACGATGTTTCTCCCGAGCTTCGTGAGCGGCTCAAGGTGTGTGCCGAGAAAATCTCCGTTCTTGACACGGAAATGCAGGACATACACTACACTATTCAAGAGCAGAACGGCATAGAGCAATGATTTTTCGTGAATTATTCTTCCACAAGGCGTATCGTGCCCGAGGTAAGCGCCTTTTCCTCGCCGCTGTCAAGGCGGACGAGAAGCCTGCCTGCTTCGTCAATTCCCGTGCAGTCCATATCCTCCGTGATATCATTTTGGGTAACGCTTATTCTCTTGCCGATAACGTTGGAGCGGCTGCGGTACTCCGAAAGGAAGCTTTTGTCGGTAATGGTATCCATCCGCTTTTCAAGGCAGTTGAGTATCTCCGCCGCAAGCCTGCTTCTTGAAATGTCCTTTCCCGACTCAATTTTCACCGATGTTGCAATGTCGGCGATATCCTTTGGGAAGGACGGGTTGCGGACGTTTACTCCGATGCCCACAATTGCATATTCCAGACCGCCCTGCTCAACATTTATCGAAGCCTCGGTAAGTATTCCGCAGAGCTTTTTTCTGCCCGAATAGATATCGTTGACCCACTTTATCTTGCAGTTTAGCCCTGCAACATTTTCTATCGCCTCTGCGACCGCCACCGCCGCGCAGGAGGTGATGAGCAGGGAATGTTCCACGGAAAGCTCGGGACGCAGCACCACGCTCATATAGAGTCCCATTCCGAAGGGAGAGTAGAAGCTTTTGCCCGACCTGCCTTTGCCCTGAGTCTGGATCTCGGATATAACTGTCGTACCGTTCGGAGCACCCAGCTGCGCAAGGCTTTTTGCAAAATTGTTGGTTGAATCTATGGTTTTGAACACGTCTATCTTTCTGCCCAGCTCTTTGGTATGCAGATGAGGAATTATCGACTGCTCGCTTAGAAAGTCGCTTTCCTCCGAAAGACAGTAGCCCTTGTTTGTACCTGCGCAGATAACGTAGCCGTCCTCGCGGAGACGGTTGACCGCTTTCCATACGGCGCTTCTTGTCATGCCCACGCTTTCGGCTATCTCGCTGCCGGAAACGCTCTTGCCTTTGTTTTCTTCAAGCACCGCCAAAACTTTATCCTTCAACGGCACAAAGTACACCTCCAATATTAATGATAACTCATACACCTTTAGCATAGCACAAATGCACGGATTAGTCAATCACATTTTTTAGCTTTAGGCATAAAATATTAGGAAGATACTATACTCGGAGGTTTGTGATCGGCTGTGCTGAAAAATATTCTTCTCATCGGAGCGTTATGTATAGACGGCTTTGCGGCGGCTGTGGGGATAGGCAGCGCAGGAATAAAGATACCCTTTCGCTCGGCTGTGATAATCAGCCTTATCGGTACGCTGTTTCTTTCCTGCTCGGTTGCCTTTGCCGGGGTAATAAGCCTTGTCCTGCCGTTGGGGTCATGCAGGGTCATATCCTTTTTGCTGCTGATTTTTCTGGGAATTTTCAACCTGTTTCAGAATTATTTCAAATCGCTGTTAAACCGCAGGAAAAGGGAGACCGCCCCAAACGACCCCGTCCGCCTGTTTTTTGACGGAGCAGCTGCGGATACCGACAATTCTAAGAGCATTTCCTGCCGCGAGGCGCTTGCGCTGTCGGTTGCGCTGTCGGCGGACTCTCTTGTTATGGGCATAAGCGCTGGGCTGGGGGAGATAGACCTGCCCGTCCTTGCCGCAGGAGTGTTTGCCGCAGGACTTCTGTCGGTGCTTATCGGCTGGCGTATCGGCAGGAAGCTTGCGTCCGCGCTTAACATAAATCTTGGCTGGCTGTGCGGTGCCGTACTTATCATACTTGCGTTTCTTAAATAAAAAACAGGGGTATCATAGCGATACCCCTGCGAGTTTTAAGCGTATAGGCTTTATTAGTTAAATTCTGCAACCTTAGCCTGAAGCTCGGTATTTACCTCGTCAACAAGCATGATGATAGGATCTGCGATAGACTCTCTGTTGGAAGCCCAGTCTGTGCCGTGGAATGCAGCTCTGATACCAACCTGTCCGCCGCCTTCTGTTGTGTAGGAAGCGATATCTGTGGAGCAGCCGGAAGCAAGGTCAACAACAGGATACTCTCTTGCAAGTCTGTTGAACTCCTTAACTCTGTCAATAAGATCCTGGCTCCACTTGCTGTCGTCCATAGTCTTTCTGTCGGTGATAGCGATCGTAGCGGGATCGTTAACTGCAAGGATAGTACATTCTGCAAAACGTGCTACACCCTCGGGGTTGGTAGCACCCTTACAGAGAACATAACCCTCTGCTACTGCTGCCTGATACGGGTCGGAGCCTGCAGGAGACGGTGTAGGAGCAAAACCGAGCTTCTCGGGTTCGATCTTGTGTGTCCATGTTGCCGGGTCACCTTCAGCTTCCCAAGCACCGCCGATCCAGAACAGCTCTCTGCCTTCGCCCATCATCTGAGGCTGGATAGACCAGTTGAACTGCTCCATAGGAAGAACAAGACCGCTGTTGTAAAGGTCGTACTGGAAGTTCATAGCCTTCTCAAGGGTAGGATCCTTGAGGTTACATACGAGCTGTCCGTCAACAGACTCAACAGTAGGAACACCTGCCGAGTAGCAGAGAGCAAGCTCGTTGAACCAGTTATCAAGACCCCACTGGTCATTCTCTTCGTCAACGAATTCTTCAAGCATACCCTTGAATGTATCCCAGTTCCAGTTGCCTGCCTTGTAAAGCTCCCAAGGATCGTCAAGACCGTTTGCTTCAATTGTATCCATATTGTAGTATACCCAGTAGTTAGCCTTTACGTTTGTTACGAACATGAAGTGCTTGTCGCCGAATTTGTAAAGCTCCATACCGTTCTTGGTATTCTGCCAGATAGCGGAATCAAGGTCGATATACTCGTCAACAGGCTGGAACATACCGCTGATGATACGTCCGGGAAGGTTTCCTGAGTCGCTTACATAAAAGTCAATGCCCTCACCGCCGAGAACGTATGTAGAAAGGTCGTTATAACGGTTTTCATAAGTAGTCTGATACCACTTGAGGGAGCCGCCGTACTTCTTTTCAAACATTTCAACTTCAACCTTTTTGGAAGCACCGTTTCCGGAAGGATTGATGTCATAGTGAGCAAGGAACTTTACTTCCTTGTTCTCAAGTTCAACGTCCTGAAGCTGTTCCATAACAGTATTAAGAGCGTCTTCTTCGTCCTCCTTAAGTCCTTCTTCGTTAATTGCAACGGTTACTGCGGTTGTGGTTGTTACTTCAGCAGTAGTTGTGGTATTCTCGGCTGCATTTCCGCCGCCGCTCTGAGTATCGTCGCTGCCGCAGGCTGTGAGACCTGCTGTCATTGTCAGAGCAAGAACACCTGCAAAGACTTTCTTTGAGTTTTTCATTTTCATAATTCCTCCTAAAAATACTTTAATTTACTTAAAGCTTTACACAAAAATTATAGCAAAAATATTAAATATACGTCAAGGGATATTTTATAGATAATTTATAGCTATTATTGTTTATTTTTCACAAAAAACGCTAACGAAAACCTTTAAGTTCGACGAACAATTTATCAAAGCCTTGTAAAATGTACTACCTTTGAAGCAAAATCGCCATGCACGCTGACAAAAATTCCCGCATTCATAAGCGCCGAACCGCTGTGTACTTCGCCCGTTTCGGAATTTTTATACATAGCGTTCGGGTCAAGACCCTTCAGCTTTATGCGTCTGTTACGGTAATTGGGTCTGCCAAGCACCTGCACAAAGGTGAACACCGCCTCGGATTTGTCCTTTGCAACGAAAATCCAAGCGTCCCACAAATTGTCCTTGAAAACGTTGCCTATGCGGTACTGGTCGCCCGTCCTGATTATGGGGTTGTACTTGTTGAACTCGGCTATCTGACCGGGGATAGCGTCTCTGTCCTCCTGGGGAATTCTCGTTACGTCAAGCTCGTAGCCGAATGTACCCACCATAGCCACGTTGCCCCTTGTGGAGAAGGGTGTTGTTCTTCCGACAGTATGGTTAGGACAGTCGGAAACGTGAGCGCCCATTGCGGAAACGGGGTAGCAGATGGACGTGCCGTGCTGTATCTTCAAACGCTCAATAGCGTCGGTGTCGTCGGAACACCAGATCTGGGGCGAGTAGTAAAGCATACCCGGGTCAAATCTTGCGCCGCCGCCCGAACAGTTCTCAAGCAGGATATGGGGATAATCGGTGGTAAGTCTGTTCATCAAGTCGTATACGCCCAGAACGTATCTGTGCCAAAGCTCGCGCTGTCTGTTCTTCGGCAGGGAGGTCGAGCCTACCTCGGTAAGCTGGCGGTTCATATCCCACTTGATGTACTCGATATTAGCGCTGTCAAGGATATTCTTCATCATGCCGTAAACATAGTCCCGTACCTCCTTGTTGGAGTAGTCCAGAACGTACTGCTCACGGGACATGGTAAGCTCCCGTCCCTTTACCTGTATCGCCCAGTCGGGGTGAGCCTTGTAAAGCTCGCTGTCGGGGGATATCATCTCCGGCTCAAACCAAATGCCGAACTTCATGCCAAGCTTGTTTACCTCGTCCACAAGATATTTCAGACCGCCCTTTATCTTCTTTTCGTATACGAACCAGTCGCCGAGGGAGCTGTTGTCGGAATCTCTGTGACCGAACCAGCCGTCGTCCATAACAAGCATTTCAATGCCAAGCTTTGAAGCTTCCTTTGCAATGCCGATAAGCTTGTCGGTATCAAAATTGAAATATGTAGCCTCCCAGTTGTTGATGAGAATGGGACGGCGCTTGTCCTTGTATTCGCCGCGGATAAGGTGTTCACGGTAAAGGTCGTGGAAGGTGCGGGACATTGCACCGATACCCTCGCTTGAATATACCATTACCACCTCGGGGGCAACGAATTCCTCGCCCTCTTCAAGAAGCCAGTTGAAATCAAAGTGGTTGATACCCATTACCGCACGGGTGTACTTGTGCTGTGTGACCTCCGCCTGTGCGAAAAAGTTTCCGCTGTAAACGAAATTGAAACCGTAAGCCTCGCCCATGTCCTCGTCGGCGTTGTGGGAAACCAGCGCCATAAAGGGGTTGTTCTGGTGTGAGGACTCGCCCTTTACCGAGTCGATGCCCTGTTTGCCGTGGTGAAGTCTGCACCGCTCCATAACGCGCTCTCTCGCCCAGCTTCCGTTGAGGGTGATAAAATCGTACTCATCGTTGTCGAAGTCAACGCAGGCGGAAAGAACTCTCTTCACGTTGAGAGGAGCTTTTCCGTTATTTTTCAGGCGGACGCTTCTTGTGATTACGTCAAGGTCGTTGAACGCGGTATACACAAGAACAGCTTCAAGTCCCGTGTGCTTGTCGATACAGGTTATCTCAAGGGTCTCCGCCTCGTTTTCCTCTGCAAAGGTCGCAGGCATACCCTCAAGCTTTGGCTTTCCGCCGTAAACCTTGTGGGAAACATAGCGCAGGTCGGTAGTGGTCATGCCGTCGTCGTCCATTACCATAAGGCAAGGCTCGCGGTAGTCACCCGTACCGTGGCAGGGGTACTCGAAAGCGTGAGCGTCCATAAATGTACCCTTGTCTCTTGCGTTTGTTTTGAGAGTCCATGGGTTTTCCTCCAGACGGAGCAGGTATGTAAGGTCGCCGTCTTCGATTTTCTTTCCGAAATAGCCGTGGATAAGATATCCGTCGTCGGTCGCACCGAAAATATAGCTGGTGTTTTTAGCGTCCAGCTTAAACATTGTTATGTCCTCGGCATAGCTGATATTGCCATTTATCTGCCACGCCCATCTTTCGTAGTCCTTGTGAAATTCCTGTACCTTAATGCTCATAATTATAACCATTTTTCCGATAGGAAAAATGCCCTCCTTTCGATGTTTTGTGGTTTTGCTTGCAAAATTTCAAGCGGCAGCTTGAAAAACAAAACTCGTGTTTGAAAATTTATTTTCAAATTTACCTCCTTGGTTTTATTGATTTATGATTTTCCGTCCGCCTTTTTCGGCGCGGTCCTTGCAAGAATTTTCCGCAGCGTGCTGAGCACCGCTTCAAAGTTGAATATGCAGGTTACTATAAACAGCACGACAAGCTGAACGTAGGTAAGCTTTGGCTCTTTTATTGCCACAAATCCCATGTACCCGATGACCACGATGTTCACGAACATTCTGAAATGATTTACCTTGAACGGGATAAGATTTCTCACGTCGAAAATGCGTATAGCAAAGCACGCCGCATAAGCCGCCGCCGTGGCAATTGCCGCGCCGTAAGGACCGTATTCGGGTATAAGCAGGAAATTCAGTATTATGTTCACCACCGCCGCGATAAGGCTTGTGAGAAGCGAATTTACCGACTTTTTCTTAACGTTGTACACGCTTGAAGTGAACTGGCAGAGACACTGGAAAATCATTGCCACAACCAAAATCGGCGTGTAGTGGTACGCAAAGGTGAAGTTCTTTGAGGGGTCGTTGTCCACCAGCAGGAAGGTCAGCGGCTTGACAAGCATGATTATGCCTGCCGCGGCTATCATAAGCAGCGAGCTGTACGCCCCGTAAATTTTGGTGTAAAACTTTGAAAGTCCGCTGTCGTTTCTGTTCTCAATTGCGGACATCTGCCACGCTTGATAAAACAGTGTTGTAAACATCAGCAGCAGCGACGGTATCTTATACGCCGCGCTGTAAATTCCGTTTTCGGCTTCTCCACAAAGAGAGATAACGAACCATCTGTCCGAAGCTGAGGTTATCCACCACAAAACGTAGGTCGGGATAAGCGGCGCGGAATATTTCAGCATTTCCTTGAAAAGCTTTTTGTTGAAGTAGGTTATGTCAAGGTACTTGTGAAGCCCTGCTATCGCGGTAAGTCCCATAAAGGAAAGCAGGTCGGAAATGATAAGGGACAGCACGTAGCCCGTTACGCCCATGTCCAACACAACGAGGAAAATCACGTTGCATATCACTATGACAAGGGTGGAAAAAATTCCGTCCAGAGCAAACAGCTTAACGTAGCCCCGTGCGCGGACAAAGCTTGCCGCAAGCTGGCGGAAGCAGGAGCAGTAGCAGAAAACGTACAGCAGAAAGCCGTAATCCTTATACATATCTATAAGGTTGAGTATGGGCGATAGCAACGCAAAAACCGCAAGTCCCACAACGGTGGAAACTATTGCCCCGGTGTAAACCTGCCGCCTGTCGCAGCCCTTGTCCATGCCGAAGCGGATTATCGCGTCAGCCATGCTGAAGGTCAGGACGGGGTAAAGCACGTTCACCGTCTGGTAAAGCAGGTCGGCGGCGCTGTACTCGTCGCTGGTCATGCAGCCCGTGTAAAGCCGCATAAGTATGAAGCTCAGGAACTTTGCCCCGAAGCTTCCAATGGCAAAAATTAGTGTGTTGTTTGCAAGCTTTTGATATTTATTCATAATTATGATATACTCCGTTGTGTCGGAACATCAGACATCAATATATTTTTTGTTTTCCCTGTTCAGTACCTCGATAGCAACGCGCACAAGCGCAACTCCTCCGAGAGAAACTGCCGCTATCCATACGGCACGCCAGAATTTTTTCATATACACAACCGTCCTTTCGTGAGTATGATAGGTCATACATAAATTTAGTATATCACAGTTTTCGCAAAAATGGAATAGGATTTGAGAAAAAATATCGGCAATTGAAATTAATCTTCTGTAACCCATTGACTTTAGAAGCAAAAAGAGGTATTATTATAAGGTATAATTTTTATACGAAAGATAATTTTTTGATTGGAGTGATTGGATTGATCAAAGCCGCTGAAGCAATGGTAAAATGTCTGGAAAAAGAGGGGATAAAGGTCGTCTTTGGTTATCCCGGAGCTGCAATCTGCCCCTTTTATGACGAGCTTGCACATTCGGATATCCACCACGTTCTTGTCCGCCATGAGGCTAATGCAGGTCATGCGGCAAGCGGATATGCACGAATTTCGGGCAAGCCTGCTGTATGTATCGCAACATCGGGTCCCGGCGCGACAAACCTGCTGACAGCTATTGCCACCGCATATGCCGACAGTATCCCCATAGTTTGCATAACGGGTCAGGTCTCCACCGACCAGATAGGCTGCGACGTTTTCCAGGAGGTGGACATCACCGGTGCTGCCGAGCCTTTCGTAAAGTACAGCTATCTTATCAAGGACGCTGCGGAGCTTCCTCGTATTTTCAAGGAAGCTTTCTATCTTGCGGGAACGGGCAGAAAGGGTCCCGTACTGATAGATGTTCCCGTGGATATTCAGCAGACAATGATAGACTTTAACTATCCCGAAGCCGTTGAGCTTCGTTCCTATAAGCCCACTGTCAAGGGCAATGCGCTTCAGATAAAGAGAGTCTGCGAGGCGCTTAAAAATGCCGAAAGACCACTTATCTGCGCAGGAGGCGGCGTAATCAACTCGGACGCCTGCTCGGAGCTGAGAGAGTTTGCGGAGAAAGCAAATATCCCCGTTGTTTCCACGATGATGGGACTTGGCATTTTCCCCACAAAGCACCCCCTCAACATGGGTATGCTGGGTATGCACGGCGTTAAGACCGCAAATGAGGCGGTATCGAAGTGCGATACCATGCTGCTTATCGGCGCAAGAGTTGGCGACAGAGCAGTCCGCTCGCCGAAATTCCTTGCGGAGACGACTAAAATCATACATATAGATATCGACCCTGCGGAGATAGGCAAGAATATACCCGTTGATATTCCTATCGTAGGCGACTGCAAAAACATTCTCGGTCAGCTTATCGCTGGCGTTGAGAGCGCAGACCGCAGCGCGTGGATATCCGAGCTTTCGGAGATAAAGAACGCTGTTCCCGTTGAAAACGAGACGGAGGGCTACATCAACCCGAAAATGTTTATGAGAAAGCTTTCCGCAAAGCTTCCCGAAAACACTATCTGCGTTGCTGATGTTGGTCAGAACCAGATATGGACCTGCAACAACTTCGAGTTCAAGGGCGGACGCTTCCTCACAAGCGGCGGCATGGGCACTATGGGTTACTCCGTTCCTGCGGCTGTGGGCGCAAAAATGGCTTCTCCCGATTCGCAGGTGGTAACGGTCTGCGGCGACGGCTCCTTCCAGATGGAGATGATGGAGCTTGCGACTATCGTGCAGGAAAAGCTGGCGGTAAAGATAATTCTTATGCGCAACAACCGTCTCGGCATGGTAAGAGAGCTTCAGACCAACAATTACGGCGACAATCAGATAGCAGTGCATATTGCCGACGGAAATCCCGATTTTGTGGCGCTTGCGCAGTCTTACGGAATAAGAGCCGAGCGTGTCTGCACAATGGACGAGGCGGAAGCGGCGATAGAGCGTCTTTGCGCTGCGGACGAGCCGTACCTGCTGGAATGTAACGTTTGGAGAAACGAGACCACGCTGTAAGCGGTATAACAAAAAGATATAGATTTCATAACATATATGTTCTTTACTTATAGCGTTTGATGTGGTACACTTATATAAAAGCGTAAAAACGAAAAGGAGTTATCCCATGAAACATACAATATCAATTCTTGTGGAAAACCACGCAGGTGTGCTGTCAAGAATTTCCGGGCTTTTTTCGCGCCGCGGATTTAACATCGACAGCCTTGCTGTGGGGGAGACCGACGACCCTGCAATGTCCCGTATAACGATAGTTGCCGACGGTGATGAGCATACCGTTGAGCAGTTGGAAAAACAGCTCAACAAGCTTATAGACACCATAAAGGTCAAGGCGCTTGCCCCCGAGGAGCTTCTTTCAAGAGAGCTTCAGCTTATCAAGATAAACGCTGCCGCTCCCCAGAGAAGCGAGATACTCACCATATGCGAGATAATGGGCGCGAAGATAGTGGATATTTCCGCAAGCACCATGACGATAGAGATATCCGATACCACGGCTCACCTTGCACGGTTTGAGGAGCTTATCAAGCCCTACGGCATAAAGGAGATCGTCCGCACAGGCGTTATCGCCATTCAGAAGGGCGCGGATACCATTAAAAAGTAATTGAACGGGCAACCGTTTGATAATGTATACAAAAACTTATTTACAATAAACGGAGGTTGTTTAAAATGGCAAAAATTTATTATCAGCAGGACTGCGATCTCGGCAGACTGGACGGCAAGACCGTTGCTATCATCGGCTACGGCTCACAGGGTCACGCTCATGCCCTTAACCTCAAAGACAGCGGCGTAAACGTTGTTATCGGTCTTTACGAGGGCTCAAAGTCCAAGGCTAAGGCTGAGGCTCAGGGACTCAAGGTTCTTTCCGTTTCCGAGGCTGCAAAGGCTGCCGACATCATTATGATCCTTATCCCCGACGAGAAGCAGGCTAAGGTTTACAAGGAGGACATCGCTCCTTACCTCACAGAGGGCAAGACTCTTGCTTTCGCACACGGCTTCAACATTCACTTCGGCTGCATCGTTCCCCCCAAGAACGTTAACGTTATCATGATCGCTCCTAAGGGTCCCGGACACACAGTAAGAAGCGAATATCAGGTTGGCAAGGGCGTTCCTTGCCTTATCGCAGTTGAGCAGGACGCAACAGGCGATGCAACAGATATCGGTCTTGCATATGCTCTCGGTATCGGCGGCGCAAGAGCAGGCGTTCTCGAAACTACATTCAGAACAGAGACAGAGACCGACCTCTTCGGTGAGCAGGCTGTTCTCTGCGGCGGTGTATGCGCACTTATGCAGGCTGGCTTCGAGACTCTCGTTGAAGCAGGCTACGACCCCAGAAACGCTTACTTTGAGTGTATCCACGAGATGAAGCTCATCGTTGACCTTATCTACCAGAGCGGCTTTGCAGGAATGAGATACTCCATCTCCAACACCGCAGAGTACGGCGACTATGTAACAGGTCCCAAGATCATCACCGAGGAAACAAAGAAGGCTATGAAGCAGGTTCTTGCAAACATTCAGGACGGCTCTTTTGCTAAGGAATTCCTCCTTGATATGTCCGACGCAGGCTCACAGGTTCACTTCAAGGCTATGAGAAAGCTTGCTGCCGAGCATCCCGCAGAGGTTGTGGGCAAGGAGATCCGCGAGCTTTACAGCTGGAACGACGAGGACAAGCTCATCAACAACTAAGCTTACATATAAAATCGGGTACCGGACTTTATGGTCGGTACCCTTTTTTGTGGGGATAAATTGCGGAAAAATGTTGACAAAAGGGGAAACATAGGGTATGATATTACAAATATAATTTTATTGGGGGAAATATTATGTCAATTAAGTGCAAATGCGGATGTGAAAATCCTGACAATGCTGTCAAATGCGAAAATTGCGGCGAAAAAATTGGGGTCCGGCAAAATGAGTACAATTCATACCAATCAATTCCGCAAAATGCTCAGCCGCAGTATTATCAGCAGCCGCAGCAGCAGTATTACCAGCAGCCTCAACAGCCTTATTACCAACAAAATTACGACCGGCTCGAATTGCCTGTTTCAATAGGCGGATGGATCGGCTATCTCATTCTCTTTTCCATTCCTATTGTGAATATTATTACTTACATTGTTATTCTTTGCGCTTCGCAGAATAAAACTCTTAAAAATTTTATTCTTGCACAGCTCATTCTTGTTGCAATAGTTGTGGTACTTTTGATTTTGGGTTCAATAGCTTTGGGGGTATCTGTTGCAGAATTCTTTGACAGCTTAGCTGTTATTACTGCATAGTTAAGGAATCGCTCGCTGCACATTGATCGGAATTAGTATAAAATATCAAAATATTGCTGAAAAATGTTGACAGATGAGGAAATATGAGGTATAATGTTATTATATTATGATTATTGGAGGGTTATTTTATGCCAGGTAAAAATTTAGCAATAGGCTCACTTGTCTGCGGTATCCTTTCACTTGTTCTCATGTTCTTCGGATACGGCGCACTTGTAGGTCTTATTCTCGGTATCGTTGCAATTATCCTTGCTGTAAATGCTAAGAAGCAGGGTTATACAGAGGGTATGCAGAAAGCAGGTCTTGTTCTCGGTATCATCGGTACAATTCTCTGCGGTATTACATTTGTTGCTTGCGCACTCTGCGTTGGCGCTCTCGGTGCTGCTGCATCAAGCATGACATATTAATCGGTATTAGCGTAAAACAAGATGCTGTCTTGCCCATGAGGCAGGGCAGCATTTTTTTGAAAGGATTTACTATGCTCCCGTTCATTGATATATTCGGCAAAACCGTGCCGATGTACGCTGTTATGGCATTTGCCGGCGCGGCGGCGCTCTGCCTTTGGTCGGTAATGCTTGCAAAAAAGCGCGGCGTTATCTCCTGCGAGGACATTTTTTATATGCTCCTTTACGCAGGAATAGGATGCCTTATCGGTGCAAAGGCGCTGTATCTGATAATCAGCGTGGACGTCTATTGGTTCACGGACAAAAGCTTTGCGGACAATATGAGGTACTGGCTCACGCTGCTGATGTCGGGCGGTCTGGTGTTTTACGGCGGACTTATCGGCGCGTTTTTGGGGGC
The DNA here is from genome assembly GCA_017847885.1 of Oscillospiraceae bacterium. Taxonomy (GTDB): domain Bacteria; phylum Bacillota; class Clostridia; order Oscillospirales; family Ruminococcaceae; genus RGIG8773. Next base: position 143,533 of record JAGAUA010000020.1, read on the forward strand.
TTTGCGGTACTGCACCCACTTTAAGATACCTGCATATGAGGCTATCGAAACGGTTATCCCGGGAGTGCCGCTTTTCCACGCTTTCGGCAGGATAGGTTGCTTTCTGGCAGGGTGCTGTTACGGAATGGAGTACGACGGCGTATTTTCCGTGACCTTTGAAAATTCTCCCGCCGCACCAAACGGCGTGCCGCTTCTGCCGATACAGCTTATAGAAGCTTTTGGAAATTTCCTGCTGTTTGTGATATTTACGCTGTTATTTCTGCGGAATTTTCCCCGTCTGAGCCTTTCGGGGCTGTATCTTTGTTGCTACGCGGTAATGAGGTTCGTGCTGGAATTTTTCCGCGGCGATATTATCCGCGGCAAGGCGCTGGGGCTTTCAACGTCACAATGGATAAGCATAGCGGTGTTTGCGGCAGGAGTGATACTGCTTGCGGTTGGAAAAAAGCCATACAATTGCACAAAAAAAGCGAGAATAAATAATAAAAATTCGGAAAAATGACAATATATAAAATTCCAACACATTTTTTTAGAGAAAATTACAAAAAACACTTGCAAAATGTAATTAAATTGTGTATAATTGTTTTATATGAGTGCTGTTTTGATGCAGAACGTTTTTATTACAGCTCATTAATATGAAAGGATGGACGGCTATATGTCAAACAGACTGTTCCAGGGATTAATTCATCAAATGAGGGACGCTATGGACTGCGTGATCGGCGTTGTGGATTCCACAGCTACAATTATTGCCTGCAGCGAGCTTTCAAAAATCGGTACAACAAACGAATTTGTTTCGCTGGATCTAAGTGATTCTCACGATATTTTTGTCCGCGACGGCTATACATATAAGCCCTTCGGTTCACATATCAAGCCCGATTATGCTGTTTTTGTCGAGGGTACGGACGAGAATGCCGCTAAGTATGCCAACATCATGTCTATCACCCTTTCTTCTATAAAGCAGTATTACGACGAAAAATACGACAGGACAAACTTTATCAAGAATGTTGTCCTCGACAACGTTCTTCCGGGGGATATCGTTGTCAAGGCGCGTGAGCTGCACTTCAACAACGATGTGAGCCGCGTTGTCCTGCTTATCAGGATCATATCCTCAAACGATGTTTCCGCTTTTGACGTTATACAGAACCTTTTCCCCGACAAGGCTAAGGATTTCGTCCTTAACATCACCGAGTCGGATATCGTCCTTGTCAAGGAGATAAAGAGCAATGTGGAGTCCAAGGATCTGGAAAAGCTCGCGCGCTCCATTTCCGACACGCTTTCCAGCGAGTTCTACACAAGAGTAAACGTTGGTATCGGTACTGTTGTGACGGGTATCAAGGATCTTGCGCGCTCCTTTAAGGAAGCTCAGATCGCTCTTGAGGTCGGCAAGGTTTTCGACACGGACAAGGTCATCGTTTCCTACGACAATCTGGGTATTGCAAGGCTCATTTACCACCTCCCCACAACTCTTTGCGAGACATTCCTGCAGGAGGTGTTCAAGAAAGGCTCTATCGAGTCTCTTGACCATGAGACCCTTTTCACGATACAGCGCTTCTTCGAGAACAATCTGAACGTTTCCGAGACGTCCAGAAAGCTGTTTGTACACAGAAATACCCTTGTATACAGACTTGAAAAGATCAAAAAGCTTACGGGGCTTGACCTGCGTGAATTTGACCATGCTATCGTGTTCAAGATCGCGCTTATGGTCAAAAAATATCTTTCGGCAAATCCTGTTAAATTCTAACGCATAACACAGTTTTTTATGGGGGCAGAGATAGCATCTTCTGCCCTTTTCTTGATGTTAAATTTTACCTTTACGGATAATATAGATTGGCGGTGTAAACTCTTGGTCGAACTTAGAAATGTCAGCGTTACATACTCAAACGGTGTGGACGCGCTTCACGATATAAATTTAAAGATAAACGACGGGGAATTTGCTTTCGTTGTGGGTGATTCGGGTGCGGGAAAAAGTACCCTCATAAAGCTGCTTTTGAAGGAAATTACTCCCAATACGGGGCATATTACCGTAAACGGCTTTAACCTTGAAAAGCTGCCCAAAAGCAAGGCTCACAAGCTTCGCAGGACTATCGGCTTTGTTTTTCAGGACTTCAAGCTTATCAACACCATGAACGTGTACGACAACGTTGCTTTCGTACTCCGAAGCATTGACGCGCCTATCAAGTACATACGCAACCGCGTTCCCTACGTTATCGGTCTTGTGGGCTTGAAGGACAAGGCAAAGTGCTATCCCAACGAGCTTTCGGGTGGCGAGCAGCAGCGCGTTGCTCTTGCAAGAGCCCTTGTAAACGACCCCCAGCTTATCATTGCGGACGAGCCTACGGGTAACCTTGACCCCAAGAATAAATTTGAGATTATCGAGCTGCTCAAGGGCATAAACGAGTGCGGCACCACCGTGCTTATGGTTACCCACGAGCATGAGCTTGTGCGCTATTTCGGCGGCAGGACTATACGGATAAATGCAGGAAAAATCGCTTTTGACGATTATATCGGATGAATGGCTATATCGGATGAACGGAAGTAGAGAAACGGAGTTATAAAATGAAGCTTAGCAGTATGAATTACCTGTTCAAACAGGGCGTCAGAAATATATGGACAAACAGAATAATGTCTGTTGCGTCCTTCTGTATTCTTTTGGTATCGCTGTTGATGATAGGCTTTACGCTTGTTTTTGTGGCAAACATAAATCAGTTCATCAGCGGTGTCGAGAACAAAAACGAGGTGGTTATTTTCCTTGAGGAGGGCATTGAGGACGCCGACATTTCCGCCATGGAAAATACCCTTAAATACACCGAAAATGTGGAGAGCGTTACCTTTTACTCCAAGGAGGAAGCGCTGGAGGGCATGAAAGCCGACATGGAAAATGCCGACGAGCTTTTCGGGTACATAGGCGACGATAACCCTCTGCCCGACGCGTTCAGAATACGCATTGCGGATATTTCCCAAATCAGCGGCACGCTCATGGAGATAAACCGCATGAAGGGCATCGACACCATCAAGTCCCCCACGGACTTTATTAACATTATGACCAACCTCAAGCATTTTGTGGGAATTGTTTCCCTTGTTATCCTCTGCGCGCTGGTGCTGGCTTCGCTGGTTATTATATCCAATGCGTCCCGTGCAAGCGTTGACATTAGAAAGCGCGAGATTACCATTATGAAATTTGTGGGCGCGACCAACACATTTATCAAGGTGCCCTTCTTTGTTGAGGGTATGCTCATAGGCGTGCTTGCAGGCGTTATTGCGTCGGTCTGCACCTATTTCGGCTATGTTGAGCTGGTAAAAATGCTTTCGCAGGATACGACCATTCTCAGCATTTTGTCGGTGAACGGTTTTATTCCCGTGGGAAATATTATTTGGAAGCTAAGCTTGGGCTATATTGCGGCAGGCGCGTTTATCAGCGCTGTCGGCACTGTCCTCAGCACGAGAAAATACCTTAAAGTGTGACGTCCCCCTATTTAATGAAAGGATATCTTATGGGCAAAAAAGCTTGTATCGTTAAAAAAATCTGCATTTTCGGTATGTCCGCGGTGCTTTCGATGACCTGCCTTTTTTCGGGAATAAGCGTTACGGCGGACACGATGTCCGAGTTGGAATCAAAGCAGTCGGAGCTTGCAAAGGAGCTTGAAAGCGTTAAATCTTCGCTGTCGGAGTATCAGGACAAGGCGGCGGAAAGTCAGGAATATCTTGAAAAATATGACGAAAAAATGAAGCTCCAGGAAAAGCAGATAGACGTTATCAAGGCGCAGATAGCGCTTTATGAGGAGGACATCGCAGGTCTGGAAAAGGATATTTCCGACAAAGAAGCCGAGATAGACGTGGGCATCGAACAGTTCCGCCAAAGGCTTCGGGCGCTGTATATGTCGGGAAGCGACAGCCTTGCTTCGGTTGTGGCAGGTTCAACGGATTTCTACGAAATGCTTGCAAGAATGGAGTTTGTGGAAAGGGTCTCCAAGCACGATAACGAGCTTATCGACGGACTTAATGCGCAGATAGACGAGCTTGAAGCAAGCAAGGCGGAGTATGAAACAAAGCTTGCCGCACTTGAGGAGAAAAAGGCAGAGCAGGAAGCGGTATACGAGGAGCTGCGCGAGACATACAACAATCACGCGGAAACCAAGAAAATGCACGAAAACATGATTGCCGACTATGCCGAGCGCGCTGACGAGATAGAGGCGGAGCAGAAGCAGGTTGAGGAAGAACTTCAAGCGGAGATACGCAGGCTTCAAGAGGAAGCCGAGCGCAAGCGCAAGGAAGAGGAAGAGCGCAAGCGTCAGGAGGAATTAAAGAAAAAGCAGGAAGCCGAGGCTAACGGTACGGAATATGTTCCCCAACCAAGCACCCCCACATACTCCGAAACAGGCTTTATATGGCCTGTTCCCACCGTGCGCAATATGTCCGACGGCTACGGCAACCGCTGGATAGTTGAGGAGCAGCGCAACAATTTCCACAAGGGCATCGACATTACAAAGCCGGGCTGCGGCGGTGAGGCTGTTGTGGCTTCTGCGGCAGGTACGGTCATTCAGGCGGGCGACAAGGGCAACGGCTACGGCAAGTGCGTTATCATCGACCACGGCAACGGAATTGCCACCCTTTACGCTCACAACAGCAGCGTAGCGGTAAGCGTCGGCGATAATGTAAAGCAAGGTCAGACCCTTGCGTACATAGGTCACACGGGTTACGCTTACGGCGACCACTGTCACTTTGAGGTCCGCGTCGACGGTCAGCATACCAATCCGCTGAATTACGTTAATATCAACAATTAATTGTCAAGGCGAAAGGCTGAAACATTATGAATAAAAAAATTTCTTTGGGAATTGCCATCGGACTTATGGCGCTTGTTGCTGCGGTGACGTTCATTATCACATATAATTATTCGCTTAACGTGTTTAACTCCAAGGTGAAGAGCGTTTCCGAAAAGGAGGGAATTTACACCAAGCTTTCGGAGATGGACAAGTACGTCCGCGCAAATTACGTCAACGAGATAAACGAGGATAAGCTTGCAGACAGCATTATGAGCGGTTATGTGGCAGGTCTCGATGACAGGTATGCTGTTTATTATCCCGCAGATAAATACGCAAAGCAGACTCAAAAGGAGTCGGGCGTAACGGTGGGGCTGGGCTTCAACTATGAAAAGGAAACAAGCGGATACATAAAAATTACCGGCGTTACCAAAGGCTCTTCTGCGGAAAACGCAGGGCTGCTTGCAGGGGACGTTATCACCGCCGTAAATAACACCGATGTCATTGCTTATGAAAACGGCTACGACGAGGCTGTTACCCTGTTCAACTGCGACGAGGGAACAAAGGTCAAGCTTCACATAAAAAGAACCGATGAAAACGGCGTTTCGGAATTTTTTGCGGTGGACGTGGTTTCGGAAAGAACCGAAATAATTTCCGTTACGGGCAGACTTATCGACAACATTGCATACATAAAAATCACGACTTTTCACGAAAAGACCCCCGAGCAGTTCAGCAACGTGCTTAACAAGCTTATCGGCGAGGGTGCGGAAATGCTGATTTTCGACCTTAGGGAAAATCTCGGCGGTCTTACCGACTCGCTTCAAGGCACGCTCGACTGCATTTTAGGGGACTGCGACGTTGTTACGGCTTACTACAATTCTTCTTCCGAGGTGGTGGTGCATACCACAGAGGAGGAGCAGATAAGAATGCCTATGGCGGTACTCGTCAACGGAAACACGGCTTCCTGCTCCGAGCTTTTCGCCTTTGCGCTTCGTGACGAGGCAGGCGCTCAGATAGTGGGTACAACAACTTACGGCAAGGGCGTTATGCAGAAGACCCACAGGCTGACAGGCGGTGCTGCGGTAAAAATCACCGTTGCAACACTTCAAACCGCTCAAAGCGGCGATTACAACGGCGTGGGCATCAATCCGAATTTTGAGGTAGCTCTGCCTGCGGAGGTTGACCTTGAGACTATTACCGACGAGCAGCAGCTTGAGGTGGACACCCAGCTTATCAAGGCGATAGAAGTGGTCTCAACAATAAAGTAGGGCACGGTACTGAAAATGGATTTTTTTAAAAAGAAGTGCGGCTTTGAAAAATCCCTTGCGGTTTTGGGGGAAAAAGGCTTTTGCGAGGAATACGCCGAGCAGCTGAACCGGGAGCTTGGGGAAGCGGTGCGGAAGCAGGATATTGCAAGGGGAAAAAGTATGCTTGCAAACGCGCTGCTAATTCTCGGAAGGCTCAGCGAGGCGTACGCTGTTTTTGAGGATACGGAAATAAAGGATTTGGAGCGGGCTTTGCAGGGAAATCTTGTGGGCAACATGATTTTCTGCAAGTTTGTGCAGGACGATTTCAAGACTGCCGACGAGCTTTACCGCACGTACAACGCGGCTGTTCTCGGTGAGCGCAGCGATGTTATGAAGCGCAGCCTTGCAATTCACGAGCATATAAGCGGCAGATACGAAAATTCGGTTGAAATTATTGCCAAAATGCTGGACAGCGAGTGCAGATTTCTCGACATATGTATGGTCAAGTCCATGCTCAGGCTGGATATGTTTGAGCGTGCGGCTGAATTTGCGGCAGGTTTTGACAGATACAAGGACTGCGCCCAGCTTTCGGATGAAGTAAGCAAGCTGAAAAGCAAGGTCATGGGCGGCTTGCCGTCGGGAAAAAGGACAAGGAAGCATTGATTACATAAATTGGAGTTAAGGCAACGCATATGGACGCCGTAACTCCGATTTTTTATGTTAAAAAACTGAAAAACCCCTTGACAAAAAAGAAATTATGGTGTATCATTGTATTAACACCATAATACAAGAGAAAGGGGAGACAGTAATGCCATGGAGTTTTAATTCCACAACTCCCATATATGTCCAGATAATTGAGCATATCAAGCTTAGAATAGCCGTGGGCGACTATAAGGCAGGGGATAAGCTGCTGTCGGTGCGCGAGCTTGCCGCAGAAGCCGAGGTAAATCCCAACACCATGCAGAAAGCGCTTTCCGAGCTGGAGAGGGACGGATTGCTTTACACCCAGAGGACGGCAGGCCGCTTTATCACCGAGGACGGCGAGGTCATCGCAAACCTGCGTGAACAGCTTGCAGGGGAGCAGCTTGATATGTTCCTGAATAAAATGCAGCAGCTTGGCTATACGCCCAATGAGGCGCTGGAACTGCTGAAAAAACATATCGGATAACAAATTTTTTTCATTTTGAGGAAATGACAGCAAAATACAGAAAAGGGGTTTACTATGCTTGTAGAGTGTAAAAATTTGTGCAAAAGCTACGGCAGCAAAATTGCGCTTAACAATATCAACCTTAATATCGAACGGGGCAGGATAATCGGGCTGCTGGGTCCCAACGGAAGCGGAAAGACCACGCTTATCAAGATACTCAGCGGAATTCTGACGTCAAGCAGCGGAGAAGCGCTTATTTCCGATAAGCCGATAGGTGTGGAAACCAAGAAGATAGTGTCCTACCTGCCCGAAAGGACGTACCTTAGCGAGTGGATGACCGTTAAGCAGGCGGTGGATTTTTTCAAGGACTTTTACTCCGATTTCAGCGAGGAGACCGCCTACGATATGCTGGAAAGGCTTGACATAAAGCCTGCCGACAGCCTGAAAACAATGTCAAAGGGCACAAAGGAAAAGGTGCAGCTTATCCTTGTTATGAGCCGTCAGGCGGAGCTTTACCTCCTTGACGAGCCGATAGGCGGCGTTGACCCGGCGGCGCGTGATTACATACTGAAAACCATTCTCACCAACTATAACGAAAACGCTTCCGTTGTTATTTCGACACACCTTATCAGCGATGTTGAAAACGTCCTTGACGAGGTAATTTTTCTCAAGTACGGCTGCCTTATGCTCCACAAATCCGTTGACGAGATTCGTGAGGAAAACGGCAAATCGGTGGACGCGCTTTTCAGGGAGGTGTTTGCATGCTAAGGAAGCTGATAAAATACGAGATACTTGCGGATTACAAAAAGTACGGTGTAATGTTCGCGGCAATGCTGATGGTGAGCTTTCTGCTGCTGTTTTTCGACAAAATGACCTCATGGGTCAACAACAACACCTTCGTGAAGCTTATATTTATGGTGCTTTCGGCAGTTTTCGGCATACTGGTGGTGCTGGTTTGCGGAATGGTATTGGTTTTTGCAACAAATCGGTTTTACAAAAATCTTGTCCGTGACGAGGGCTACCTCATGCACACCCTGCCCGTACCCACATGGAAGCTTATCGTTTCAAAGCTTATTGCGGTGTATATCTGGTCGGCACTTGCGGTCGTCGCGGTGGGAATATGCTCAGGAATTGCTTTCGGAGAACCGTTATGGCTGTTCAGGATGATAGAAGAATTCCCCGAATTTATTGAGGAGTCAAGAGAAGTATTCGGAGGAAAGGGCTTTGAGACTTTCCTGATAAATATGATAATTATGACGGTGCTTTCACCGGCAATGATAATGGTGCAGATTTATTTCAGCTTGGCGCTTGGCAATCTTTTCAACCGTCATAAGCTTGGAATGTCGGTGCTGATGTACTTTGCGACTTATATCGGTGAGCAGATACTTTCCTCCATAGGTATGATGTTTATTTCCTCGGATATGGTAAAGTTTGTTCTGGAAAGTCAGAACGACTCGACTATTCCCGATGATAAGATATTTGGGTTTATTAACGAGACTTTTGTGTTTACAATAATATTCTCGGTTGTAATTTCGGTGGGGTACTACATTGCCTCCGAGCGGATATTTGCGAAAAAGCTTAACCTTGAATAAGGGTGAAAATTTACGGGCGGATAATATCCGCCCCTACGAATTAGTTTAAATAATTGCTTTGTAGGGGCGGCTATCAGCCGCCCGCTTTTTTCGATAAAACAAAGGAGCAGTTCTAAGGATACACCCCTTGAACTGCTCCGTTTTTCATATCTTCAGTATGCTGTCGATTTTCGGCTTGTCGAAGCCCACAACTACCTCGCCGCTGTCGAAAACGGTAACGGGAATACCCGTCTGCCCCGAGACCTCGATAAGCTTGTCGTAGTTTTCCCTCGACTCCGAAACGTCGATAACGTCGTAGGGGATACGCTTGCTGTCAAAATAAGCTTTAAGCTTTGTGCAGTAGCCGCAGCTGTCCGATGAAAATACCTTTATCATTTTTGCACCATTCCTTTTTTCATACTTACAATATATTTTTCCGCGTTAAGGGCGGCAATTGCACCGTCCGAAACCGCGGTAACTATCTGCCTGTACCGCTTTGAGCGCACGTCTCCTGCGGCGAAAATGCCGTCAATGTTGGTTTTCATGTCCTCGTCGGTAACAACATAGCCCCGCTTGTCAAGCTTTATACAGCCCCTCAGAAGCTCCGTCTGGGGCACGCTTCCGATGTACGCAAATATCGCGGACATGGGTATCTTTCTTTCCTCACGGGTCACAACATCGGTAACAAGGGCATATTCCAGCATATTCTCACCCCCTGCGTCAAGCAGGTCGGTGTTATAGAGAATTTCGATGTTGGGCGTCTGTTCAGCCTTTGCGATTATGGCTTTTTCGGCATTGAAGCTGCTCTTTCTGCGGATAACGATGACCTTTTCCGCGATGTTTGCAAGGTACAGCGCTTCTTCAAGAGCAGCGCTTCCTCCGCCCACAACGCCCACGGTTTTGCCCTTGTACGCGGCAGCGTCGCACAGCGCGCAGTAGTGTATGCCCTTGCCGTGGAAGCGTGCTTCATTGCGGATAAGCAGCGGCTTGTGTACCGCGCCAGTTGCAAAAATCACCGCAGTCGGCTCATAGACCTTGCTTTCGGTAATAACGCGCTTTACCTCGCCCGAAAATTCCACGCGCTCTATAAAGTCGAACTCGTCGATGACCGCCCCCAGCGCAAGCACGTGGCTGCGAAGCTTCTCGGAAAGCTCCATGCCCGTTATGCTCACATATCCGGGGTAATTCTCCACAATGCTGCTTTGAGCTATCTGTCCGCCAACAATGCCTTTTTCAAGCACGACCGTGCTGAGACCTGCGCGCATGGCGTAAATGGCAGCGGTCATTCCTGCAGGGCCTGCACCTATTATAACAAGATCGGTTTTAACAGTTTTCTTTTCCATAAGCAATTCCTCAGCAATATTATTTGCATAAAGAGAGAAAAAATCCCCCGAAAAAAACGGAGGATTTTCCAAAAAATTCTTAATTATTCAGCATCAGCAGCTTCAGCGCTGTCGTCGAGAAGCGCACGGATAGACATGCTGATCCTCTTCTTGTCAGCGTCGATCTCGGTGATCTTAGCCTCAACCTCGTCGCCTACGGAGAGAACGTCCTTAACGTTTGTAACTCTCTTGTTAGCGATCTGGGAAATGTGGATAAGACCGTCGATGCCGGGAATTATCTGAGCAAATGCGCCAAAAGGAGTGATGGAAACGACCTTTGCCTTAACAACGTCGTCAACCTTGTACTCGTTAGCGAACTTCACCCAAGGATTGTCCTCTGTCTTCTTGTAGCCGAGAGAAATTCTGTTAGCGTCCTTATCAAGATCCTTAACGTAAACCTCGATAACATCGCCTACATTTACAACCTCGGAGGGGTGCTTGATCCTGTTCCAGCTAAGCTCGGAAATGTGAACCATACCGTCAATGCCGCCGAGATCAACGAATGCGCCGTAGGTTGTGAGGGACTTAACTTCGCCCTTGAATACGTCGCCAACGTTAACGGACTCCCAGAACTTAGCCTTTGCAGCGTCCTTTTCAGCGTTGAGAACAGCCTTGATAGAGCCGACAGCCTTGCCTCTTGCCTCGTTAACTTCGATGATCTTGAACTTAACTGTTGTCTTAACCAGTTCCTCGAGCTTGTCATCTCTGCGTGCAGTAGCCTGTGAAGCAGGGATAAACACTCTTGTGCCCTCGTAAAGAACGATAACGCCGCCCTTTACAACGCCTGTAACTGTGCCCTCGAGGATAGCGTCCTCTTCCTTAGCCTTAACGATCTTGTCAAAGCCGACCATAGCGTCAACCTTTTTCTTGGAAAGAGTAACAATACCTTCTGCGTCGTTGACCTTGATAACGATAAGGTCAACCTCATCGCCGGGCTTAACAACATCGGCAGGCTTGAGAGAGGGGTCGTTTGTAAGCTCGTCCAGGGAAACATAACCTGTGTGCTTTGTTCCGACATCAACAATAGCTTCTGCGTCATTAACAGCAGTTATGTATCCTTTCACCCTCTGACCGGTATATATTTTTTTGAAAGAAGCGTCAAGTGCCTCCTCAAAGTTAAAGTCCTCTTCCATGTTCTGTAATTTTTCACTCATCTGGTTTTTAACCTCCTTGATTATATGTGCAGGCGTTGAAGCACCCGCAGTAATACCGACAATAAATTTTTCGCCGGTATTATTTTTCAGCAGATTTTCAATATACTGAAAATCAAGCTCGTCCGCATTCTCAATGTGAATACAGGCGTGACAGTATTTGCCGCAAATATCCGCAAGCTTAACTGTGTTGGAACTGTGCCTGCCGCCGATGACTATCATCAAGTCGGCTGACATCGCTAAACGCACAGCGCTCTGCTGCCTGTCGGCGGTAGCACTGCAAACGGTGTTGATAACCTCTGCGTCGGGGTAGGCTGACGCTGCGATATCGGCACACTTATCCCATATAGATATATTATACGTTGTTTGCGCAACAATTGCAACCTTTTTTTTAGCATTTTTATAATTTTTTTTCAGAAAATCCGATAATTCCGTCTCATTTGAGCAAATAATTGCCATATTACGGCAATGACCGACAATTCCGCGGACTTCGGGGTGGTTTTTGTCGCCCATAATAATGACGTCATAGCCCTCCGCCGACTTCTCGTCAACGATTTTCTGAATACGCCTTACATAAGGGCAGGTGCCGTCGCAGTACCCGATACCCTTTCTTTCAAGTATCTCGAAAATATCCTTTCCGACCCCGTGAGAGCGAATAACCACAGTTTCATCGGTAAGCGCCTCAAGCTCCTCGGGGGTATTGACGACTCTCACGCCCTTCCGCGCAAGCTCGTCCACCACATCGGGATTATGGATAATTTCTCCATAGGTAACGACTTTTTTACCCTCATTCAATATATTATACACGATTTTTACCGCTCTGTCAACACCAAAGCAAAAACCTGCCTTATCCGCAGTAATAATTTCAGCTTTCATCGTCGGAAGCGTCCTTTTCCTCGGGTTTTCCCTCTACAAGCTCGGTTATTGCACCCATAATGCGCTGCTTTACGGCTTTCAGCTTTTTGGGGGAAGCGTCCTCAACCGCAATTTCCTCCGCAGGTATCACGGGACCGAATTTCAGCGTCAGCTTTGAGCGGAAATGCAGCTTTTCTCCCTCGAAAACAATGCCGCAGGGGAGAACGTCCGCGCCCGATTTTGCGGCAATAAGCGCAACACCCGTCTTGCCCTTGCCCACCTTGCCGTCCTTGGAGCGTGTGCCCTCGGGGAAAATAACAAGGTTTTTGCCCGAATTGAGGATACTTACCGCGTCGTCGATGACCTGCATATCTCCCGAGCCGCGCCTTACGGGGAATGCCCCAAGCTTGCGGATAAACCAGCCGAAAAGCTTGTTTTTGAACAGTTCCTCCTTAGCCATATATGTCACGGGGAGCTTCATGGGCATGGTGAGAATTACGGGGTCAGCGTAGCTGCGGTGATTTGACGCCATAACAAGGGGTCTGTCCTGGGGGATATTCTCCGTGCCCTCAATGTGGAAATTATAGAAAAGCTTGTACACGCCCCAAACCGCATAACGGACAAATGCGTTCATATAAACACTCCTTTAACTGCGTTCAACGCCTGTTTTTTCGGTAATTATCCCGATGACCATGTTAATTGCACTTTGCAGGTCAACGCCTGTGGTATCGCAGAGAACGGCGTCTTCCGCTTGTTTCAGCGGCGCAATTTCGCGGTGCATATCGTTATAGTCGCGCTGATTTACGTCCGCAAGCACCGAAGCAAAGGTCTCGCAGCCGCCCTTTTCGATTATCTCTGCATGGCGGCGGCTTGCACGTTCCTCCGCGGAGGCGGTGAGGTAGATCTTCACGTCAGCGTTCGGAAGCACCACCGTGCCGATGTCGCGACCGTCCATGATAACGTTGTTTTCAGCCGCGATTTTTTTCTGCAAATCGAAAAGGAAGCTTCTAACCTCGGGTATTGCCGAGACTGCCGACGCACCCATGGAAATCCGGGGCGTGCGAATTTTGTCGGATACGTCCTCGCCGTTCACGAAAACGTGCTGAACGCCGTCGATGAATTTAAGTTCGGGGGATATTTCGGGCAGAAGCCTTGTGACCTCCTCCGCCTTGGAAGGGTCAGCGCCGCGGCTTACAGCATAGTAAGCCACCGAACGGTAAAGCGCTCCCGTGTCAACATAAATGAAGCCCAAAGCCTTTGAAGCAGCCTTGGCGATGGTGCTTTTTCCTGCGCCTGCAGGACCGTCTATTGCAACGTTTATCGGCATATGATTACCGCCTTTCTTTTGTATTACATATTATTTCCTGCGGCAACTCCCGTAGAAAATGCTATCTGCAAGTTAAATCCGCCCGTGTATGCGTCCACATCAAGGACTTCGCCTGCAAAGAAAATCCCCTGTACAAGCTTTGACTCCATTGTTTTGGGGGATACCTCCGAGACCTTTACTCCGCCGCTTGTGACAATTGCCTCGCTTATGGGGCGGAAATCCTTTATCGTTACGGTCAGGCATTTCAGCAGCTTGACAAGCTCTGTCCGCTCCTGCTTTGTTACCGAGTTGACCTGCTTGTCGGGGTCTATGCCCGAGAGCCTTACAATGACGGGTATCATTTTTGCAGGAAGAAGCTTCGACAGCGAATTTGCAAAAAGCCTGTTGGGTATCTCACCAAAGTCGCGCTGTATCCGCTTGTCAAGCACGGCATGGTCAAGGGCAGGCTTTAGGTCGATGCAGAGCTTGTACCGTCCCCGCTCCATGCTGCGTATGTGGCTGGACGCGCTGAGTACCATTGGTCCCGACACGCCGAAGTGGGTGAACAGCATTTCTCCCGTTTCGCTGTAAAGCGTCTTGCCGCTTTTTGAGTCGATAAGGGAAAGCGCCGTGTTTTTCAGCGAAAGCCCCATCATTTCCGCGCAGAAGCTTTCCTCTGTTACGAGGGGAACAAGTGACGGTTTAAGCGGTGCAACGGTATGCCCCAACGCCTCGGCAAAGCGGTAGCCGTCTCCGTCCGAGCCTGTACCCGGGTAGGATTTTCCACCCGTTGCGATAAGCACACTGACCGCATTGTAGACCTTGCCGCCGCAGTCAACTCCCGTAACAACGCCGTCCTCGGCAAGAACGCTTTTCACCCGTTCGCCCCGGTGTATCTCCACGCCTCTTTCCTTGCAGGCGTTTTCCAGCGCGGAAACAATGTCGTGTGCGTTGTCGCTGACGGGAAAAACCCTGTTGCCCCTCTCGGTCTTGAGGGGGACGCCGCAGCGCTCAAAGAAGTCCATGCAGTCGGTGCAGTTAAAACGGCTGTACGCCGAATAGAGAAAGCGGCTGTTCACGGGGATATTTGCGAAAAATTCCTCGTCGGTGCAGTTGTTGGTGACGTTGCACCTGCCCTTGCCCGTAATGGCAAGCTTCCTGCCGCACTTGTCGCCGCGCTCGATAAGAAGCACGCTTTTTCCGTTATCCGCGGCAGTTACCGCAGCCATCATTCCTGCCGCGCCGCCGCCGATGATAATGCAATCATAGTTACCCTTACCCATAAGCTTTTCCTTATTGTTTTTCTGCGGCATCGCTGTTTTCGTACTCGCGGTCGTCGGGACTTCCGTAAACCTCGTATTCGTCGTATATCCTTTCAAGCCGCTCGTAGTTTTTGATAACATAGTCGCTCTTGCGCATACCCACCGCAACGATAAGGGCGTTTATGACGCTCATAGGTGCAACGAGAGAGTCTGCAAAGGAAACCATGTCGCTTCGTGCCAAAAGAAGATAGTCCGCATAAGCCGCAAGGGGAGAAGCCTTGCTGTCGGTAATTCCGATGACCTTTGCGCCGCGGCTTGAAGCGTATCTGAACGCTTTTACCGTGTGCTGAGAGTACCTCGGAAAGCTTATGCCAATCATGATGTCATGCTCGCCGATACCGAGTATCTGCTCGAACATTTCGCTTGTGGACGTGGTGTGGACAAGCTTCACGTTCTCGAACATCATGTTGAAATAGAACGAGAGAAAACGGGCAAGCACCGCCGCGGAACGTGCGCCGATAACGTAAATGTTCTTTGCTTGACAAAGAGTATCCACCGTGCGGTAGAACTCATCGCGGTCGCCCTCTTCAAGGGTCTTGCGTATCTTGTCGATGTCCATGTTCAGGACCTTTTCGTATACGTCGTTGCCGCCAAGCTGGTCGTTCATAACGTCAATGCGCTGGATAGTGGTCAGCTTGTTGCTGGTGTATTCCTTCAGCGCGCGCTGCAGCTCGGGATACCCCTCAAAGCCGAGTTCCGTTGCAAAGCGGACTACCGTTGATTCGCTTACGCCAACGATAGTGCCAAGCTTTGAGGCGGTCATAAAGGCAGCCTTGTCGTAGGTGGTGATGATGTACTCGGCAATTTTCTTATGCCCCTTTGAAAGCGTGGGCATGATTTCATGAAGCTTGTTAAAAAGATTTGCGTCGGGAGCTGTACTCATAATAAAAATCCCCTTTATATTAGGAACCGCTGATTAAATCGCGCCTTACGGCTTGGCACGCATCTTGCGAAATGAATTGTAAATTCATTTTGCATATATTTCCGTCATATTTCATCAAAATTTCTTGACAGGCGCCAGCCTGTTGATTCTTGCTTTGCAAGAATTGCAAAATTTTGATTTAATTTGACGAAAAATCTGGCAGTTCAATCTTTGATTGAATTTCGCAATTCATGCGCACCAGATTTAATCAGCGATTCCTTTATTCCCAAAGTTCATTTTGCATTTCGATGATTTTCCGCCGCCTTTTTTCGGTTGCGGTCTCATCTTTTATATATACGCCGTTTTCCGAGATAACGACGTCGCCCTCTTTTACATCGGGGGCAAGCGCCGCGGCAGGAACATCAAAGTGTATGTCCCCGTCCTCGATAACAGCGATACCTTCCGATATCCTGTCTATTATCAGCATGGCTTATTCTCCTTTTTCGGTACGCGCAAAAATTTCCCGTCCGTCGGAATATACGACAACAGTTCCGTTTATGTCGGTGCGGTAAAGCTTTGCGCCGCTGCCTTCAATGGTGTGGATAGTCTCCGCGTGGGGGTGACCGTAGCTGTTGTCCGTGCCGCATTGGATAACGCATATCCTCGGTGAGACCGCGTTCCAGAACTCGCCGCAGGTGGAGCTGCTGCTTCCGTGGTGGGCAACTTTCAGCACATCGGCTTTCAAGTCCGCACCCGAGTCGATGATGTCCCTTTCCGCCTTCTGCTCGATATCCCCCGTAAAAAGATAGGAGGTAGTGCCGTAGGTAAGCTTTAGCGTCACCGAGTAGTTATTAAGGTCGTCGTAATCTGCGGCAGGAGCAAGAATTTCAAGCTGCGGCGGAGTCTTTCCCGAAGTGGCAGCGGTCTTTCCCGAAAGCTCATACACCGCCCCGGGCTTTGCTGCGGTAAGCTTTAGCGCCTTTTCTTTAAGCGCCGAAAGAAATCTTTCGTACGTTTTTGTTGTGGGCACTAAATCGTCCTTGACCTTCGGGGCAATTACCTTGCCCACATCGGTTTTGGAAATTATGTCGGACATCGACCCCATGTGGTCGGAATGGGGGTGGGTGACGACAACATAGTCAAGCCGCTCAACGCCCTGCTTGTTAAGGTAGTCCAGCACCTTGTCCGAGTAATCTCTTTCGCCGCTGTCGATAAGCGCGGCAGCGCCCTCCCATTTTATCAGAGCGCAGTCGCCTTGCCCCACGTCGATGTAGTGTATCTCAAGGTCGGCGTCCTTTGAAATAAAGCTGTCAACAGCCGCCGCAGGCACGCTTGCGCCGCCTGCTTCCAGATATGCGCTGTACGCAATTCCTGCAAACAAAATCAGCAGTATCGTAAGCAGGACGGGGGATATGTTCAGCGTCCGCGCCGCTTTTGCTGTCCGCCGCGCTGCTGTTTTGGCTGATGTTTTCCTTTTTGCTGCCATTTTGAGGTATCCTTTCGCTGCTCGTTTCTCATGCGTTCCTCCGCAAGATATTTTGCGTCGGGCTTAACGAGGCAATCCTTGGTATTTCCGATAAGGTCGGTGCGGTGCGCCTTTTGCAGAGCCTCGATGACCTTTCGCTGGTTATCGGGGCGGAAGTATTGCAGAAGCGCACGCTGCATAGCCTTTTCCTCGGCTGTTTTCGGTACGTACACAGGTTCCATGGTGTACGGGTCAAGCTCGGTGTAGAACATACAAGTGGAAATCGTTCCCGGGGTAGGGTAGAAGTCCTGAACCTGTTCGGGGCGTATCCGCAGGCTTTTCAGGAAAAGCGCCAGCTCCACGGCTTCCTTTAGTGTGCTGCCGGGGTGGGAGGACATAAGGTACGGCACAAGGTATTGCTCCTTGCCCACCTGCCCCGTTATGCGGTAAAATTTATCCTGAAATTTCTTGTAAGCTTCAATATGCGGCTTGCCCATTTTGTCCAGCACAACAGCGGAGCAATGCTCGGGTGCAACTTTAAGCTGACCGCTGACATGATGTTCGATAAGCTCCCGCATGAATTCGTCGTTTTTGTCCTCGATAAGATAATCGTAGCGTATGCCGCTGCGGATAAAAACTTTCTTAACCTTCGGCACGGCACGTATCTTCCTAAGCAAATTCAGATACTCCGTGTGATCAACTTCAAGAGCCTTGCACGGCTCGGGCGCAAGACACTTTTTGCCCTTGCAAAGACCGTGTTCAAGCTGCTTGTGACAGCTGGGCGCACGGAAATTCGCCGTTGGTCCGCCAACGTCGTGAATGTACCCCTTAAAGTTGGGGAGCGTGGTCAGCAAGCGCGCTTCCGCAAGAATACTTTCCTCGCTGCGGACGGCGATTTTACGTCCCTGGTGAAGTGCGATAGAGCAGAAATTGCAGTTGCCGAAGCAGCCGCGGTTGTGGGTAATGGAAAATTCCACTTCCTTTATGCCAGGCACGCCGCCCTCTTTTTCGTAGATAGGGTGATAGGTGCGCATATAAGGCAAGGCGTACACCTTGTCAAGTTCCTCGGTGGTGAGTACGGGTGACGGCGGCAGCTGAACAAGCATATGCTTTTCCTGCCGCTGGATAATCGTTCTGCCGTAGACTTCGTCCTGCCAGTCGTACTGCTGTCTGCACGCCTTTGCGTAGGACTTTTTGTCCTCCCTGCAAAGCTTCAATGAGGGACACTCGACTGCGCCGTAGGGCGTGTCCTCGGGCTTGCAGAGGTACGCCGTGCCCCGAATATCGGTAAGAGAGTGAACGTCCTCGCCCTTTGCAAGACGGGTGCAAATCTCGGCAATCTGATGCTCGCCCATGCCGTACATAAGGATATCCGCGCCGCTGTCTTCAAGGATAGAGGGGCGCACGGCGTCGTCCCAATAGTCGTAGTGGGCAAAACGCCGCAGGGACGCTTCAAGTCCGCCGATGCCGATAGGGATATCCCCGAACGCCTCCCGAATTTTTTTGCAGTACACGATAACGGCACGGTCGGGACGCCTGCCTGCTTTCCCTCCTGCGGTGTAAGCGTCGTCGGAGCGCTTTTTCTTTGCGGAGGTGTAGTGGGCAACCATGGAGTCGATGTTTCCCGAAGTGACCATAAAGGCGTACTTGGGTCTGCCAAGGCGCATGAAATCCCGTGCAGAGTGCCAATCGGGCTGGGCGATTATGCCCACGGTAAACCCAAGGCTTTCGATAACTCTTGAAATTATTGCAATGCCGAAGCTGGGGTGGTCGACGTAGCTGTCACCCGTCACGCAGATGAAGTCAAATTGTTCGATACCCTGTTCAAGCATTTCCTGTTTTGAGATTGGTAAAAAGGGCATAAGCTTCTCCTTTTTAATGCGGAATTCGTAATGCGGAATTCGGAATTTTCCCGTTATTCCTCGGAAACCTCCTCCGTCTCCTCGCCGCCGTCCTCAATATTGTCATTGTTGATAAGCTTGCGCTGTAACCACATTTCCCTCGTCACAAGTACGGAGCGAGGCTTTGAGCCTTCGTAAGGACCTACAACGCCCATTTCCTCAAGCTCGTCCATGACCCTCGCTGCACGGGCATAACCCAGCTTTAGCTTACGCTGGAGATAGGAAACCGAAGCTTGTCCTGCGTCGATAAGCACCTCAACCGCTTGGTCAATCACATCGCCGTCACCGCTTGGCGCGGCAGTATCGTTACCGCTGGGCTTTTCGCCCTTGGGTACGGGCATATTCTTTTCGATTTCCTCGATAATTTCGTTGGAGTATTCAACCGTACCGCCGCTCTTGATGAACTCGACCACCGCTTCCACTTCCTTGGTAGAAGCAAAGCAGCCTTGAATACGAACAGGCTTGGGGATACCCTGCGGATAGTACAGCATATCTCCGTGACCCAGAAGCTTTTCTGCGCCTGCAACGTCGATAATGGTACGGCTGTCAACCTGGGACGAAACCGTCAGCGCAATTCTTGACGGGATATTCGCCTTGATAAGACCCGTGATAACGTCAACGGTAGGACGCTGGGTCGCGATGATAAGGTGCATACCTGCCGCACGCGCCATCTGCGCAAGACGGCAGATAGAGTCCTCGACTTCGTTTGCCGCCGCCATCATAAGGTCGGCAAGCTCGTCGATAACGATAACGATTTTCGGGAGCGGCTCAACGCCGTCTGTCTCGGCAGCCATTTCGTTGTAGCCTGCGTGGTCGCGGACGTTGTAATCCGCAAAAAGCTTGTAACGTTTCAGCATTTCCTGCACCGCCCAGGACAGCGCACCTGCCGCCTTTCTCGGGTCGGTAACAACGGGTATGAGCAGGTGAGGTATGCCATCATAAACCTTGAATTCAACCATTTTCGGGTCGATAAGCACAAGCCGCACCTCGTCGGGGGAAGCGTTGTAAAGGATACTCATGATAATGCTGTTGGTGCAGACGGATTTACCCGAACCTGTAGTACCTGCGATAATGAGGTGGGGCATCTTGCCGATGTCGCCTATCATGATGTCGCCGTCGATATTTTTACCCACAACAAAGCTGAGCTTGCTTTTATTTTCGGCAAATTCGGGGCTTTCTATCATCTCGCGGATAGTAACGATATCCTTGACCCTGTTCGGCACTTCAACGCCCACAGCGGCTTTTCCCGGGATAGGCGCTTCGATACGCACGCCTGCCGCCGCAAGGTTAAGAGCAATATCGTCTGCAAGTCCCGTAATCTTGGATATCTTCACGCCTGCGCTTGGCTGAAGCTCGTATCGTGTAACGGTTGGACCGCGGTGTATATCCACAATTCGCGTGGATACACCGAAGCTTTTCAGCGTGTCAACAAGGGTGTCGGCGTTGTTCTTCATTTCCGCCTCTGCTTCTGCGGCGTTAAGGCTGTTGTCAACGTTTTTCAGCAGGGAAATGGGGGGGAATTTGTATGTCACCGCAGCAGTTTCCTGCTCGGCAATCTCGTGCTGAATATCCGCAGCCGTGGGCGCGTCGGGCATTTCAAGCTCGTCCTCGGTCTGTATCTTATTGGACGCAAGGGTAGACTGCTTTTTCGGCTTCTCTGCCGCTTCTTTGGGCGCAAAGATAGAGCGCTTCTTTTCGGGGGCTGCCGCCGCCTTTTTGATTATGTCGTCCAGCTCGTTTGAAGCAGACTTAGGCTTTTCCTCCGCAGCTTCTGCCGTTTGAACAGGTGCTGCAACGGGGTGTGCAGGGAGAGTTTCCATAAACTTTTCCTGCTCGGTAAGCTCCTTTTTCGGCTCGTCGGGCTCAAAGGGCAAATCCTCTTTTTTTACCTCGGCAGACTTCTTGCCCGTGGGAATGGGGATATCCACATTGAAATTCTTCGCCTTTTCCTTTACCACAGCGGCAGGGACGTCCGCGTTGGGAACGCTCTTTGCAGCCTTGTCGGACTTGCCCTTCTTTGCTCCGGGAGGGGGAACGAAATCCCCGTCCTCTTCGGGGATATACTCGCCCCTTGCAGCATTTGCCGCGGAAACAGCTTTCTTTATAAGCTTAAACAGGTCGATTATCGTCTTGTTTGCGAAAATCATAATAAACACGAAAATCAGCAGTACAATAATTATGGTCGCACCCGTTTTCTTGAACAGCGCAAGGAGAGGACCTGCAATAAGTATGCTGAATACGCCGCCGCCGCGGAGTTGCTTGCCCTCGGCGTAAAGGGTGGGGATTATCTCCTCGAAAAGGTTTGTGCCTTTAAGCTCGCCGCTTGACACTATCTGCACGAAGGCAGACAGCAGAAAGATTATCACAAAGCACTGTATGACCTTGCCCTGAACAGCCTGCTGGGTCTTATCCATGGCAAGCATTACCGAAACGTAAATCAGAATAAACGGCACAAGAAATACCGAAAATCCGAAAAGTCCCAGAAACATATTATGTATGCTGTTCCATGCCGACTCGCCGGGGATAAGGGTGAACGCGAGTATAAGCACTCCCAGCGCGAAAAGCAGCGTTGACCACAGCACCTTGTCGCCGCTGTTGCGCTCCTGCTCCTCCTGCTTTGATTTTGACCGCGCCGATGTTTTTTTCGTAGCCAAGATGATTTTCCTCCCGATTTGTTGTTATCCTATCATTTGGTTGTTATCCAATCATAATGCGTGTGCCGCTTATTGTTTCGTAAAGTGCCATGCCAATCACGGCAATGCCCAGCACAAGGGTGTACCAAGCAAAAATGCGGAACTTGTCGTTCACCACCATAGCCTTGATAAGCCTTATCGCAAAGTATCCTGCCACCGCGGAAACCACAAAGCTTATCGCAAGGGGAATGAGGTTTGCTTTCAGCTCTGCGGCTGCGGAGTCGGTAAGGTCAAAAAGCTTTACGAACGCTCCTGCAAGAATAACTGGTATGCCGAGAATAAAGCTGTACTCCACGGCGTCCTCGCGCTTCATTCCCGTAAACAGCGCCGAGCAGATAGTGGAGCCTGAGCGCGAAATTCCCGGGACAAGGGCAATGCCTTGAAACACGCCTATCGTTAACGCGCTTTTTACCGTTGTTTCGCCTGCGGTTTTCGTGCCGTTATTGCACTTCGTACTCATAAACAGCAGCGCCGAGGTGTACAGAAAAGCAAAGCCCTCAACGAGGATATCGTCGTCGCTGCCCAGCATATCGAAAAAGTCCTTGAATATGTAGAAGCCGAAAAGCGGCAGAATGGAAATAATTATCATCATTATCATTCTGCGTTCGGGGTTCATGGTTTTCCACTTGAATTTGCCCGTAAAAATGTCGCGGAGCATTCTGAACGCCTCGAAGATAAGCGCCTTTATCTTGCCCCAGAATGCGACGAACACCGCAACAAGCGTGCCCAGGTGGAGCAATATGGTCATTGTGACAGCGTTCTCGCCGTCAAGTCCGAAAAAGTGCTGGAAAAGGGAAAGATGTCCCGAGCTTGACACGGGAAGGAACTCGGTCAAGCCCTGTAAAATGCCCTGTAAAACTGCTTCAAAAATAGTCATGTGAAAAATATCTCCTTGTGGGTTTATCTGTTGTATGCCCTACCTCGGGAAGCTTTGTTCCCTCCGTAAAGTCGTGCGGATTTGTGGAGAGAACGCCTTGGGGAATATTCTTTGCATAATCCGCAAGCTCACGCTCTTGGGCGTACAGTACATCATATTCGTTTATGATCGTGTAAAGCACCGTCAGCTCATCTCCTCGTTGTCGGGGTATCGCGGCTCTCCCGTTTCTATCAGCTCATAAAGCGCCTCTATCGCGTCGGAAAGTCCCCCCAGCGAGTCGATGAGACCTTCTTTTACCGCGGTCTCGCCGTCGATTACCGTACCCATATCCATGGTAAGCTCACCCGTGTTCATCATCAGCTCGCGGAAGCGCTCGGGCTTGATACGGCTGTTTTTGGCAACAAAGTTGATTATCCTGTCCTGCATTTTGTCAAAGTAGGAAAGGGTCTGGGGCACGCCGAGAACCGTTCCGCTCATTCTTACGGGGTGGATAGTCATAGTCGCGCTTGGCACGATGAAGGATTTTTTCGACGAAACTGCAAGGGGCACGCCGATAGAATGTCCTCCGCCCACAACAATGGAGACCGTGGGGGTCTTCATTCCTGCGATAAGCTCGGCAATTGCAAGCCCAGCTTCAACGTCGCCGCCAACCGTGTTGAGAATGATGACCAGCCCCTCGATAGAGCGGTCCTGCTCAATGGCAACAAGGGCAGGCATAATGTGTTCGTACTTCGTGGTCTTGTTTTGTGGCGGCAGAATGTAGTGTCCCTCCACCTGCCCAATCACCGTAAGGCAGTGTATAAGGTGCTTTGCGTTCTGGGAGACCACCTCGCCGTTTTTTTCGATAAGGTCAGCCTTGTCAAGCTGTTCCTCGGTTGGTGACTGTGCTTCGTTTTCTTCGGTATTGGTGTTTTTTTTGTTATCGGGCATAAAATATCCTCGCCTTGTGATTAATTTTAAGAATATTTTACGCCGTGAAGAAACAATTATTCACAATAAATAATTATACAACACTTCCTGCAAAAAGTCAATTGATTTCCAAAAATACCCGTAAAAGCTTGACAAAAACGAGAATTCGTAATATACTTACAAAAACCCCAAAAGAGCAGTTTAAGGAGATGTGACATATGAAAAAACAAAAGCTTGACCTTACCGTTGAAAGAATAACCTCCGACGAGGGCATTGAAGCCGCATTTAAGCTTGCGGACAAGGTCTTCATGGAGTTTGAAGCGCCCGTGTACACGCGCAGGGGAGTGGAAAGCTTCCGCAGCTTTTTGTGGGGAGAACGTGTCCGCGAAATGCTTGCGGAGGGCAGCTATATCGTGTGGGGCTGCTTTTGCGGCGGCGAGCTTGTTGGCACCCTTGCGATACGTGACGGCGACCACATCAGCCTTGCCTTTGTTTCGGGGGAATATCACCGCCGCGGCATCGGGAGTATGCTATACGCCGAGGCAAAAAAATACGCCGCTTCCCAAGGAAAGCAGCGTATTACTGTAAATGCAAGTCCCTACGGCATACCCTTTTACCGCTCGGTTGGCTTTAAGGAAACGGATATGCAGCTTGTTACCGACGGGATAATCTACACCCCAATGGAAGCGGTGCTGTAAATATTACCCTAACAAAAATTGGTAGGTCACCCCGAACCATTCCCTCAGCCAGTAGGTGGGAAGAAGATACCACACCGTTTTTGCCGAAATTGAGCTGCTTTCAAGCCCGTATTTTTCGGCAAGCATTTTCGCTCTCAGCTGGTGGAATTCGCTTGTGACTACAGTAACATTTTCGGGAAGACCATTCTCCCGTATCTTTTCAAGGGAAAAACGGATATTTTCATCGGTGCTTTCGGACTTATCCTCCATGATTATCCGATTTTCGGGGATACCGTTTTCCGTCAGCACCCGTTTCATGCACTCTGCTTCGGATATCAGCTCGTCGCTGCCCTGTCCACCCGATACGATGCAAACGGCTTCGGGGTCGGATTTCAGATAATCGCAGGCAGCCATGATACGCTTGTTAAGCATAACGCTGGGGGTCTCGCCCTTGACCTTGCAGCCAAGCACGATGACGGTGGTTTTTCCCTTGGGCGGACGGTTTGCTGCAGACACCATTTTTACCGATATCACCGTCCCAAGCACCATGAGCAGCAGGGCTGCGATTGCCGCGGCAATAAGGGCGATACGCAAGGCTCCGTACCGCTCAAGCAGCGGCATAAGCCTGCCCCAGAACACGGACAAAAGGGTCAGCGCCGCGCATACGCACATTCCTGCGGCGTTGCCGATATTCAATATGCCCGTAAAAATCGGCGCAAGGAAAACGAGAAATCCTGCCGTAAAAAATACAGCAAGGCACACCCGCAAAAGTGTGCCTTTTGTCATAATATCTGTCATAAAGCCTGTTTGAGAGCCTTTGCAAGCTGGTCGGGGCAGGAAGTACCTCTGCCGTTGCAGTTGATGCCCTCAAGCCGCGCGATAGCGTCCTCGACTTTCATGCCGCGGACAAGTGAGGAAATACCCTGAGTGTTTCCGTTGCAGCCGCCCATGAACGCAACGCTTTCGATAATTCCGTTGTTTACCTCAATGTTAATCTGCCGTGAGCAAACTCCTCTCGGCGTGTAGTTGATAGTCATGCTAATTCTCCTTTTCAACATCTTTCGGCAGTACCGCAAAGGCGCGTTACTGCTTTTATTTTTCCTTTTTGTGTGCAAGCTTGATTATCCTGTCGATGTTCTGCTTGTCGGTGGTATTGCTTCCGATATGGGTGGGGTAAGCGTTGTAAAGCCCGTGGAAATCCGAGCCGCCCGTTACGATAAGACCGTACTTTTCGGCAATTTCAAGCATCTGCTTTTTCTGCTCCTCGTTTGCGGAATAGTGGTAAACCTCCGCGCCGTCAATCTTGCCCTTTGCAGCAAGCTCCTCAAGAAGCTCCAGCGAGTCGTAGAAAACGGGGTGCGCCATAACTGCAACGCCGTGCGCCGAATGGATAAGGTCAAGAACGAAGTTCACGTCGGGGTATTCCCGCTCAACGATACACGAGCCTGTTTTCAGGTCGAAAAGCTCGTCGCTGAGCTGTCCGTAAAATTCGGTGGTGTAGCCGTAATCTATCAAAGCGTGCATGATATGCTGCTTAAAAATACTTTTTGAGCCTGTGGCATATTTCATAACGCTTTCAGCCGTAATGGGGTAAATCTTCATTACGTTTTCAACCATTTCCTTTGCGCACGCCTTGCGTATCTCGCACGCCTTCTTGCACACGCCTTCAAGACGGTCGGGCTTTTGGGGAGCATAGCAAAGAATATGTACCTTTCTTCCTCTGGACTTGTCCCATGCGGAAAGCTCAACGCCCGGAAGTATCTGGATACCGTAACGCTCGCCGAGAATTTTTGCCCTTGAAATGGAAGACATTGTATCATGGTCGGTAATGGAAATGAAATCTATACCTGTCCTTTTAGCCTGAACGATGATGTCCTCTATACCGAGAGAACCGTCCGAAAGCTTGGTATGACAATGGAGGTCGCCTATCATATCCTCATCTCCTCTGAATAGCTTTATTTGAGGCAATAACGCACAACTATTGCCAAACAGATGTACGGCATTATCTTATTATACCACAAACATATGTTGAATTGCAAGCTTTTTTTGTGAAAAACATCAAAAAATGACGTAAAATGCAATTTAAAGGCAAAAATTGCTTAAAGGAATTTATCAGCAAACCAAACATCCTTGACCGAAAACTCCCTGCCGTTGAGATATTCCAGACAGCCGCCGTCTGTGGCAAACGCAAATTTCAGCTTGTACGAATACAAAGCCTGCGTCTTTATTTTATATTCCTTATTTATCCGATTTATGCCATATTTTCCGTCGCCAAGCAGGGGACAGCCTATATAAGCCATGTGGGCGCGTATCTGGTGGGTGCGGCCCGTGTCCAGCTTTACCTCAACAAGAGCAAGGCTGCCGTTTGATTTCAGCACCTCATATGTGGTGATTATGGTTTTGTTGGACGGGGTTTTCTTTCCCGTTACCCTGACGGTGTTTTCGTCGGAATTCTTTTCAAGATAGGCGGTAATCGTGTCCTTTTTTTTCGGCGGAACTCCTGCGGTTATACAAAGATAACGCTTTTCAAGCTCTCTGTCCTTGATTTTCTGATTAAGTATACGCAGCGACTCGGCATTTTTTGCCGCAATGACGATACCCCCCGTGTTCCTGTCAAGGCGGTTGCACAAGGCAGGCGCAAAGCTGTTCTCGCTTTCGGGGTCATACTCCCCCTTGTCGTAAAGGTAATGCTTTATTCTGTTGATGAGGGTATCGGCGGTGTTGCTGTCGTCCTCATGCACCACAAGCCCGTTCTTTTTGTCGATGAGAAGAATATTTTCGTCCTCATAGACTATGTCCAGCACCGCAGGCGCCGCAAGGAACTCGTTTTCCGCAGCCGTATCGAAAAACTCGTCGTTGATATACATCTGCACCGTGTCCCCAACTTGGAGCCGCGAGGATATTTCCGCACGCTTTCCGTTCAGCTTGATACGCTTGTTCCGTATCGCCTTGTACATCATGCTCTGGGGAAGCCGCGGAACTGCTTTCTGTATAAATTTGTCAAGGCGCTGACCTGCATCGTTGGCATTTATTGCAAATTCTTTCACTAATAACCATTCCTTATTTTGTATAAAATATGTTTAATTGCACTAATTATCATTATAACATAAATTTTTTTAAAAAACATCTTTTCAAACTAAATTTTTTGTAGTATAATAGAAGAAACGTTTGTTTTATAATTATTACCGCAAAAAAGGAATGACCGAAAATATGGAAAACAACAACGTCCATGAGGGACACCGCATAAGAATGAGAAAGCGCTTCCGCGAGACGGGCTTCAATGGCTTTGAGGAGCATCAGATAATCGAGCTGCTGCTTTTCTATACCTGCCCCAGAAGGGATACCAACGGGCTTGCCCATGAGCTGATAAATAAGTTCGGCAGCATTTCGGGTGTCATGGACGCTTCATTTGAGGAGCTGACCGCGGTAAAGGGCGTTTCCGAGGCGACGGCGACCCTTTTCAAGATAATCCCGAAGTTCCTGCCCGTGTACTACAACTCACGCTCCTGCGGACGGGTCTATGACGACAGCGACAAGCTGAAAGAGCTTTTCGAGCCGTACTTTGTGGGACTTACCCATGAGGAGTTCAGGCTTGCCTGCTTTGACAACAATCTGCGGCTGGTGTCGAATATACTGATAGACACGGGAAGTCCCTCGGGTGCACCCGTGAATATGAGGAAGCTTACCGAGGAGGTTTTCCGCGCAAAATCGGTGAATATCGCAATTGCACACAACCACCCGAAAGGCGTTCCCGTTCCGTCGGAAAGCGACATTTGCGCCACAAGAACAATAAGCACGACAATGCGCTCGCTGGGAGTAAAGCTGCTTGACCATATTATTGTGGGGGAGCTTTCAAGCGCTTCAATGCGCGACTGTGCGGTCATGAATATATTTGATTGAGGAGGGAAGTTCGTTCGCGGCGAATGAACGCTTGATATGGATAGATTTAAACTGGTTTCGGAGTACAAGCCCTCGGGCGACCAGCCCAAGGCTATCGACAAGCTTGTGGAGGGTCTCAACGGCGGTTTAAAGGAGCAGACCCTGCTTGGCGTAACAGGCTCGGGCAAGACCTTCACCATGGCGAACGTTATTGCACGGGTGAACCGTCCCACGCTTATTCTTGCCCACAACAAAATTCTTGCCGCACAGCTTTGCTCGGAGTTCAAGGAGTTCTTCCCCGAAAATGCGGTGGAATACTTTGTTTCCTACTATGATTATTACCAGCCCGAGGCGTATATACCCTCCACCGACAGCTATATCGAAAAGGACTCCGCCATCAACGACGAGATAGACAAGCTTCGCCACTCGGCTACCCTTGCCCTTGCGGAGCGGCGCGATGTTATAATCGTTGCGTCGGTATCTTGCATCTACTCTCTCGGCTCGCCGATAGACTACCGCACCATGGTAATTTCTCTGCGGCAGGGCATGGAAATGTCCCGTGACGTTCTGCTTGCGCGGCTTGTGTCCATTCAGTATGAGCGGAACGACATAAATTTTGTCCGCAACAAATTCCGTGTAAGGGGAGATGTTGTGGAGATATTCCCGGCAGGCTCGTCCGAAAACGCCGTGAGGGTGGAATTTTTCGGGGACGAGATAGACCGCATTACAGAGTTCAAGGCGCTTACGGGAGAGGTCATTGCCACACTTGCCCACGTGGCGATATATCCTGCGTCACACTATGTTACCTCCAAGGAAAAGATACAGGAGGCTGTCGCCGAGATAGAGCAGGAGCTTGACGAGCGCGTGAAGTATTTCAAGGAACGGGATATGCTGGTCGAGGCGCAGAGGATTGCCCAGCGTACCATGTACGACATTGAAATGCTCCAAGAGATAGGCTTCTGCAAGGGTATCGAGAACTATTCCCGTATACTTTCAAGGCGTGCGCCGGGAAGTATCCCCCACACGCTCCTTGACCACTTTCCCGAGGATTTTCTGCTTATCGTGGACGAGAGCCATGTTTCGCTGCCCCAGGTGCGCGCCATGAGTGCAGGCGACCGCGGCAGAAAGACGACCCTTATCGACTACGGCTTCCGACTTCCCTCGGCGTATGACAACCGCCCACTTACCTTTGACGAGTTTTACGATAAGATAAATCAAGCGATATTTGTTTCCGCAACCCCAGGACCTATCGAGCGCGAAAAATCGGCACAGATAGTGGAGCAGGTTATCCGTCCTACGGGACTTGTTGACCCCGAAATTATCGTCAAGCCAGTTGAGGGACAGATAGACGACCTGCTTCTTGAAATAAATGCGCGGACGGCTAAAAACGAGCGCGTGCTGGTTACGACCCTTACCAAGAAAATGGCGGAGGACCTGACGGCATACCTTGAAAAAATGGGCGTAAAGGTGCGGTATCTGCACTACGACATTGACACGATAGAGCGTATGGAAATTATCCGCGACCTGCGTCTGGGCGAGTTTGACGTTCTTGTGGGAATAAACCTGCTGCGTGAGGGTCTTGACCTGCCCGAGGTATCCCTTGTGGCGATACTTGACGCGGACAAGGAGGGCTTCCTGCGCTCCGAAAGCTCCCTTATCCAGACCATAGGACGTGCCGCGAGAAATGCAAACGGACAGGTAATCATGTACGCCGACTCGGTAACGAAGTCCATGGAAAACGCTATCATGGAGACCGAGCGCCGCCGCAAGCTGCAAATGGATTACAACGAGGAGCATGGTATCGTGCCCAAGACTATCATCAAGGACATTCGGGACGTTATCGAGATATCCACAAAGGCGGAGACCGACGAAAAGACCTCCAAGGCAAAGCAGAAGCGGCTTACTCCCGAGGAGCGTGAGGCGATGATAAAGAAGCTTACCGAGGAGATGAAGAACGCGGCTAAGATACTTGAATTCGAGCACGCGGCATACCTGCGTGACAAGATAAACGAATTGAAGGGAACTTCGAACAAGGGAAAAAAGTAATTCGAAAGGATAATCAAAATGGCAAAGGATAAAATCATCATAAAAGGCGCACGGGAGCATAATCTGAAAAATATCGACATTGAGCTGCCCCGTGACAAGCTTATCGTTATGACGGGTCTGTCGGGGTCGGGAAAGTCCTCACTTGCTTTCGACACCATTTACGCGGACGGTCAGAGACGGTATATGGAGAGCCTTTCCTCCTACGCGAGAATGTTTCTCGGTCAGATGGAAAAGCCCGATGTTGACAGCATTGAGGGGCTTTCCCCCGCAATTTCAATCGACCAGAAAACCACGTCAAAAAACCCACGTTCAACGGTGGGTACGGTCACGGAAATTTACGACTATCTCCGTTTGCTTTACGCAAGGATAGGCATACCCCACTGTCCCGTGTGCGGACGTGAGATAAAGCAGCAGACCGTTGACCAAATCGCAGACCGTATCATGGAGCTGCCCGAGGGGACGAAGATACAGCTTCTTGCGCCTGTTATAAGAGGGCGCAAGGGCGAGCATACCAAGGAGATAGAGCACGCGCGGAAGTCGGGATATGTGCGTATCCGCGCGGACGGGATAATATATGATGTTTCCGAGGAAATAAAGCTTGAAAAAAACAAGAAGCACGATATCGAAATAGTCATTGACCGCCTTGTGATAAAGGAGGGAATAGCTTCCCGTCTCACCGACAGCATCGAGACCGTTTTTTCCATTTCGGGGGGACTGCTGATAGTCGATGTCATTGACGGCGAGGAAATGCTTTTTTCCCAGAATTATGCCTGCCCCGAGCATAACGTTTCCATTGAGGAGCTTTCTCCGAGAATGTTTTCCTTCAACAACCCATTTGGCGCTTGCGGAAAGTGTACGGGTCTCGGCGTGTTCCGAAAAGTCGACCCCGACCTGATAATCCCCAACAAGGAGCTGTCCATAAGGCAGGGCGCTATAAAGGCAATGGGCTGGGCGACTACCGATGAAAGCTCTATCGCGATGATGTATTTCAAGGGCATTGCACAGTTTTACGGAGTATCGCTGGATACCCCCGTAAAGGACCTGCCCGAGGAGGTCATCGACGCGATAATGTACGGCACAAACGGCGTGAAGCTGAAGCTGCACCGCTCCACGGAGTACGGCGGAGGGGTCTATTACCAGCCCTTTGAGGGAATTATCCCCAACATGGAAAGGCGCTACCGTGAGACCAACTCCGAGTTCAGCAAGGACGAGATAGAGCAGTGCATGACGGAAAGCCCATGCCCCGACTGCCACGGTCAGAGGCTTAAAAAGGAAAGCCTTTCCGTGACCGTGGGCGGCAAAAATATCTCCGAGCTTTGCGATATGTCGGTGGTGGACTGCATAAATTTCATAAGCGGTCTGGAGCTTTCCGAGCGCGAAAAAATGATAAGCGGACAGATCGTCAAGGAGATAAACTCGCGCCTTGGCTTCCTGCAAAGCGTGGGTCTGGAGTATCTCACACTTTCACGTTCGGCAGGCACTCTCAGCGGCGGTGAAAGCCAGCGTATACGCCTTGCGACACAGATAGGCTCGTCCCTTATGGGCGTGCTGTATATCCTTGACGAGCCGTCCATAGGTCTGCACCAGCGCGACAACGACAAGCTTATCGCAACGCTGAAAAATCTCCGCGACATCGGCAACACCCTTATCGTTGTTGAGCATGACGAGGATACCATGTACAGCGCGGATTACATCGTGGATATAGGTCCTTATGCAGGTGTGAACGGCGGCGAGGTGGTCTGCGCAGGAACGGTGGAGGACATAAAGGCCTGCGAGCGCTCCATTACGGGTCAGTACCTCAGCGGAAAGCGGTTTATTCCCGTGCCCGAGGTGCGCAGGAAGGGCAACGGGCTTACCCTTGATATTATCGGTGCGACCGAGCATAACCTGAAAAACATAAACGTGTCGATACCTCTCGGCACGTTCACCTGCGTAACGGGCGTTTCCGGCTCGGGAAAATCCTCACTTGTCAACGAGATAATCTACAAAAATCTTGCAGGAAAGCTGAACCGTGCAAAGATACGTCCCGGCAAATTCAAGCGCATGGACGGCATTGAAAATCTGGACAAGGTCATCAACATCGACCAGTCACCCATTGGCAGGACGCCGCGCTCAAATCCTGCAACATACACGGGACTTTTCACCGATATCCGCGAGCTTTTTGCAGAGACAAACGAAGCAAAGATGAAGGGTTACACAAGCGGAAGATTTTCCTTCAACACCAAGGGCGGACGCTGCGAAGCCTGCGAGGGCGACGGCATAATCAAGATAGAAATGCACTTCCTGCCCGATATTTACGTGCCCTGCGAGGTCTGCAAGGGACACCGCTACAACCGCGAGACCCTGGATATCCACTACAAGGGCAAGTCCATTTACGACGTGCTGGAAATGACCGTTGACGAGGGCGTGGAGTTTTTTGCAAATATCCCGAAGCTTGCGCGGAAGCTGAAAACCTTGCAGGACGTGGGTCTGGGGTATATCAAGATAGGTCAGCCTGCAACGACCCTTTCGGGCGGCGAGGCGCAGAGAGTCAAGCTTGCAACGGAGCTTTCAAAGCGCTCAACGGGCAAGACGATATACATTCTGGACGAGCCTACCACGGGTCTGCACACCGCGGACGTACACAAGCTGACGGGCATTTTGCAGAAGCTTGTGGACAGCGGAAATACGGTGCTTGTTATCGAGCATAACCTTGACGTGATAAAGAGCGCGGACCACCTCATTGACCTTGGTCCCGAGGGCGGCGACAAGGGCGGCACTATTGTGAAGTGCGGCACTCCCGAGGAGATAGCGAAGTGTAAGGAGTCTTACACGGGGCAGTATCTGAAAAAGCTGCTGAAAAAATAATGTGTAAATGCGTAATTATACAGTAGGGGCGGCTATCAGCCGCCCGAAAAAAATATGACTGTGTTACGGGCGGATAATATCCGCCCCTACAAAATGGTTAAAAAGTCATTTCAAGGTAGGGGACGGTTTTCCTGTCCCGTTAACGTTTTTTGTCGACACAATAAGCCTGAGAAGCAGAATTGCTTTTCAGGCTTTTTTAATTTGGGGGATAAATAAATAATTCCGCATTACGCATTACGAATTCCGCATTGATCAAAACCCTACATCAATAATGTTCAGAAAAATGCCGTTTTCCGTCACGTCCACAAAGGCGTAGGACGGCTTGTTTCCGTCTCTCGGAAAGGCGCAGCTTCCCGGATTAAGAATGTCGATACCGTCCTCAAGGGCAAGATAACGCTCGTGGGTATGCCCGAAAAATACCGCGCTGCAGCCGTTATCCCGTGCAATTGAACGGATAAGCTCCGTGCCGCCCTTTACGCCGTACCTATGCCCGTGGGTGCAGAAAATTCTCGCTTTTCCCCACTCGATTATCTGAAAGTCGGGGGAGTCTTTGCCGAAATCGCAGTTGCCCCGAACGCTTCTCAAATCTATGTCGGGGTACTTCATTCTCATCTCGGATATCTCACGTTCCCCGTCACCGAGGTGGACGAACATATCCGCCTCGGGATTTGCACGAATAATTTTTTCAACCTGCACGCTTTGCCCGTGAGAGTCGGACATGACAATTATTCTCACAAATTTCACTGCCTTTCATATAATGGTATAGTTCTGTTTACAGCTATTATAACATATGCTGTAAGAGAATAAAAGAGCTGAACTTAATTTTACGGAGGTTTTTTTATGGCTAATCTTAACATGGACCCCAAACAAATGGACCAGCTTCTGGACATTGTCAGCGTTAAGCTGGGCGTATCCGCGTCAAAGCTGAAACAGGAGCTTCAGCAGGGAAAATTCGACTCGGCGTTAAACAACATGAAGTCTGACGAGGCGGCAACCTTCAACAAAATTGTACGCAGCCCTCAGATGCTGGAAAAATTCATGTCCACACCTCAGGCTCAGGCTCTTTACAAAAAGCTTACGGAAGGAAAATAACATACCTTTTTTACCTTTGAACATAAAAGAAACGGGCGGTGAGCATTCTGGACGATATTGCCGAAAAAATTCAATCTCTTCTGTCCGACGAGGAGAGCATGAAGCAGATACAGGAGCTTGCCGCCATGTTTTCTTCGGGAGGAAGCACGGGCGAAAACGGCTCCGCGCCTGCTGCGGAGGACGCTCAAAGCGGTCAGGGCGGAGGCTTGCCCGATTTTAACCCTCTTGCCATAATGCAGCTTATCGGCGCAGCTTCGGCTCAGGACAAAAACTGCGACCTGCTCATGGCGCTGAGACCGCACCTTTCCCCCGAAAAGCAGCAAAAGCTTGACAAGGCAGTCAAGCTTTTGAAGCTGTACAATATCTTTATTACCATGCGTGAAAACGGTATGCTGAACGACTTTGAAAAAATGCTTTAGGGGGTGTCCCTGTGAACGATGACGGTATTCTTGAAGCAGAAAGGCGCGTAAGGGAGATGAACAACATGACGCGGCAGTATTCCATGCAGGGCAACAGATTTTTGCAGAATATGCAAAATATGCAGAACTCGCAGAATGGGCAGAATACGCAAAGCACGCAAAATCAGCAGAATATGCAGGGTATACATAATACGCTAAAGCCCCGTTTCGAGCCTGCCCCAAACAGCCGCGTTATGCAGGAAAACCGTACATTTCGCGGAAACGGTGCGCCGCGGTTTGAAACGGGAAATCAGCAGAAGCAGGGTGCGCAGAACCATGCCCCAAACCGCGAAAGCAAGCCCGACAGACAGACGCCCGTGCAGCAAAGTGATACGCGGCAGACAGGCTTTGACCTGTCAAAATTTAATCTTGACAGCGAAAAGCTGATGATAATCGCGCTTATGTATCTTTTGATAAAGGAAAAGGCGGATATCAAGCTGGTGCTTGCACTGGGGTATCTGCTGTTTTAGGAGGGACGGCTGATGAAGCTTTTTAACATAAAAAAAGCCGCAGACGAGGCGGAGGAGGACTTCCGCCGCAGGCTTTTCGAGGATATTGATTTTGTTACCGAGCGGCTCAGGCAGATACGGGAAAGCTATGACATGACCGCCGAGCCGGAGCTTGTGGACGCGCTTATTTACGAGGAGCTTGCCATGAAGGCGCGGCTGGATTTTCTGATACGAACAGCAAAGGAGAGGAAAATAACATGCAGGATAGCATTGTCGGAATAGCAGGGCTTTCTCTGCCCGAAATGATTTTTTACGGCGCACTTGCCCTATGCGCGCTTGTTATGGCAATTCACTATATGCGCTCGGAAAAGCCTGTAAAGACCGCGCTTTGGGGTATGCTGACCGGAGCGGCGGCGCTTATTGCGGTGCATTTTTTCGGCGGAAAGATAGGACTTGCCCTGCCCCTTAACGGGTTTACCTCGTTTGTGGCGGTAACTCTCGGCGCGCCGGGAGTTGCGTTTATGAGCATAATAGAGCTTATCATGTGAAAATAATTTAGTGAATAGTGAATAGTTTTTGTAGGGGCGGATTCCATATCCGCCCGAAAAAATTGAGACCTTCGGAAAAACCGAAAGTCTCAAAGCTTTGACAAAAATGAAATTAACGGGACGGGAGACCCGTCCCCTACGATAATAGGACGGCGCTGTTATTGCTTTTCTATCATCAAGTCGCAGACAAGATTTGAGAACGCAAGGGGGTCGTCGATAGGCATACCCTCGATAAGCAGAGCCTGAGTGTACAGTATCTTGCTGTAATCGGCAAGCTTTTTCTTGTCGGTCTCGTAAAGCTTCTGCAAGGTCTTGAACATCTCATGGTTCGGGTTAAGCTCAAGCACCTTTTCAGCCTTTACGGTATGCTCGTTATTGGGCATAGCGGCAAAGGTCTTTTCCATATCAAGCGATATCTGACCCTCGTTGGTAAGGCAGCAGGGGTGGGACTTAAGACGCTCGGAAAGACGTGCTTCCTTGATCTTGTCGCCCAGAGCTTCCTTGATCGAAGCAAACAGATCCTTGTTGTCCTCGGCAAGCTTCTTGAACTCTTCCTTTTCCTCGGGAGTCTCAATGTCAAGGTCGGAAGCGGATACCGACTTGAACGGCTTATCCGAATAGTTCATGAGCATCTGGATAGCAAACTCGTCAACGCTGTCGGTAAGGTAAAGTATCTCGTAGCCCTTATCCTTAACGACCTCTGTCTGTGGCAGGCAGTCTATCTTTGCAACGCTTTCGCCTGCCGCATAGTAGATATACTTCTGATCCTCTTTCATTCTTGAAACGTACTCGTCAAGAGTTACAAGCTTTTTCTCGAAGGAGCTGTTGAACAGAAGCAGATCCTTGAGCAGATCCTTGTTTGCGCCGTAGCCGTTGTAGATGCCGAACTTTATCTGCAAGCCGAATGCTTTCCAGAATTCCTCGTACTTTGCGCGGTCGTTGGTGAGCATTTTTTTCAACTCGTTCTTTATGGTGCGCTCAAGAGATTTTGCGATAAGCTTGAGCTGTCTGTCGTGCTGGAGCATCTCACGGGAAATGTTCAGCGACAGATCCTGGGAGTCAACAAGACCCTTTACAAAGGAGAAGTGGTCGGGGAGCAGGTCCTCGCACTTATCCATGATAAGCACGCCGCTGGAGAAAAGCTGCAAGCCTTTGGTATACTCCTTGGTGTAATAGTCCATGGGTGCCTGTGAGGGAATGTACAGCAGCGCGTCGTAGGTCGCAGTACCCTCAGCCTTTGCGTGGATATGGCAAAGCGGCTCGTTGTAGTCATAGAACTTTTCGCGGTAGAACTTGTTGTACTCCTCATCGGTGATTTCGGACTTGTTCTTTCTCCAAAGAGGTACCATGCTGTTGAGGGTCTCTATCTCGCTGTGGGTCTCATACTCGGGGGGAACATCGTCTGTGCCCGTGCCCTCTTTGAGGTGGTCGTGCTCCATTTCCATCTTGATGGGGAAGCGGATATAGTCGGAGTATTTCTTTACCAGAGACTTTATCTTCCACTGTATGAGATAGTCGTCGTAGCTTTCGTCGTCGGTGTTGTCTTTAAGTACAAGGCGAATTTCCGTACCCACGCCGTCCTTTTCACATTCTTCTATCGTATACCCCTCAACGCCCTCGGATTTCCACAGGTAAGCCTGGTCGGAGCCGTATGCCTTGGAGCGCACTTCAACTTCCTTTGCAACCATAAACGCGGAATAGAAGCCAACGCCGAACTGACCGATGATGTCGATATCCTCTGCGCCGCCGTTTTCGGTCTTGAACGCAAGAGAGCCGCTGTTTGCGATAGTACCCAAATTGTTTTCAAGCTCGTCCTTGGTCATGCCTATGCCGTTATCGGAAATGATAAGCACGCCGTTATCCTTGTCGGCGGTGATATTGATACAGAAATCCTCTTTCTTCATGCCAACCTTGTCGTCGGTGAGGGACTTGAAATACAGCTTGTCGATAGCGTCGCTGGCGTTGGAAATAAGCTCGCGGAGGAATATCTCCTTGTGCGTGTAGATAGAGTTGATCATCATGTCAAGCAGACGTTTGGATTCTGCTTTGAACTGTTTTGTTTCTGCCATTTAAAACATTTCCTTTCCAAATATATTGTTACTCGTTTCAAACGAGTCTTAGCACTTTAACCCCAAAAGTGTTAGCACTCAATCTCTTTGAGTGCTAATGTTAGTATAAACCAATCTTATCGTAAATTCAAGGGGATATCGGAAATATTTACAATTTGTACATATTTAAGCATTGTCCTGTTTATTTGAAGAACAGTCCGTATCGGTTTCATCGAGATTATCAATTGCGTAATTCAAGCATTGAACTACAAGCTGATTTAGTGACAAATTATATTTATAAGCAAGTGAGTCAAGCTGTTCAACAAGTTCAATAGGCAAGCGAAAAGTCTTGCTTACAGTGTCATAACCCTTTTGAATTTTAAACATAAAATATCTCCATTTCATAAAATACTATATTTTATATTAATTATTTATGATTTATTGTGAAAAATATACAAGACATTTAAATTATTTTTGCAAGATAAATTAATTGCAAAAATAATTTAAATGTGTTATAATATTAAATAATAGGTCGAAAAATATTTAAGGAGCTGATATAATGACGAAAGAGCAAAAAACTAAATGTCATGCAATTATTCACCCTGCCGCAACAGCCGCAGGTGCTGTCGGTGCAGGTTTGGCTCAATTGCCCTGTTCGGACAATGTTATATTGGTACCGATTCAAATAGGAATGATAGTTGCATTAGGGCAAGTATTCGGACTTGAAATACTTGAATCGGCAGCACAATCAATGCTTGCTACAGCATTAACCTCTACTGTAGGAAGAGGTATTTCTCAAGCTTTAATAGGATGGATTCCCGGAATTGGAAATGCTATTAATGCTTCTACCGCCGCTGGTCTGACAGAAACCATAGGATGGATTATTGCTAAAACTTTTGATGAGCAAACGCAAGAATTATAAGGAGGAATACTTGTGGCAAGAAAAGTTAGAAAAGATTGTAAAGTTGGTAATTTTGAAAAAAAGCATGGTATTGAAGGAGCAATAAAGCATGCAAATGGAAAAAAAGTTCGCAAAGATATGAAAATAGGCAATTTCAGAAAAGAACTTGAAAAAAATAAAAAATAGAGGTGTTTTTAAATGGCTCAAAGTAAAGAAACCTTGATAAAAAGATTTAACTCAACAGCCGACACATATGAAGAAAAAGGTAAGCGTGAATGGGCTTATGCTAAAAACGGTCTTGGAGGCGAACACTATGCCTATGCAAGAGATGCATTTGAACGTGCAAAACGTAATCGTGAAAAAGCAGAAAAATTAAGACAGGAATGAATAACACCCCCGTATCACACGATACGGGGATTTTTGCGTTTTCCCGTTGCAGTTACTCTGAAAATGTGATATAATAACAATAATTGTTTGTAAAATAAAGGTGATATTTTGGATATTTACGGCGCAATGAACTATATAAACAGCTTTTCAAAGCTTGGAAAGCCCGTGAACAACCTGCTGAGATTTGCACGTATAATGCGCGCGCTGGGCAATCCCCAGCAGCATCTCCGCTTCGTTCACGTTGCAGGAACTAACGGCAAGGGCTCGACCGTCCGCATGATAGCAAGCTCCCTGACAAAGTCGGGGTACAGAACGGGTGAGTTCACCTCCCCGTTTATAAGGGTATACAACGACAGGATACGCATTGACGGGATAAACATCTCCGACATGGAGCTTGCCGACATCGTTACGCGGATAAGACCCGTTATCGACGGCTTATGCACCGACTGCTCACAATTTGAGATAACCACGGCGATAGCGTTCATATACTTTGCTGAGAAAAAGTGCGACATCGTTGTTCTGGAAGCAGGTCTGGGGGGACTTCTCGACTGCACCAACATTATCGAAAATCCCTGCGTTTCGGTCATTACCTCAATTTCCCTCGACCACACCGCCGTGCTTGGGGATACAATTGAAACAATCGCACGCCAAAAGGCTGGCATTATCAAGCAGGACTGTCCCGTTGTGCTTGCGCCCTCACAAAAGCGTGAGGTGTACGCGCTGGTGTACCGAACTGCAACGCAGTTCAACTCCCTGTTTATTACCCCAAACACGGGCAGGCTTAAGATAGAAAAGTGCGGCTGCACGGGCAACCGCTTTTCCTACAAGGGCATGACCTACATCACCGCCATGGCGGGCAGGCATCAGATAGACAACGCTCTCACCGCGATAGAGACGTTATACACGCTGAAAAAAAGCGGCTTTAACAGGATATCCTACGTGCATATTTACGACGGGATAAAAACCGCGGAGGTGCCCAGCAGGTGTCAGATAATCCGCGAGGACAAGCCCTTTGTGATAATAGACGGCGCTCATAATCCCGACGGCATGAGGGCGCTTGCGGACTTTATAAGGACCGTGCCCAAAGCGCCGAAGATAATGGTCTGCGGCATGATGGAGGACAAGGATTGGCAGACGGCGATAGGCTATATCAGCCGCTATATTGACAGGGCGGTGTGCCTTGACGGTTTTGCTCCGAAAACGGTTTTTGCGCCGCGGCTTGCGGAGATGTTCCGCGAGGCGGAGGTATCCAGCATCAACGACGCGGTAGCAAGAGCGGTGACCCTTGCAGGCACGGACGGAATGGTAGTTGTGGCAGGCTCGCTTTATCTTGCGGCTGCGCTCCAGAAGCATACAAAATAAATTTGGGAAGTGATAGTATGGCAGTATATTTAGTTGATTTTGAAAATGTTACATCGGCAGGAATTTCGGGTATCCAGCGGCTTACAAAGGAGGATAAGGTCTACATTTTTTATACGGCAAACGCGGCGAATATGTCCTTTTCGGCGCACCTTAACCTGCTCTCAAGTCCTGCGGAGATAACCTATTACAGCGTTGCCAGCGGCGGCAAAAACGCTCTCGATTTTCAGCTTGCAAGCTTTCTCGGATACCTTATCAGCAAGGGCGAGGATAAGCAGTTCTGCATAATCAGCAACGACCGGGGCTATGAATATGTACGGGATTTTTGGGAAAGAAGCGGCATACCCGTTAATATTTCCATAAACAGCGCGTCGTCGGTGAACAAGGCGCTGATGATGTTTGAGTCGCCGTTTATGGCTAAGATACAGCAAAACGATGCTCCTGCGGTGTCTCTCGATACCGTGGCGGCGGAAAAAAGTGCAGACGTGCAGGAACAGCCTGCACCCGAAAAGGAAGCAAAGCCCGTGCCGAAAAAGCGTGGCAGAAAGCCGAATGTTACGGAAAAAGCGGCTGCACCCCAAAAGAAGCAGAATGTTCCCAAAAAGGCGGAGGGCGTTCCTGACATACTGAAAAATGCACTTGCCAAAGCCGATGTGACCTCGGAGCAGGAGACGGCAGAGGTGCTGGAGCTTGTGAAAACTGCCGACGGAAAGCAGCAGTTTTACCGCGGCATACTGAAAATTTTCGGCATGGAAAAGGGCGTTTCGGTATATAAGGCGGTGCGCCCCGAATATACTAATCTTGTGAAAACCGTAAAGCAATAAAAATTCGGGACAAGCACTCGAATTTGTATAAATAGACGGAAAAACTGCGAAAAATTTGTTATATAATTTTGTTGCAAAATTTTAACGTTCTCTTGATATTAAACGTTTAACATGGTATAATGGCTATAATAGTGCAGACAGGTTTCGACTTTGTCTGCGGTCGCTATTGTCATTAAATATATCTGCGGCAGAGCAGAATTGACCGTGATAACACGGTATAGCAGAAAGGATGGTTTTTCAGATGAAATTCGGCTTCTACGACGACGCAAACAAAGAGTATGTCATTACCTCGCCAAAGACTCCTTACCCTTGGATAAACTACCTGGGTACACAGGATTTCTTTGCGCTTATCTCCAACACGGCAGGCGGCTACCACTTCTACAAGGACGCTCGTCTTGCTCGTATCACACGTTACCGCTACAACAACGTTCCTGCTGACGCAGGCGGACGTTACTTCTACATAAACGACAACGGCACTGTCTGGAATCCCGGCTGGTCTCCCGTAAAGACAGAGCTTGACGAGTACAAGTGCCGCCACGGTATGGGCTACACTGTTATCAGCGGCAAGAAGAACGGTCTTTCCGCAGAGGTAACATTCTTCGTTCCCCAGAACTTCACGGGTGAGGTTCAGAAGGTCGTTCTCAAAAACGAGAGCGGCGCTCCCAAGAGCTTCAAGCTGTTCTCCTTTATCGAGTGGTGTCTTTGGGACGCTCAGGACGACTCCACAAACTTCCAGAGAAACTTCAACACAGGCGAGGTAGAGCTTGAAAAGAACGGCGCTGTTATCTACCACAAGACCGAATACAAGGAAAGAAGAAACCACTTCGCTTTCTATGCTGTAAACGATACTGTTGACGGCTTCGATACCGACCGCGAGACCTTTATGGGCGATATCTACCACGATTTCCACAATCCTCAGACGGTTATGGACGGCAAGCCTGCAAACTCCGTTGCTGACGGCTGGTCGCCTATCGCTTCCCACTGCAAGAACATCACTCTTGCGGCAGGCGAGGAAAAGACTCTCGTATTCATGCTTGGCTATGTTGAAAATCCGTACCCCGAAAAGTTCAATGCTGACGGCACAATGAACAAGTCCAAGGCTTACGAGATGATGGCTAAGTACGACACCGCAGAAAAGGTTGACGCTGCACTTGCAGAGCTTAAGAAGACATGGGACGAGCTGCTTGCTAAGTATACCCTCACTTCTCCCGACGAAAAGCTCAACAGACAGGTCAACATCTGGAACCAGTACCAGTGTATGGTCACATTCAATATGTCCCGTTCCGCTTCTTACTTTGAAAGCGGTATCGGACGCGGCATGGGCTTCCGTGACTCCAACCAGGACCTTCTCGGCTTCGTTCACCAGATACCCGAAAGAGCAAGAGAGAGAATTCTCGATATTGCCGCAACACAGCTTGAAGACGGCGGCAACTACCATCAGTACCAGCCTCTTACCAAGAAGGGCAACGACGCTGCAGGTACAAACTTCAACGATGACCCCCTGTGGATGATCCTTTCCACAGCCGCTTATATCAAGGAAACAGGCGACTACGATATCCTCAAGGAAATGGTTGACTACAAGAATGACCCTGCTCTTGCACAGCCCCTCCTCGACCACCTGAAGAGAAGCTTCTATCACGTTGTAAACAACAAGGGTCCTCACGGTCTGCCCCTTATCGGACGTGCTGACTGGAACGACTGCCTCAACCTTAACTGCTTCTCCCGTGTACCCGGCGAAAGCTTCCAGAACACGGCTTCCAACATTGCAAAGGAAGTTGACCCCGAGACAGG
Organism: Oscillospiraceae bacterium; assembly: GCA_017847885.1. Taxonomy (GTDB): domain Bacteria; phylum Bacillota; class Clostridia; order Oscillospirales; family Ruminococcaceae; genus RGIG8773. The sequence goes on from JAGAUA010000020.1 coordinate 186,281, forward strand.
CAAGCCGCTGAACGAAGAAACTGCTGAGTCTGTAATGATCGCAGGTATGTTCACATACATCGGACCTGAGTACGTTGAGCTTTGCCGCAGAATGGGCGACAATGCCGAGGCTGACAAGGCACAGGCTGAGATCGACAAGATGAAGGAAGCTATCGTTAAGTACGGCTGGGACGGCGAATGGTTTCTCCGTGCATACGACGCTTACGGCAAGAAGGTCGGCTCTCACGAAAACGAAGAGGGCAAGATATTCATCGAACCCCAGGGCTTCTGCGTAATGTCCGACATCGGCGGCAAGGAGTTCACAGAAAAGACTATGGCAAGCATCGACAAGTACCTGGGCACAGAGCATGGTCTTGTTCTTAACAACCCTGCATTTACAAAGTACGTTGTAGAGTACGGCGAGATCTCCACATACCCCGGCGGATACAAGGAGAACGCAGGTATCTTCTGCCACAACAACGCATGGATCATGTGCGCTGCTGCTCACGCTGGCATGGGCGACCTTGCATTTGACTACTACACAAGAATTGCTCCTGCATATCAGGAGGACGAAAAGCTCCACAGAACCGAGCCTTATGTTTACGCTCAGATGATCGCAGGCAAGGACGCTAAGCGTTTCGGTGAGGCTAAGAACAGCTGGCTTACCGGTACTGCTGCTTGGAACTTCGTGGCTATCTCCCAGTACATTCTGGGTATCATTCCCGATTACAGCGGTCTGAAGATCGACCCGTCCATTCCTAAGGCTTGGGACGGCTACACCGTTTCACGTTTCTATCGCGGCGCTACATACAACATCAAGATAGAAAACCCCAACCATGTTTCAAAGGGTATCAAGTCTGTAACTGTTGACGGCAAGGCTATCGAGGGCAATGTTCTCCCGAACTTTGACGGCGGCGTTCACGAGGTTGTAGCTGTAATGGGCTGATTACTTAGCTAAAGTTTATTGTGTCTCTCCCTGTCTGACGGGGAGGGACATAATAGTATTACTAATTTCCAATAAAGTAAAAAATCGCTGAAAGTCGTTTTAAGTTTTTTGTTGGGGCGGATATTATCCTCCCGATATCGAAACTCATTTAAGCTTTTACTTGATTTTTTATACACTTTAATTGGATATAAGGAGAATATGTATGAAAAATAATAAAACATCAGAAAAGGCTATTGCAGGCTGACCGGGAGGTTAAGCATTGCAGCCTCCCAAAAGGTATTTTACTTTTAGGAGGAATAGTCTTGAACAGAGAAAACAAAAGGAAATCTTTTGAAAAGGGTTACTATAAAAATCACAGCTGCATGGAAGTTTTTACATGCAAAGTATGCGGACGGCAGGTCGTACCCGAGGGCGCAGGAAGTGAACACCGAAATCATTGCCCCAATTGCCTGTCAAGTCTGCACGTTGACAACGAGCCGGGAGACCGCGAATCGGAATGTGGCGGAATTATGGAGCCTGTTGCCGTATGGATAAAGAAAAACGGCGAATGGTCGATAATACACCGCTGTCGTCGCTGCGGAAAGCTTTCTTCAAACCGCACCGCCGCTGACGACAATCCTATGAAGCTTATGTCAATTGCGATGAAGCCTATTGCAAATCCGCCTTTCCCGATTGAATATATCGAGGAACTTACTAAAACAACAGGGTGTGATTCGGATTTTAGCTGTTTTGACTTTACGGTAACAAAAAAATAATAATTTTTTCGGGATACCGTTGGGCACTGTCTGCGGTATCCTTTTTTGCACCCATTTCACCGCAGAAGCATATTATATACAGGACGTTGAGCCGTACTTCCCTAATATTCGGGCGGAGTACACTTTCAAATGAATGTATTTTGCAGCGTGAAAGGATGTTTGCATATGAATAAAGTGTTTCTTGTTGCAGGCGGAGACCTGCGTTTTGTGACTCTGGCGGAACGTCTTGCCGAGCAATATACTGTATATGCGGCAGGATTTGACAGAAATGCTGCAATGTTCAGCCGCATAAAACTGATAAAAAGCCTTGGGGAACTTAAGGTAAAGGCGGATTATGCTGTGTTGCCGCTGCCTGCTTCCCCCGACGGAGTAACGGTCAACACGCCCTGCTCCGACACGCCGCTGCTCCTTGAGGACGTTGCCGCCGCGGTCAAGCAGGGGGGAACGGTTTTCGGGGGTCTGCTTTCTCCCGAGGTAAGACAGCTTTTTGACAAAAAGGGGATTTCTACCGAGGATTACTCAAAGCGCGAGGAATTTGCCGTGCTGAACGCGGTAGCCACGGCAGAGGGGGCGATACAGGCGGCTATGGAGGAGCTTGCCGTGACTCTTTCGGGCAGGAAAATTCTCATTCTCGGCGCAGGACGTATCGCAAAGGTACTTATCAAACAGCTTTCGGGCTTCGGCACGGAAATTACCGTTGCGGCGCGCAAGTTTTCCGACCTTGCATGGGCGGAGATATACGGCTGCGGCGCGGTTCACATAAATGAGATAGACGACCTGCTGGGCAGGTTTGACATTATTTTCAACACCGTTCCTGCGGTCATTCTCGATGAAAACAGGCTTAAAAAGCTGGGCGGCGACTGCCTTGTTATCGACCTTGCTTCAAAGCCGGGCGGCGTGGATTTCGATACCGCGAGCTGCCTTGGTATACGTACAATGTGGCTGCTTTCGCTTCCCGGCAAGACCGCGCCCGTGACCTCGGGAGAAATTATTGCCGAAACCGTAAAGAATATTCTTTCGGAAAGGAGGGCGCAAAATGACGGAGCTTAAAGGCAAAAAAATCGGGTTTGCGGTATGCGGCTCGTTCTGCACGTTCAAAAAGGCGTTTGCCCAGCTTGAACGGCTGGTTGAGCTGGGCGCGGACGTTACGGCGATAATGTCCCACAACGCCGCCGAGACCGACACTCGCTTCGGCAAAGCCGCGGAGCATATTGCCTATCTCGAAAGGGTCACGGGGAAAAGCGTTATCCGAACTATTGCGGAGGCTGAGCCTATCGGTCCTAAGAAAATGTTTGACGTGCTGGTAATTGCCCCATGCACGGGAAACACTCTTGCAAAGCTTGCCCTTGGAATAATCGATACACCTGTAACTATGGCGGCAAAATCCCACATCCGCAACGCTTCTCCACTTGTTATAGCCCTTTCCACAAACGATGGGCTTGCCGGCTCGGCGAAAAATCTCGGTATGCTTCTGAACTACAAAAGCGTGTATATCGTGCCGTTTCGTCAGGATGACCCAGCCGCAAAGCCGCGCTCCCTCTCGGCGGATTTTGAGCGCATACCCGAAGCGGTGGAGCACGCCCTCAACGGCGTTCAGATACAGCCTGTTCTGGTTTAAGAAGTCCGCGGCGTAATGCGATACAGCTATAATACTAATTCCTAATCTCCTTATAGACTTTGTCTATAAGGAGAGCCGCCTAAAGGGTGGCAAGTCAAAACCTATGGTTTGGACGGAATTAGTATAAAAACGACCTGAGAGGAACATTCTTCTCAGGTCGTTTTCTATTACTTTATCCCTCGCTGCCTTGTTATCTCATACATAAGTATCGACGCTGCACAGCTGACGTTAAATGAAGAAGCATAGGAGCTTTCCGACATCGGAATAGTACAAAGCAAATCGCAGTATTCTTTATAGGCTTTGTTCAGCCCCATGGTTTCATTTCCCATCATCAGCATAAGGGGTACGGTCAAGTCGGCTGAATAGATTGGATTTTCCTTGTGAGCGGTAGTTCCGACAGTTACAAAATCGGGGTACTTATTTTTCAGCTTGTTGATGTAATCAAACAAATTGTTGTTGTCGGCAATTCTGATAACGGGCATATTGAAAAAAGAACCCATGGCGGAAACCACTACATCGGGGTCGTATAAATCAACGGAATGCCCCGTAATGATAAGCATATCCGCTCCGAGCGCGTCACAGGAGCGTATCATCGTGCCGAGATTGCCTTTGTTTGACGGTCTGTCGAACAGAACAATGAAAGGGTTTTCGGAAAGCTGCACATTTTCAAGCTTATCCTCACGCATTTCAATTACCGCCATTAATTCGGACGTATCGTCCTTGCTGCTAAGTTCACTCATAAGCTCCGCCGTTAGACAGAAATTCATCTCTGTCTTAACGTTTGATATCATTTCCTTTGCCCAACCCGATAAATTGCTGCTGTCATAAATAAACGACTTAATATTCCAGCTGTTTTTCACGGCTTCGTTAAGGCTTCGTACGCCCTCAACCAGAAACTCATTGTAGCGGTATCTTTTATTCCTATTTGTTTTAAGCACCTCAAATTTCTGATAAGTGCTGTTTTTACTGAATATTTTTGTTTCAGGCATTATTTTACCTTTTTCCGACGGAAAAAGTCCTCCTTCCGCTTTTACAAACCGCATCTGAATATGACAAAATTCCCGATTTGTTATTGGGATAATTATAACATTACCGCCGCAAAATGTCAACGTCCCAATTCGGACGGGCTTTTTTAGGTATATTACACAAAAAGCTTGATTATTTTAAAAATGCTTTACATTTTGTCCTTTTTGTGCTATTATTAAGTAGTAAAAATATGTCTCTTTTTAAGGAATTTTTTGTACAGCATAAATAAATTTACGTCGGTAAGGAGGTTATTTATGGCTCCGTCGTTTTATTTTAATGCGTGCGCTGCGATACTTACCTTTGCGGTAGGCTGCTCCTGCCTTTGGAAAAAGAAGCAAGACGGTGCCGCAAATAAATTCTTTTTGCTGCTTTCGTCTTCGATTTTCCTTTCATCAATTTTCGGCATATGCCTTAGCCTCAACACGGTAGGTACTGTAATTGAAACTGTTTGCCGCTATGGATTTGAGCTGTCCGCAAGCCTTATTGCCCCTGTGTACCTTTTCTATATCATAAGCATTACCGATACATGGCATAAATTTAAGCAGTACGCCCTGCTTAAGCCGCTGCTTTTTATTCCGTATGCAGGCATAATATCGCTTTTCATTGCTAATCCCTTTAGCGGCAGTCTGTTTTACTATGAACAGGACACCGGCTTTGTCTGCGGCTCGCTGTATCCGCTTTTTGCTGTCTGCTCGTTTATTTATTTTACGGCAGGGGTCATCTGGCTTCTCAAATACAGAAAGCTTTTCAGCACGGAAAAAATCGCAGTTCTGGCGTCTATCCTGCCCCTTTCGGTTTTGGCGTTTATTCTTGGTATGCTAAATCCCGACATGGAGCTTTGCCTGCTGTTGGAAACATTTTCGCTGCTGTTTATTACTATCGCGGTGCATCACCCAGAGGAACGCATCGACGCCTTTACGGGGCTTTTAAAGCACAGTGTTTACGCCTATGACATGAAGAGAAATTTTGCCAACAGCAAAAATGTAACCGTTATCCTTATTAACATTTCAAACTTTGATTCGCTTAGGACTATTCTCCATTTTGACGCGCTGAATGAGCTTCTCGGGATAATATCCCGTGAGCTTTCCGAGATAAACAGGGATATGAAGCTCAATGCTGATTTGTACTATCTTGACAACGGAAGATTTCGCGTTGTTATTGACGAAAAATTTAAGGACAAGGCTTCCGATACGGCTTTGAGGATAAACAATGTTTTCCAAAACAGCATTACCGTTAATCAGATCGACATTAATCCGAGGACGTATGTGTGCATTGCCAACTGCCCCGAGGATATCCCGGATTTCAAAACGCTTATGTCGTTCGGCTTGAATTTCCATGAGGAGCTGCCTTATTCGGGCGGCGTTATGTATGCGGCGGATATTATGCGGGATAACAGCTTTGAAATGAAGGACGAGCTTGCTGTTATCATCGACAACGCTATCGCAAACAAAAGCTTTGAGGTCTACTATCAGCCGATTTTTTCCATTGAAAAGAAGCGGTTTATTTCCGCTGAGGCATTGCTGCGCCTTAAAACCGACAAGTACGGCTTTATTCCGCCCGATGTGTTTATCCCGGCTGCCGAGGAAAGCGGCGCTATAAACAAGATAGGGGAGTTCGTCATCGAGGAGGTCTGCAAGTTTATTTCCGGCGGCGAATTTGAGCAGCTTGGTCTGGATTACATCGAGGTCAATCTTTCTGCCGCACAATGTATGCAGCCCGACCTTGCGGAAAGGGTGCTGAAAATTTTGTGGGATTACGGCATACTTCCCGAAAAAATCAACTTTGAGATAACCGAAACTGCGGCAAATCACTCGCCAAGCGTTATGATGGAGAATATTGACAGGCTTCTCGGTGCAGGAATAAGCTTTTCTCTCGACGATTACGGTTCGGGTTATTCAAACGCAAAGCGCGTTGCGTCTCTTCCCGTTAAAATCGTAAAGATAGACAAGACCTTTGCTGACGAGGAAAATAATGAGAAAACATGGATAATTCTGAAAAACACCATTCAAATGCTGAAAGAGCTTGACATGAAAATTGTTATCGAGGGCGTTGAATCCAAGCAGCTTGCAAGGCGCTTTGCCGAGCTTAACTGCGAATATATTCAGGGATTTTTCTACTCCAAACCCCTTCCGAAGAAGGATTTTGTCGAGTTTATCAAGTATTCCGCAAAAGAGATAGCAGGTTGATTTTCGCTGCATATAAAAATAAGGAGGGATAGTGTGCGCTGTTCGGTAAAAACAAAGCTTATCGCTGTGACTTTGGTCATTTTCACGGCTGCTGCCGCCGCGTTTGCTTTCCTTTCTTATGCTGCTGCGAAGCGCTCTGCCGAGACAGCGGTGCTTTCGGTGATCGACCAGAGCGCCTATGCTTTGTCCGACGCGATTTCGGGAAAAATTGACGCGATAACTGCTGTTGCGGACGACGTTTCCGCCGATTTTGCCATGAGCCGCGCAATTGATGATGTGCGGCTGAAGCTTCTTGATACGCGGAATAAGAATTTCTCAGACGTGGGCACGGAGTTTGATATCGTATACTCCCAGACCATGAAATCCATCGACGGCGTGACGGATTACTCCCAAAACGAGGCGGTGAAAAGCGCCGTTCAGGGTAAGCCGCTTTTTACAGAGCCATACGCAAAGAACGGCAAAAACGTGGTTTGCTATGCCGTTCCCTTGGACTATATTGACGACAGCCGCGCCTGCGTTTTGGTGTGTACTGCAAGCAGCGGTTTTTTTGAGGAGGTTTTTGACAGCGTTTCGCTGGGCAAGTCCTGCGCGGTTTTTGTTACGGAAAATGAACATCATATTGCAGGAACGCCCTCGGGTGCAGACGGCATTTACACCGCACGCGCCGAGGTAAAGTCAAGAGAGGGCTGGGTGATATCCGTTGAGGCTAACCCGTCCGAGCTTATGCCCGACTTGTCGGCGGAAATTGCTGCGGTGCTGGTGCTTTCGGCGCTGCTTGCCGTGGTTTTCTGCGTGATGATAACCGTTATCCTCAGCAGCACGCTTTCCCCGATACGAAAAATGTCCGACCGAATTTCCGCTCTTGCGGAGGGAGATTTCACCTCACCCGTGCCGAAAGCGCGTTCAAGGGACGAATCTGCTGCAATTGCGGACGCCCTTAACAAGACCGTTGACGCGCTGAACGGCTGCGTGTGCGAGATAACAGGCTCGATATCAAGGGTCGCGGAGGGAAATATTGCCGAGGACAGCGCGGTCTATTCGGGAGATTTTGCAAAAATTCACGGCGCTTTGTCCAACATGAAAAGCTTCCTTCGTGGCACGCTTTCCGAGATACGCACCGCTTCCGATTCGGTCATGGACAATGCGGAAAAAATCAGCGTTACAGCGGAACACGGCGCGTCTCACGGGGAATGTCCCGATGTGGACTTCGGCGATTGCGGAAGTATTGAGGCGTACTGCGCCAAAACCGCGGAAAAGCTGGGCGAGACACGCAGGCAGCTTGAAGCGGAGCGCATAAAGCTTGCAGGGCTGACTCAAGCTGTGGGTGCGATAAATTCCCGTACCGAGGATATTACGGCGGTTGTGGGACAGATAGAGGACATTGCGTTCCAGACAAATATTCTTGCGCTGAACGCGGCGGTGGAGGCTGCGACCGCAGGCGAATTCGGCAGGGGCTTTGCCGTTGTTGCGGAGGAGGTACGCTCCCTTGCGCTGAAAAGCTCCGAGTCGGCGCAGTCAACGACGGTGCTTATAGATGAGACCGTGGCTTCGATAGCAAACGGAACGAACATTGCAAGGGAAACTGCGGCTGTGCTTGAAAAGGCGATAGAAGCTGCGGAGGAAGCTTCGGAGTACCTTAACCGGCTTGAACAGGCGTCGGCGGAGTATGCCGCTGCTGCAAAGTCGGCTGAAAAGCAGCTTACGGATTACGCGGACGCTTCGGCTTCCGACTGCGTTTATACGGCGGACACGGGCGAGATAGTCAGCGAGGCAAGGAGGCTTCGTGAGATTACGGACAAGTTTACGGTGCAATAGAAAAGCTAAAGGCGTATCTTTCGATACGCCTTTCAGTTTGTCCAAAAAGGTATTCAATAACGGGCGGATAATATCCGCCCCTACAAGATGGCTAAAAAGTCATTCTAATGTAGGGGACGGGTCTCCCGTCCCGTTAACGTAATTGTTTTTCGATACGCCTTTTTTAATCCACATTTATTTCCAGTTTTTCTTCTTCATTATCCAGCGCAAAGCCGATGACCTTTCGGTAAAAGTCCGCAGGGTTAAGCATGATTTTCTCCTTTATGACCTGCGCTTGGTCGGCGTCGGGGGCATAGAGGGAAATGCGCATCAAGTCAAACTCGGTATCCCGTATAACGCAGTTTACCTCGCAGCCGTTTTTGGTCGGCTCAATGGTGATTTCCGCGTCGTTTTCACGCTTAATTCTGGCAAAATAATACATTGCCGCCTTCAATATCTCCTTGCGGAAATAGTAGGGTATGAACTCGTTAAAGTAGTCCGCACCGAAATGCCCTTTTTCCTCAAGCTCGATATATGTTTCACCGCCGCGGCTTACCTGCCGTATAGACTGATTTTTCAGCAGCTCGCCCATTGCTTCCGTATAATAAAAATAGTTGATGACCTCGCTGTCAAGCACTATCTCGTAAAGCTGCTCCTCTGTCACGGGCCGCTTCAGCTTATCAAGCAGGTAGCATATCAGCACCTTTACGTCATGCACCGAATTCAGCTCGGTTGTACCAAAATCAATCATGTTTATGACCACTTTCAACGAATTTTACGGTTACATCATATTGTCGATTTTCCGTTTTCCTTTGGGAAGCTCCATATCTACCGTCAGTTCGTCCATTTCGCTGCTTTTGTCCTCAAGCTTGGGATTTTCCTTGCGCTGACGCTTTTTGAACTCGCTTTCGTTATAGGAAAGCCCTAAGCTATTCGCCATAGCACGCGGCTCGTCTATAACTACGATAAAGTCGGGGTAACCGTCCTGGGTGGAGAGATACTCCTTTTCCTTGTGCAGGCGCAGGACGAAATCCTCCAGCCACATTCCGAATGCGCCGTAAACTATTGCATAAAGCCCGAAGCCGACACCGCACCAACCTGCAAACATACCGATAAGACCGTATGCCGAAAAAAGGGCGTATATAACAAAGAGCAGATAGTTAGGCTTTTTGAGCTGCATATGCATGGTGAAAAAGGATATCACCGCTATCGAAAGCAGCGCAAACATATACAGATAGGGGACTTTATAGCCGAGACTGTCCGAGACGCTCGTGCCGATAATGTCGCCCACAAGCTTTTCGGCAATTATCATGCTTGAGCCTGCCATAAGGGCAAGTGCCTTTACGAAGTATATCACCGTCAGCACCAGAAACGTTGCCGCCGAGGGAAGTACAGACGCCCAAAAGCTGAATTTAAATCCCCTTTTCATGGAAGCATAGCGCTCATGGTTGTTGCGGAAGATGTATTCACGTTTCAAAGAAGCCATACTATCCCTCCGTTTTGTCAAATCAGAAGTTCGGATAACTGAGCATATGGGAAAGAATTGCAATATTTGCGGCAGCCTCTACGCAGGGCACTGCACGGGGCACAACGCAGGGGTCGTGTCTGCCTTTGATTTCCAGCACCTGATTGGTCATGTTGCTGATGTCCACGGTCTCCTGGGGTTTTGCAATGGACGGAGTGGGCTTGAACGCAACTCTGAACACGATGGGCATACCCGAAGAAATTCCGCCGAGGATACCGCCATGGTTGTTTGTTTTTGTAAGCACATGGCCGTGGTCGTCAACGTAGAACTCGTCGTTGTTCTGGCTGCCCAGCATTTCCGCAGCTTCGAAGCCTGCGCCGAATTCGATGCCCTTAACGGCAGGGATACCGAAAACAAGCTGCGCGATGCTGTTTTCCAGACCCTCGAAAATGGGCGAGCCGATTCCTGCGGGAACGTTTGTGACAACGCACTCGATAACTCCGCCGACGCTGTCGCAGCTCATGCGCGCCTTTTCGATATCAGCAACCATAGCCGCACCCTTTTTATCGTTAAGGGTGGGGAATTTTTTATGCCTAAGGTCAATTATATCCTCACGGGTGACTTCACAGGGGTTGAACTTCTGCTCCTTTATATTATGCACGCGGAGGATATGCGCGCCGGTGTATATCCCTCTGCGCTCCAAAATCTGACCGCATACTGCGCCTGCAAAGCAAAGGGGTGCGGTAAGTCTTCCCGAAAAGTGACCGCCGCCGCGGACGTCATTGAAGCCCTTGTATCTGAGAGCGCCCGTATAGTCCGCATGACCGGGACGGGCAAGCTTGGAGATATTGTTGTAATCCTGGGAATGGGTGTCGGTGTTGTTGATGAACGCAGTGAGGGGGGTACCCGTGGTGTAGTTGTTATAGATGCCCGAAATGATGTTGGGCATATCGGTCTCGCGGCGCTGAGTGGAGGTGGCGTCCTTTTTGGGAGCGCGTCTTGCCATAAAGTTTTTCAGCTCCTCGGCGTCGATATGCTCGCCCGAGGGGAGCTTGTCAAGCACAACTCCGATAGCGGGACCGTGGGATTCGCCGAAGATAGACACCGTGATATTATGGTTCCAGAATGAAGACATTTGCAAAATCAATCCTTTCAAAGTAAGGAGTTATTCACCGTAAAGCGCTGCTTTACCTCCCAGCGAACGGAAATCCTCCCAGAAATCGGGGTAGCTTTTTGTTACGGCTTCCGCGTCGGTTATGACTATCTCGCCGTCGGACGCGGTTGAAGCAATTGCGGCTGCCATAACTATCCTATGGTCGTTGCAGCCTAAGACCCTTCCGCCGTGAAAGCTTTCCACGGGATGTATTTCAAGAAAATCGTCGCCGCATATGACCTTTCCGCCAATGCTGTTAAGCGCTTCGGATATGGCAAGCAGGCGGTCGCTTTCCTTGATTTTTAAGCGTTTTGCCCCTGTTATGCGGCATACTCCGTCGGTGAAGCTGCCCAGCACGGTCAGTATCGGCACGAGGTCGGGGATATCGGAGACGTCAACGCTGAACGGTTTAAGTCTCTCAAGCTTATTATAACCGATTTCCTGCATAATTTCAAGGATTTTTTTATCTCCCTGAACGGAATTGGGGTCAAGGTTGTCAACGGTTATTTCCGAGCCGAGGGCGTTTGCGGTAAAGAAGAAAGCCGCCTGTGAATAGTCGCCCTCAACGGTGCAGTCGGCAGGGGTATACTTCTGACCGCCCTTTATGAAATATTGGGGGTATCCGTTTTCGTCCGCGGTCTCCTCGACCGTTATGCCAAAGGTTTTCAGCGCGCTTAGCGTCATATCGGCATAGGGCTTGGACTCCAGCTTTGATGTAAGCTTTATTACCGAGTCGCCGCTGCAAAGGGGCAGGGCGAAGAGAAGTCCTGTAATAAACTGGGAGGAAACGTCTCCCTCCAGCAGGTACTCGCCGCCTGTGAGCCTGCCGCTCATGGTGAAGGGCATGACGCCCTCTTCACGGATTATAGTTACACCATTTTTACCCATTTCGCGGATATAGGGTGTAATTGGTCTTTCGGGGAGCTTTCCCGAGCCGTGGAACTCGCTTTCGCAGCCCAGAGCCGCCGCGATAGGTATGATAAAGCGAAGTGTTGAGCCGCTTTCACGGCAGTTTATCACCGCGTTTTCGGCAGGCTTTTTTATGCCCATGACCGTATATGTGCCGCCCTCGCGGTATATCTTCGCGCCAAGTGCGGTAAGTGCGTCAACGGTTGCGTCAATGTCGTTGGAGGTGCTTATGTTTGACACCTCGGAAACGCCGTCGGCAAGGGCTGCGGCAATAAGCATACGGTGGGAAAAGCTTTTTGACGACGGAGCCTTTATCCTGCCGATAAGGCGTGAGGGGGTGAGCCTTGCTTCCATGGGGTAGCCTCCTGAATTCAGTTTTCGGACGTTTCGGAAAGCATTGCAAAGAATGCTTCCACAGGCATTTTCTTGACCGCCGAAGTTCCGATATTGCTGCAAATTATGATATTTATGCTGTCGCCGAAGCGCTTTTTATCGTTTATGCATGCCCCTGCAAGCTCGGACATTGCAGGCTCGACGTTTATGTCAAGTCCGTAATAGTCGAGGCAGTTTTTCAGCCTTGCGTATGTACCTGTTTCAGCCATGCCGTTTTTCTCGGCAACGTGGGTTATCATGCGCATACCAATGCCCACAGCCTTTCCGTGGGAAATGCCGGTGTAGTTGTAGTACTGCTCGATGGAGTGACCCAAGGTGTGACCGAAATTCAGCAGCATTCTTTCGCCCGTGTCGAACTCGTCAGCCTCCACAACGTCGCGCTTTATGGTAACGCACTGTGCAATAATGTCGTCGAGGGCGGCCTTGTTTTTCCGCAGCGCTTCGGTGGTGTACTGCTCAAGCTCTGCAAAAAGCGACTCGGATTTTATCATGCCGTACTTGATGACCTCGCCCATGCCGTCGATGAAAATATCGTCGGAAAGTGTGTCCAGGGTATCGGTATCGCAAAGCACCAGCTTAGGCTGCTTGAACGAGCCTACAAGATTTTTTCCGCCGTCAAGGTCGATAGCGGTCTTGCCGCCAACGGAGGAATCCACCTGCGCAAGGAGAGTGGTGGGAAGCTGAATGAAGTCAATTCCGCGGAGGTAGGTTGCCGCCGCAAAGCCTGTTATATCGCCGACTACGCCGCCGCCCAGCGCGATAAGGCAGTCACTTCTGCTGAGATTATTTTCACAAAGGAAATTCCAAATATCGGTAAGAGTCTTTGCAGATTTTGAGGTCTCGCCGTGGGGGAAAACAAACTTGCATACGCCGAAGCCTTCCGCTTCAAGAGCGTCGGTAACGATTTTTCCGTAAAGAGCGTCAACGGTATCGTCGGTAATGACCGCAAGCTTTGAAGCCTCCGTAACATTTTTTACATAGCCGCCGCAGAAGCGGAGAAGTCCTCCGCCGATAAGCACGTCATATATGCCCGAAGCCGTGACTGTGATCTTTTTAATTGCCATTCAGGATCCGTCCTCTCAAAAAATCTTTCGGGAGACTTGTCCGAAGCCGCCCTGGTTTACATAATTATTTGCCGAGGGGTCTGCCGAGATAAGCGCAGATGTCCTTGATCTTTGTCATGACCTCTGTAAACTTTTCGGGAGTAAGCTGCTGACCGCCGTCGGAAAGCGCGCTCTTGGGGTCGCAGTGTACCTCAATCTCAAGTGCGTCCGCGCCTGCAACAACAGCGGAAAGAGACATAGGCTCGATAAGGGAGATTATTCCCGTAGCGTGAGACGGGTCAACGCAGACGGGCAGGTGTGACTTCTGCTTGAGGAGGGGTACTGCGGAAATATCGAGAGTGTTTCTCGTCATTGTCTCAAAGGTGCGGATACCTCTTTCGCAGAAGATAACGTTCATGTTGCCGCCAGCCATGATGTACTCCGCGGACATGAGCAGTTCTTCGAGAGTGTTTGCAAGACCTCTTTTGAGGAGAACGGGCTTGCCGCACTTGCCGAGAGCTTTAAGCAGCTCAAAGTTCTGCATATTTCTTGCGCCGACTTGGATAACGTCCACATCTGCGAAAAGGTCAAGGTCTGCGCCGTTCATTATTTCGGTAACGATGGGAAGTCCCGTTTCCTTGCGAGCCTTGATAAGAAGCTCAATGCCCTCCTTGCCAAGTCCCTGGAAGGAGTAGGGAGATGTTCTGGGCTTAAATGCGCCGCCGCGGAGCATGGTCGCACCTGCCTTTTTGCAGGCAATGGCGGTGGTCATTATCTGGTCCTCGTTTTCAACGGAGCAGGGTCCTGCAATTACCTGGAGCGAGCCGTTGCCGATAATCGTATCTCTTACGGGGATAACGGTGTCGTCGGGGTGAAACTTGCGGTTAGCCTTTTTGTAAGGCTCCTGAACTCGGCGGACGTTTTCAACGCAGTCCTGAGCAAGCAGGTTTTCAACGTCGATTGCGGAAGTATCGCCCACAAGACCGATGATGTTCTGTGTTGCGCCCTCGATGTGGTTTGCGCTTACGCCTTTGTTTTTGAGCATTTCCTCAAGGCGGCTCACGGACGCTTTGTCAGCATTTTTTTTGAGAATAATAACCATTTTAAATTCCTCCGATAAATTTAATTTAGATATAAAATTGGCACGGGATTTTTTATTTTGTCACAATGACCGTGTCGGTAAGCTTGTCTTGGATAGAAGCAAGCTCATTCTCGGGAATATCCGTACCCTCTATATAGAGCTTTTTCAGGTTTGTCAGGTTTGTAAGGGGCTGGAGGTTTGAAACGGGATTGCCCCCAAGCTTTATCCAGCCCAACGAGGTAAGGGACATAAGCGGCTCAACGTTTGAGACCAGATTGTTGTCAAGGTAAATTTCCGTGAGGTCAGCCATATTCGTCACGGGTGTGATGTCCGCAATGCTGTTGTTTTGGAGGTGAAGTCTGTCCATGTGCTTCATGCCGCTTAAAGCGGAAATGTCGGTAATTTTGTTGTCGTTAAGCCGCAGAAGCGTTATATTGTGCATATCCGCAAGAGGGGTAATATCCGAAATTTCATTCTCCGACAGGTCAAGTGCGGTAAGGTTGACAAGACCGTCCAGAGGGGAAATATCGGTGATATTGTTTGCTCTGAGGTAAAGGTCCTCCAAGGATACGAGTCCTGCAAGGGGGCTGAGGTCGCTTATCTCATTTTTGAAAAGAGACAGGGTATGCAGGTTGGTAAGACCTTTAAGCGGTGTAATATCGCTGATATTGTTCTGATAGATATGAAGCTCGGTGAGGTTTATCATATACTTCAAATCCTTGATATCCTCGTTATCCAGCGACATATTGTTGAGTGTAAGGGAGGTAAGGGAGGTGCTGTACTCCGTGCCCTTGATGGTGATATATTCGGGCATATCCGCCATAGCCTCTTCCTTTAGCGCGGCTGCCTCGCTGACGGCAGGGTTATACTTGCCCGCAATAAAGTCCGACTTGTTCTTGAACTGTATATTCGGCACGGTCTCCGCTTTAAGGGACTCCACCTGGCTTTCCAGCTCGGCAATGCGCGACTCGTATTCCTCCGCGCCAAGGGTCGTTTCACCGTCCCCCTCTGCGCCGTCCTTTTTGCAGCCTGCCATGGAAAGCACTAACGCAGCCGCAGCCGCAGCCAAAATTATCCTTCTGAAATTCATGTATGTAACCATCCTTTCAAGAAATTACGTCATAAAAAAAGTCTGTGACATCAGCTGCCTCAGACGATTACAAACGATATATTTAGAAAATATCGGCTTTTAACCATTATCGGCAACTATTTTTTTACGGCACGAAAAAAAGAACCCAAAGCTAAAGTAAGAGCCTGCGCCGAAAAATATATAGTTAAAAAAGCCAAGAACGGAATTAACAGCCTTCATACTTTATTTTGCTCCAAAAATCAAGATAAAATCACACATATATTATATACCCGTATTCGTCACTTGTCAAGTTTTTTTTGATACAATTTGCGGATTTTGCCGCGTGCAACTATTATTACTGCCTACAAAATGGGCTTTATTTCGTTGATTTGGAGAAAAAATGCTTATATACTGAAATTATGGGAACAATTTTACTTTGGGCAACACCGTACAAAGCCACCAATAAAATCACGCAAGTCAAGTTAAACGTATAAAGCTTTGTAACGGGCATATTGCCTCTGTAAATCTGCTTGCAGGCGCACTTTATCAAGCCGTCAGAGATTTTCTGTCAGCCAGATA